>NZ_JBDGJK010000002.1:0-499884 GCF_057656935.1 Variovorax sp. Soil_C_33
CCGGGCGTGCTGCGGGCGACGCGCGTGGAGCAGCGCAGCGCCTCCGCCCCGATCCTCAGCGGCACGGTCCAGAATCTGGACCCGCTGCGGCGCACCTTCACGCTCGGCAGCTTCCTCATCGACTACAGCGGCGCCGTGCTGAGCGGCAGCCTCGACGGACGGCCGCTCGCGGACGGCACCCTCGTGCGCGTGCGTGCGAACACCGCCCTGCCGGGCCGCCTGCCCGCCACGCTCGTGCAGTGGTGGTACCCGGTGCCGACGGCGAACGCCACGCCGGTCCAGCTCGCAGGCGTGGTCACCGACTACGCGGGACTGGGTTCGCTGCGGGTCCTGGGCACCGCGGTCGACGCTTCTTCCGCGCAGATCACCGGCGGGCCTGCCGGCTCGGTCGGCAATGGCGTGAAGGTGGACGTGGCCGGCACGATGTCCAACGGCATCCTCAAGGCGACCAAGCTCAAGATCCGGCATGTGCCGGGCACCGGCGGGCCGGCGTCGTTCATCCTGATCGGGGCCATCGGCGACTTCAGTTCCGCATCGAGCTTCCGGGTGCGGGGACAACCCGTGAATGCCGGCGGCGCGGGCGTCGTGTTCGTCAACGGCACCGCGTCGAACCTGGGCAACGGCGTGCGCGCGACCATCGAGGGCGAGCAGGTCGTCGACGGCGTGCTGATCGCCACCCGCGTGAGCTTCAACCCATAGGCCCGAGGTCACGCACGCGGCTGATGGGACAACCGCGGTCCGGCGCGCGGCGCGCGGACCCTCACTTGGTCACCACGAGCGGCTTCCCCTTCTCGACGAGATAGGTGGCGAGCTCCGCCGCGTTGCCGCTGCCGACGTTCCTCGCCGCGTGGGCCGCGCCCGCGGGGATGAACAGCGAGTCGCCGGCCTTGAGCGTGATGGGTGGCTTGCCCTCGAATTGGTACTCCAGCGAGCCTTCGAGCACATAGGCGATCTCTTCGCCCGGATGCGTGTGCATGCCGAACGCCGCTCCCGGGGCGAAGTCGACGCGCACCTGGATGACCTCCCGTCCGTGGCTGCCGAGGTCGTGCCGCAGCGCCTGGGTCCGCCCGATGCCTGAGGGTTGCTGTGCCTGCGCGAGAAGCGGCGCCAAGCTGCTGCCGGCGATCAGCACCGCTGCCGCCATCATTCGAACTTTCATTTCATTTCTCTCAAGGGATGTGGCGATCGAGGGTCCTTGTGTTCGTCGTCAGCCAGTTCGACGTAGGACTCGGACGGATCCGGCAGGGCCGTTCAGAACCGATGGGACGATTCTTGGGGCTGACATCCCCCGAGCTGCGCGGACCGTATGCCTGTGTATCCGGGCCGCCTTTCACAACAGTAAATTTCACTGTCGGGCGCTCCGACGCCGCACGCCGTTCGATCGGCATGCATCGCGAGAACGCGAAGGTGAAACGTACTGTGTGGATGGTTCGCGCCGATACAGAGGCATACGTTCTGCGCGCAAGAGGGCCGGTGCTCCACTGAAAATTCAGCCATCGATCGAAGTCTCGGTCCCTCGGACAACGCGAAAGGAAACACCATGCGTTCCACCTTCAGATTCCTTGCCGTCGCCGCCGCCGGCGCGATCCTCTGCGCCGCCGCCTGGGCGCAAACGGCCACGGATATCGGCCGTCCCGCGGCTGTCATTCCGCTGGCATCGGAGCCGCCGCCGAAGCTCAATGTGTATGCGCCCTTGGCCGAGCCTCTGGCTCGGGGCGTCGTCATCCTTCAATACCGGACCGAGAACATGCGGATCATCCCGGTCTTCGGCAAGGGCGCCGGCGAGGTGTCGCCGCGTGTCGGACACCTGCACGTGACCCTCGACGATCGGCCCGGCACTTGGGCCCATACGAGCGGGGATCCCATCATCGTGGTTGGCTTGAAGCCCGGCGCGCACAAGATGCTGATCGAGCTTGCTGATCCGAATCACAAGATCCTTGCCAGCGAGACGATCGCCGTCACTGTCCCGGAGCAGAAGGTGGCCGAAGCCCACAAGCACTGATCGGCGGTTCTCGTCGCCAGGCCGCGTGCTCGCTGCGCAGCGCCGGCGCCTCGCTCAGGCCGGCTCTTTCAGTGAATGCAGCGTTGCCGACGACATCCCGGCTTCGGTGTCCTCAGTGGAGAAAAGAAGCGTGCTCAATGCAAGAGCAAAGCATCCGAGCAGCACGGGCCAGCCGAAGGCAAGAACCAATGCCACCGTTGCGAGGGGGCTGACAAGGAGGGCGACAGATCGCATAGGGGTCTCCGAATTTGACTCTTGCTGATGGACCCGTCGCGTCAATTCGAGTGGCAGGCCTTACCTGGGGTCTGAATGTAGGCCTGCAGGCAAGCGCATGCATGAGCGTTGCGCCCTCACCTGACGAGGACAGAACGCACGTCTTCATACTGCGTCAGGCATGACAAAACGCTTACCGAGGCCGCTAGGCCGCGTGTTCCCTGCGCAGCACCTTCGCCGCCTCCACCATCGCGCGCAGCTTGGCCGTCGCCGCATCGCGCGGCAGGTATTTCATGCCGCAGTCGGGCGCGAGGATCACGTTCTCGGGCTTCACGTAGGGCAGCGCGCGGCGGATGCGCTCGACGATGGTGTCGACCGATTCGACCTCCGGCGTCGAGAGATCGATGCAGCCCACCATCACGCGCTTGCCGTCCAGCGCGGCCAGCGCCGAGCAATCCAGGTGCGACTGCGCGGTCTCGATCGACACCTGCTTGCAGCTGCATTGCGCCAGCTCGGGCAGGAAGGAATAGCCGCTCGGCCGCTCGTGGATGATGGCCGCGTAGCCGAAGCAGATGTGCACCGCGGTCGTGCCGGTGATGCCGTCGAGCGCGCGGTTCAGCGCGTTCAAGCCGTACTGCCGCGCCTTCTCGGGCCGCGCCTGCATGTAGGGCTCGTCGATCTGCACCACGTCGGCGCCGGCGGCGAAGAGGTCACGGATCTCGGCGTTGACGGCCTCGGCATAGTCCATCGCCGCCTCTTCCTCGCTGCCGTAGAAATCGTTCTGCGCCTGCTGCAGCATGGTGAACGGGCCGGGCACGGTGATCTTCACCTGGCGGTCGGTGTGGGCGCGCAGGAACTTCAGGTCCTCGACCTCCACCGCATGCCGGCGGCGGATCTTGCCGACGATGCGCGGCACCGGGTTCGGATGGCCCGAGCGGTCCAGCGCCGTGCCGGGGTTGTCGAGGTCGATGCCGTCGAGCGCGGTCGCGAAGCGGTTCGAATAGCTCTCGCGCCGGATCTCGCCGTCGCTCACGATGTCCAGCCCTGCCTCTTCCTGCGCGCGGATCGCCATCAGCGTGGCGTCGTTCTGCGCCTCTTCCAGGTACTGCGGCGGAATGCGCCACAGCTCGCGCGCCCGCACCCGCGGCGGAAAGCGACCCGCCAGCTTGGCGCGGTCGATCAGCCATTCGGGCTGCGGGAAACTGCCGACGATGGTGGTGGGGAACAGCATGGGTTTCTCCGGTTGAAAGGGGTTCAAACGCCCAGGTAGGCGCGCTGGATCTCGGGCCGCGCCAGCAGCTCGTCGGGCACGCCCTCGGCCACGATGCGGCCTTCCTCGAGCACGTAGGCGCGCTGCGAGACCTCCATCGCCATCGCGACGTTCTGCTCCACCAGCAGCACCGACATGCCGTCCGCGTTGATGCGCCGGATCGCCGCGAACATGTCGCCCACGATGCGCGGCGACAGGCCGAGCGAGGGCTCGTCGAGCAGCAGCAGCCGCGGCCGCGCCATCAGCGCACGCGCGATCGCGACCATCTGCTGCTGGCCGCCCGAGAGCTCGCCCGCCGGGCTCGCGAGCTTCTCTCGGATCACCGGGAACAGCTCGATCACCTGTGCCAGCGTCTCGGCGCGCTTTGCCTTGGCATGCGGCAGGTAGCTGCCGAGTTCGAGGTTCTCCAGCACGCTCATGCCGGTGAAGAGGCGCCGGCCCTCGGGCACCAGCGCGATGCCGGCCTCGCAGAAGCGGTGCGCGGGCAGTTGCGTGATGTCCTGCCCGTTGAGCACGATGTGCCCGCTGCGAGCACGCAGCATGCCGGCGATGGCGTTGATCAGCGTGGTCTTGCCGGCGCCGTTCGGCCCCACCACGCACAGCAGCTCGCCGGGCCGCACCTCGAGCGACACGCCCCACAGCGCCTGCGCTGCGCCGTAGGCCACCTGCAGATCGCGCACTTCAAGCATGGGCGGCCTTTCCGAGGTAGGCGGTCATCACCTCCGGCCGCTGCATCACGTCGGTGGCCGCGCCTTCCGCCAGCAGCTCGCCGTGGTTGAAGACCACGATGCGGTCGGTCAGCGCCATCACCGCGCGCATCACGTGCTCGACGAAGACGATGGTGGAGCCCTGCTCGCGGATGCGCCGGATCAGCGCCACCGCGCCGTCGATCTCGTGCGGCGTCAGGCCGCACAGCACTTCGTCGAGCAGCACCAGCCGCGGCCGCGAGGCGAGCGCGCGGGCGAGCTCGAGGAACTTGCGCTGGTGCAGGTTGAGGTCCTCGGGCCGCGCATGCGCCTTGTCTTCCAGGCCGGTGAACTCGAGCCAGGTGCGCGCCTGCTTGGCGGCCGCCGCCGGGTCGCGCACCGCGCCGCCGAACATGGTCGCGATCGCCACGTTCTGCAGCACGTTCAGGTGGCCGAAGGGCCGCGGGATCTGGTAGGTGCGGGCGATGCCGCTGCCCGCGATGCGGTGCGCCGGCAGCCCGTTCATGCAGCGGCCCTCGAACCAGATCGCGCCGCCGGTGGGCGCGTAGTGGCCGCTGACGACGTTGATGAAGGTCGACTTGCCCGAGCCGTTGGGCCCCAGCAGGCCGAGGATCTCGCCGCGCCGCACGTCGACGTCCACGCCGCCGAGCGCGCGCACACCCTTGAAGGACTTGCGCAGGCCCTGCACGCGCAGCAGCACATCGCCCTGTGCGCCGGCCGTTGCCCGGACCGGCATCTCGGTCGATGGGGCGGCGGCCGGCTTCGCGGCCGGCGCGCGCTTCCACACACGCCGCACGCGTTCCAGGATGCCGTCGGGCATGAACAGAATCGCCGCGATCAGGATGATGCCGATCAGCGCCTTGCCCGCCACCGCATGGTCGGCCGCGGTGAAGCTGTAGAGCAGCCCGGTGATCGCGACTGCGCCGATGGCCGGCCCGGCCCAGTGGCGCGTGCCGCCGAGCACGCTCATCAGCACCACCGTGAGCGGCACGGTGATAGTGAACACCTCGCCGGCCGTCACGTAGGAGAGGAAGAGCGCGTGGATGCCGCCCGCCACGCCGGCCAGCGCGCACGAGACGGCCAGCGCCATCAGCTTGTAGCGGTAGGTCGGCACGCCCATCACCTCGGCCGCGTCCTCGTCGTCGTGGATCGCGAACAGCCCGGCGCCGAACTTCGACACCTGGATGCCCCAGGCGATCAGGAGCGTGGCCACCGCCGCGATCAGTGCCAGCAGATAGAAGGTCGACGAAGCCGTCGGCCCGATCTTCGGCACCGGCACCGCCGCGAGCGAGACGCCGTTGCCGCCGTCCAGCGGCGTGTTGACCACGATGGTGCCGATCACGAAGGTGATTGCCAGTGTGAGCAGCGCGAAGAGTTCGCCGCGCACGCCTTTGACGCGGAACACCACCGCGCCCAGCGCCACGCCCAGCACCGCCGCGACCAGCGCAGCCGCGGGCAGCGTCCACAAGAAGGGCCAGTCGTAGCGCGCCATCAGGTTCGCGCTGGTGTAGATGCCCGCGCCGAAGAAGGCGCCGTGGCCGAAGGAGAAGTAGCCCGAGTAGCCCGACAGGATGTTCCACGAGGTCGCGAGCACGATCCAGTGCAGCATCAGGTAGAGCAGCGAGTCGTAGAAGGCCGGCAGGCCGAGCTGCGGCACGAAGGCCAGCGCCACGCCGGCGGCGAGGATGATCAGTGGTGTGCGTTTCATCCTAGAACCCGAGGGCAATGAGTCCAATGGTCTGCTTCATCTAGGCGCTCTTTCCTGGCTTGAAGAGAAGGACCATGATCAAGAGCGTGAACGACACGATCGGCGCCCACGAAGGCGCGGTGACCGCCATCGTGATGGCCTCGCTCACGCCGATCAGCGTGCCGGCGACCAGCGGCCCGAGCGCGCTGCCTAGCCCGCCGAGCATCACGGCCGCGAACACCACGCCCACCCACGCATACATCTGCGAAGGCGCGAGCGTGAAGCTCAGCGCCAGGCACACGCCCGCCACGCTGGCGAGCGCCGCGCAGGTGCCGGCGAGCACCAGCCCCAGCGCCTTCTGGTTGACGCCGAAGGCGGCGGCCACCGGCGCGTCCTGCGCGGCGGCGCGCATCGCGCGGCCCAGGTCGGTGAAGCGCAGCACCGCCCACACCGCGAAGCAGAGCGCGACGGCCAGCAGCAGCGTGATCAGCTCCGGCACCGGCACGAACAACCCGCCGAGCTTGAACTTGTGCTCGCCATACGCCGACTCGAGCTTGCGGAAGTCGGCGGTCCAGATCGACTGGATCACGCTCTCGGCGATTCCGGTGAGCCCGAAGGTCAGCAGGAGCGAATTGAAGGGCGTCACCTTGAAGCGCACCATCACCCAGTGCAGCCCCGCGCCGAGCGCAAAGAAGAAGGGCACGATGACGGCGAGCGTCAGCAGCGGGTCCATGCCCATCGTCGCCATCTGGTAGCACAGGTAGGCGGCGAGGAAGGCGAAGGCGAAGTGCGCGAGGTTGATGAGCCTGAGCAGGCCCCAGCTCAGGCTGAGGCCCAGGCCCATCAGCCCGTACAGCGCGCCGACGAAGATGCCCGAGAGGATGGACTGGGACAGCAGCGAGAAGCTGGGCAGCGCGAAGTTCACGGCGTGATCAGCTTGGCGCCGCCGGAGGTCACTTCCTTCGGCCACACCACCACCCACTTGCCGCCCTGGATCTGCTTGATGCGCATCAGGTCGTCGCCGAAGTTGCCGGTGCCATCGAAGCGCAGCTTGCCCTGCAGCGTGTCGACCTTGTTCGCCTTCAGCCAGGTGCCGATGGCCTTGTCGTCCAGGCTCTTGGTGTTGACCACGCCGGCCTCTAGGATCTGCCAGGCGGTGTACGAGGCCGCGGCCTGGGTCTCGACCGCGGTGTCGGTGAAGCCGGCCTTGGCGGCGCGCTCGGTGTAGAGCTTGACGAACTCGGCCGCACCGAAGTTGGAGGTGAAAGGCGGCTGCGCCTCGAAGATCGTGGCCGAGAGCGCGTTCTTCGCGTCCGGCGACGCCAGCAGCGGGCCGGGCGCCGGGTACAGGTAGAAATGCTGCGGCGGCGAATAGTCGATCTTCTTCATGGCGTCGAGCAGCAGGTTGCCCTCGAGGCCGATGGCGCCGACCCACACGAAGTCGGGCTTGGCGTCCTTCACGCGATTCGCGATCGGTCCGAAGTCGCGGTTGCCGAAGTCCCATTCGAGGAACAGCACCTCGGTCAGGCCGCGCTTCTTGATCACCTCGCGCGCGCCCGCGCTCATGAACTGGATCGAGGGGAACTTGCTGGTTACCACCGCCACCGTCTTCGGCGGCTTGGGCGAAGCGGCGAGCGCATCGAACAAGGTGTTGGGTACCGTAGTCGCCGGGTCGGAGCCGATCGACCAGGCTGGGAACTGCATGTCGTACTTGGCGAGCGAGGGAATGCCCAGCGTGTGGTGCACCAGCACCTTGTTGTAGCGCTGCGCCACGCCCATCGCCGAGAGGATGGCGCCGGTGGCGTAGGGCCCCATCAGCAGGTCGACCTTGTCGGCGGTGACCAGCTGCTCGTACAGCGTGCGCGCCAGGTCGGGCTTGGACTGGTCGTCCTTCACCACCCACTCCACCGGCCGGCCGAGCAGGCCGCCGCGCTTGTTGAGCTGCTCGATGTAGATGTCGCCGACCACCTTGTGGATCTGGGCCGTGGCCGAGAGCGGCCCGGTCAGTGCCAGCGTGCTGCCGATGCGGATCGGCTGGCCCGACGGCTGCTGTGCCAGCGCGAAGCTGGCCGCGGCCAGTGCGATGGCGCCCATGGCGGTGCGCCGCCCGATGCCTTTGAGGTTCTGCGTCTTCATGGTTCCTGTCTCCTTAAAAATTCTTGTGAGCGAAACGAACGAAAAACTGTCAGTCGACTTGAGCCCCTGATCGCTTGACCAGCCCGGCCCACTTGCCGAGCTCGGTCTTATTGAAGGGCTGCATCTCCTCGGCGCGCATCGGCCGCGACTCGATGCCCTGGTCGCGCAGGCGCGCCATCACCTCGGGCTGCGCGAGCGCGGCGGCGCTGGCGGTGCGCAGTTGCGTGAGCGTGGCGGCGGGCGTGGCGGCCGGCGCATACAACATGAACCAGGCGACCAGGTCGAAGTCGGCGATGCCCTGCTCCATCAGCGTCGGCACATCGCTCGCCGCCGCGCTGCGCACCGCGCCGCTCGCGCCCAGCGCGCGCAGCTTGCCGGCCTTGATCTGCGGCATCACAGCGGCAGGGTGATAGAACATGAAGTCGACCTGCGACGAGATCACGCCCGTCAGCGCCATCGCGCCTTCCTTGAAAGGCACGTGCAGCATCTTTCCGCCCAGGCGCTGCGCCAGCAGCTCGCCCGCGAGGTGGCCCGAGGTGCCGTTGCCGGCCGAGGCGAAGGTCACGCCCTGCGGCCGCGCGGCGGCCTGGGCCAGGTCCTTCAGCGACTTGAGCGGCGACTCGGCCGCCACCACCAGCAGCGTCGGCGTGTAGCCGATGAAGGCCACCGGCGCGAAGTCGCGCATCGGGTCGTAGGGCAGCTTGCTGAAGAGCGCCGCGTTGATGGCATGCGTGCCCACCGTGCCCATCACCAGCGTGCGGCCGTCGGGCGCCGACTTGGCGACCATGTCGCTGCCGGTCGAGCCGCCCGCGCCGGCGCGGTTGTCGACGATCACCGTCTGCTGCAGTGCCTTGCCGAGGCCCTCGCCGACCACGCGCGCCACCGTGTCGGTGGTGGTGCCGGCGCCGAAGGGCACGACCATCTTGATCGGGCCCTTGTCCTGGGCCTGCGCCGTGCCCAGAAGCAGCACGCCTGCAGCGAGCAAGGTGCCGATCGCTGTCTTGAATCTCATCGCTTGTCTCCGTTGTCTCTATTGATCTACTTGCGTTTCAGCGCGGCGCGTATCTCGTCGCTGTGCTCGCCCAGCGTCGGCGGCGGCCGCACCTCGAGCGCGCGCTCGCCGTCGAAGCTGACCGGCGAGCGCACCGTGCGAAACAGGCCCATCACCGGATGCTCGGCCGAGGTCATCAGCTGCAAATGCTTGGCCTGCGGGTCTTCGAGCGCCTCGCTGGTGTCGTACATCGGCGCGTTCGGCACGTCCTCGCGCTGCAGGCGGCGGCACCACTCGTCGCGCGTCTGCGTGCGGAAGCGCGCGCCCAGCAGTTGGATCAGCGCCTCCTGGTTGTCGATGCGCGCGTCGCGGGTGGCGAAGCGCGCGTCCTGGAAGATGTCGGGCTGCTCGATCGCGACCGCCAGGCCCTGCCAGAACTTCTCTGGCGAGGACATGTGCAGCGCGATCCACTTGTCGTCCGCGCAGCGCAGCACGTAGGACTGCGACACGCTCGGCCGGCTGTACGGCCCCATCACCTCGTCGACCTGGAAGAAGTGCGTGAAGGCATCGAGGTTGAAATGCGCCATCGCCTCCAGCATCGACACCTCGACCTTGCGGCCGACGCCGGTGCGGCTGCGCTCGTACAAGGCGCCCAGCACGCCGTAGGCCGCATAGAAGCCCGTGAGCGAATCAGCGATGGCAGGGCCGACCACGCGCGGGTTCTCGGGGTTCACCAGCAGGTTGAGAAAGCCGCTCGCCGCCTGCGCCACCGTGTCGTAGGCCGGCCGGTTGGCCGCTGGCCCGGTGGCGCCGAAGCCGCTGATCGCCACGTAGATGAGCTTCGGGTTCAGCGCCTGCAGCCGCTCGGCACCGACGCCCAGCTTCTCCGCCACGCCGGGCCGGAAGTTCTGGATATAGACGTCGGCATCGGCGATCAGCGCATCGAGCACATCGCGGTCCGCGGCGTTCTTGGTGTCGAGCGTGATGCTGCGCTTGTTGCGGTTGTAGGTCTGGTAGTGCGGGCTGTACAGGCCGTTCTTGAAGGCGCGGAAGGGGTCGCCGGTCAACGGCTGCTCGACCTTGATCACGTCGGCACCCAGGTCGCCGAGCAGCATGCCGGCCGCAGGCCCCGTGATGAAGGTGCCCTGCTCGATGACCTTGAGGCCTTTCAACACCGGGATCATTTGTGCTTCCCGAAACCCGGAGGCAGCTCGCCGTCGTATTCCATCTCGCGCGTCCCCTGGTAGGAAAGCGCAAAGCCGATCGGCTGGCGCATCTCCTCGACCATGTGCGCGATCAGCCCCGCGGTGCGCGCGAGCATCGGCACGCCCTTGAGCCCTTCGACCGGAAAGCCCGCGCCCAGCAGCACCGAGGGGATCGCGCCCGAGACGTTGAGCTTGAGCGGCTTGCCCAGCAGCTCGGGCAAGAGCCTTTCGCAGGCTTCCGCGATGTGGACGAAGCGCAGGTCGGTGCCGGCGGCCGTGGCCACGTCGAACAGCGCGCCCACGCGCTCGTCGCGCTCCTTGTGCAGCGGATGGCCGTAGCCGGGAATCGAGCGCCGGGCGGCGCGCCAGGCCTGCATGACCGAAAGCGCCGCCTCGTCGAGTGCGGCGCCGGCCTTAACCTGTTCGTCGATCTCGACATACATGCGCCCCGCCGTCTCCGACGAGCCCAGCACCACTGAGCCGCAGCCAAGGATGCCCGCCGCCACCGCGCCCTGCATCGCATCGGGCGCCGCGGCGAAGGTCATGCGCGCGGCCTGCACGCTGGGCACCAGGCCGTGCTCGGCGATGGCGACCAGCGTGGCGTTGAGCACCGCGGCCTGCCCCGGCGTCGGCTTCTGCCCGGTGAGCAGCAGGAAGAAATGGTCGACGAAAGAGAGCTTGCCGATCAAATCCTTCGACAGGTCATACCCGCGAACGACGATGGTGTGGGCGTCCGAGGTGCAGATGGATGTGCGCGGCACGGTGGCCTTGCCGATCTTCATGGGAGTCCTTGCAAAAAATGTGAGGGGGCTTCAGGCCGCCACCGGCGCGAGGCGCACGTCGAAGCTCGCCGAGTGGTAGGGCACGCGCATCTCGCGCCCGTCCACCGCCTTGCCTGGCGGGTGCGTCTCGAAGTCGACCACCAGGCTGTCGCGCTTGCCGAAGACCGCGTCCTGGTCGATGTAGGGGCTGCCGCCCACGAACACCTGCGTGGTCAGCGTCACGTGGCCCGGCGCCGAGACCTGCAGGTGGATGTGGCCGGGGCGATAGATGCTGCGCTCGGTGGCATGCATCATTTGCCCCACCGGCCCGTCGTCGGGAATCGGGTAGTAGGCGGGCCGGATCGACCAGAACCAGTAGCGCCCCTGCGCATCGGTGCGAAAGCGCCCGCGCGCGGCCATCGTCGGCTCGCTGCTGAGCTGCACGTCGTACTTGCCCTCGCCGTCGCCCGACCACACGTCGAGCAAGGCGCCTTCGAGCGGCTGGCCGTGCACGTCGGTCACGCGGCCCATGTAGAAGGTCGGCTCGCCGCGCGCGCTGCCGCTGATGTCGGCGCCCAGCGGCATGTCGGGCGCGCCGGCCCAGTAGAACGGGCCCTCCACCGTGGCCTCCGTCGCCTCGGTCGCGCCCTGCGCGCCGCCGCTGGCGCGCGCCTGGTCCAGCGCCACCACCATCATCGACAGGCCCAGCGTGTCCGACAGCAGGATGAACTCGGGCCGCTTGTCGGTCGAGATCTGCCCCGTGGCTTCGAGAAACTTCATCGCCGCCAGCCACTCGTCGGGCTTCAGGTCGACCTCGCGCGCGAAGGCGTGGATGTGCTTGACCAGCGTCGTCATCAGCTCGCGCAGGCGCGGGTCGGGCGTCTTCGCGAAGGCCTCGAGCACGTCCCGCGTGATGCTGTCCTGGTTGTAGTCCGCCATGGCTTTGTCTCCTGGTTCTGGCCGGACGATAGGCCGCGCAGTGGGCCGCGACAAATGATGAATTTCCATGGATATGATCGATGGCATCGATCATTCGCGGGGGTTTGTATGGAGATGAGGCATCTGCGCTACTTCGTCGCCCTGGCCGATTGCCTGAGCTTCACGCGCGCGGCCGAGCGCGTGCACGTGACTCAGTCGACCCTCTCGCACCAGATCAAGCAGCTCGAGGACGAGCTGGGCCAGCCGCTCTTCGAGCGCATCGGCAAGAAGGTGGTGACCACCGAGGCCGGCGAGCTGCTGCGCGGCTACGCCGCGCGCGCATTGAAGGAGGTGGACCAGGGCGTGGCGCTGCTCAAGCCCGGCGCCGGCAACCTCACCGGCAAGGTGCGCATCGGCGCCACCCACACCTTCAACATCGGCCTCATCCCCGAATGCGTGGCGCAGTTCCTCGCGCGGCATCCGACCGTGCGCATCAGCGTCGAGGAGCTTGCCGCCGAGGTCATTGCCGCGCGCCTCAGGGACGGCGAGATGGACCTCGGCATCTCCTACCGCCCGCAGGACTCGGACGGCCTGTGGTTCGAGCCGCTCTACAACGAAGAGATGGTGCTGGTGGTTTCCACGAACCATCCGCTGGCGCACCGCAAGCGCATCCGCATGGTGGAGCTGCACCGGCAAGACCTAGTGCTCGTCTCCTCCGCCTTCTCGACCCGCACCATGCTCGACGAGTGCTTCCACGCCTGCGGCGCCGAGCCCACGGTGGTGGCCGAGATGTCGACCGTGGCCCCGATGCTGGCGCTGGTGGCGCGCACGATGATCGGCTCGATCGTGGCGATCAACGCGGTGCCGGAGGCGATGGCGGGGCTGAAGATCATTCCGCTCGAAAGCCCGACGCCGATACGGACCCCGGGGATCTTGTGGCGGCTGAAGGAGGCAAAGCCTGCCGCGGTGCAGTCCTTTGCCGTGATCCTGAGGAAGACGGCGTTGAGCAACAGCCTCAGGCGCGAAGGACCGGGGTAGGAAATGGGGGCGCGATGGTTCGAGTTGCCGTCTTCGCCACCTACGGCTTGAACTTCACCGGCTGGCGCAGGATCGTCTTGAGCCTGGCCGATTCAGTCTTGCGCGGATCGCTCAGATAGATCTCATGGTGCGGGCCGTTGAAGGCCATGCCCTTGCTCGGCATCACCTCGCCATGGAGCCGGGCCAGAACCGGAGCTTCCTCATCGTAGCTGCCCACATGCAGGGTCTGGAGCGACAGCCCTTCGCCATAGGCTTCGAGGCGCAGGCTTTGCGGGGGCTGGCCGAGCTTCCCGCTCGTCTTGGCCAGCGCGTTCTCGAACATGTCGCGGGTGACGAAATCAGGGACCATGATCATCATCGTCCAGCGCCACCGGTCCTTTTCGCGCGTGATGAAGCTCCTGGGATCGTCGGCCCACCACAAGCCTTCCAGCGGCGGCACCACATAGTCTTTGCCAAGTGCCGCCTTCGCAGCGAACTTCGTGGCATAGCTGACCCCGTAGAGCCATTCGACCGCCGACCGGTAGGCTGGCGCGGTGTTGGGATCGCCCTCGCCGTCCACCTTGACGAACTGCATCGGCGGCACTTCGACCGAAGCGAACTCCCCGGCGGGCGGGCCATAGAGTGGCTTCAGGGTCTTCTTGAAGTCGATCTTCTCCATGCCCTGTTCGAGTCCCCGCAGCTCGGTCAGGCGTCTTCACGCCCGGACATGGCGCGCTCGACAACGCAAGCCATTTCCGCAGCGTTTTCGGTCCCTTCGGCGACAAGCCCGGCGACGGTGCCGAGCCTGTCTTGCAATGCTTCATCCTGACTCGCCTTGAGCTTTCCGACCAGTCGCTCGATCGGAATCTCTATGCCCACCACCGCGCGCAAGAGCTTGTCGATGAAATCCGCGGGTGCGTCCGTCAGCTTCCAAGGCAGTGGCTGCGAGGACTCATGAGCAGCCGTCAAGCGAACCAGCATGTCGCGCAGCCAGCCTTCGTCGTCGATGGACCGGGCCACGCCGTGTGCGTGTGCGACCGCGTAGTTCCAGGTCGGAACAACCTTCCCGTGCTCCTGCTTGCTCGGATACCAGCCAGGCGTGATGTACGACTGAGGGCCTTGGAACATGACCACCGACTGCTCCGATCCGGCGAGCTGCCTCCACACGGGATTGGCGCGCGAGACGTGGCCAAGAAGTGTTCCGAATTTGCCGCGCGACCTGTCCAGCAGAAAGGGAACATGGTTTGCGACCAGCCCTTCGCCGCTGGGCGCGACCCAGGCGCCCAGCGGGTAGGCCTCTATCAATGCCTGGGCTTCGACAAGGTCGGACTGCGCGTGGTGCTTCGATACGTACACGAAAATTCCAAAGATTGAAACGGCGATTTCAATGTCCAGCGTCCGCTGCCGGGTCGACTGCGGCGGTCAGAGCCAGCGCGCAGCGGCGTCCGTGGCCCGAATCGTGCCACATAGTCAAAGGACCGAAGCTCCCTGAAGCAGGCCTCTTTCGGCCCTATTCCCCTGACAGCGGTCAGTAGTCCCAGTTCACCGGTACCCAACGAAAGACGTCGCCGTCGACCGCCACCCGGCCGACGGACGGGAACGACAGGTGAGCGGCCACCAGCGGCTCGCGGGTCGCCGCCAGCTCCCGCAAGAGACGGACCCGGACGCGGACTGCCTCCTCGGGGTCGTGGTCGAAAGCGTTGTACCAGTCGGGGCGATCGAAATGGTCCGGAAACACGGCATCGCCGAGGAAGGTCAGCCGGTCGCCGCCGGACGCGAGGCGGACCACGCTGTGCCCGGGTGTGTGGCCGCCGGTGCGACACACGACCACCCCCGGCGCCACCTCGTACTCCGCCTCGAACAACCGCAGCTGGCTGCGGTACTCATCCATGAACCGCCTGGCGGTCGCCCGAAGCACGTCCGACACCCCGCCAAAAGTGTTGCGGGAGAAATCCGGCGACGCCCAGAACTCGAGCTCGGCGGCCGCCATATGGATCGGCACGTCCGGACGCAGCCGGCCCTTGAGCCCGTCGGCGAGCAGCCCGCCGACGTGGTCCATGTGCATGTGGGTGAGCACCACGTCGGTCACGGACGCGGGATCGATGCCGGCGGCTTCCAGTCGCAGGGCCAACTGCCCGGCCCGGAAGTCCGGGTACGCGTCTCCGATCCCCGCGTCGATGAGTACGGTCTGGTCGCCGCTACGCACCACGACCGCGTTCAGCGGCCACGTGTACACGTCCGGCGGCAGGAGACTGTCGTTCAGCCAGGCCGCCAGGTCGGCCGGTTCGGCATTGGTGGCCAACGTCGCGGCTGGCAGCGGCAGCACCCCATCGCTGACCACCAGCACGTCAATCTCGCCGACCCGCAGCGCGTAACGGGACGGAACCAGCTCGGCGGGCCTCTGGCTACCAGGGCGCAGGGTCTCATCTACAGAAAACATAATGGAATCTCCAATAGACGGCCCGATTGCCCGGGCCAAACCAGTCGGACGACTGGCAGCAAGTCGCCGTTCAACACCTCAGGGTTGTCGGGCACGGATCACGGCAGAAGGCCGTATGTCCAGCGTAGATAGGAAGGGGCGGCAGCGGTAGGCCCGCAAGCGGGCGCACAGCGGTGCCTGATACGCACCAATCAGCACCAAGGAGGACTGAGCCCGCGGCAGAGACAAGGCTCAAGCCTTGAACAAGGGCGCTCCTTGTGAGTGAACTGCTCGGAGGAGGTGCTTCCAGGAAAATTGCGCCATGGAATGCGCAGCCCGAAGCGGTCACTAGGAAGACCCGCAATCGGTGGTCTCGAATCAATGTTTGAGCGAAGGGTCAGGCATCGCCCGTGCGCGCCATCTGTGGTGTATCGAAGCGCGCAGGGGTCTGAGGCGAGCCAGTCAGGTCCGCGCGGGCAAACTGGAAGCAGTCTATTCCGGCAGGAAGCACTACGCCCGTTTGCGCTGAGCTGGTCCAGATATGCGAGCTGATCGATACGGAGTTCGGGTCGTCGAAAGCCCCACGAGAGATCGCACGGTACTCGGGCCAGCGCTCAAACGTCAGAGAGATCGTGGTGCCGCACTTGGGGCAGAAATGAACATGCACCTGCTTCGAACTACTTTCCGATCTGTGCGAATACCGTGCCATCGGCTCGCCCGAGAACTGAACCGCATCCACCGGATACATTGACTCTGCGTATGACGTTGAACCCGTCATTCGCTGGCAGGCCCTGCAGTGGCATTGCAACGTGCGCATGGGCTCGCCCAGGGCGAGAAAGCGCACTGACCCGCATAGGCACCCTCCATCACGTTGAGTGGTCACGCTGATCTCCTGTGTGAGTGCCGCGAGTACGGTGCCATGCGAAGGTGCAGAACTCGCTCTGCGCGTTCTTGGTAGAAGTTGCCAGGAGCAGAAGTCTAAGTGCGGTTGTCCAGCAGCCGCCCATCACAGGACCTTCGTTGCCCACGTCGAACGGCAAGCGTGCAACATCTCGCTGGACAATCTAGCATCCGCCGATGGCCAGCAACATCCTCGTCGGCACCGCCTCGTGGACTGACAAGACGCTGATCGACTGCGGGCGCTTCTATCCCAAGGAAGTGAAAACGCCCGAGGCGCGGCTGCGCTACTACGCCTCGCTCTTCCCGCTGGTCGAGGTCGATTCCAGCTACTACGGCATCCCGGCGCCGACCAACGCGCACAACTGGGCCGAGCGCACACCAGAAGCCTTCGTCTTCAACGTCAAGGCGTTCCGGCTCTTCACGGGGCACCAGACCGACCCGAAGGTGCTGCACAAGGACATCAAGGAAGCGCTCGGCAGCAGCAAGACGCTCTACTACCGCAGCACGCCGCCCGAGATCCGGGCCGAGCTGTGGCGCCGCTTCATCGATGCGCTGCTGCCGCTCAAGGAGGCGGGCAAGCTGGGCCTGTTGCACTTCCAGTTTTCGCCCTGGCTGATGTGCAACCGCGAGGGGCACGAGCACGTCGCGCATTGCGTGGAGATGATGGCCGGGCACACGGTGAGCATCGAGTTCCGGCACGCCTCGTGGTTCAGCGAGGCGCATCGCGCGGGCACCATCGCTTTCCTGCGCGAGCTGAATGTGGTGCACACCATCGTCGACGGCCCGCAGGGCTTTGCCAACAGCGTGCCCTTGCTGGCCGAGACGACGAACTCCGACTTCGCACTCATCCGGCTGCACGGCCGCAACGTCGACACCTACAACCGGAAGGGGGCGAGTTCGGCGGCCGAGCGCTTCGACTACGACTACCCCGACAACGAGATCGCCGAGCTGGTCGTCGAGGCGCTGCGCATCGCCTACAAGGTGCGCAACACGCACATCATCTTCAACAACTGCGACGAGGACAAAGGGCAGCGCAACGGGCTCACGTTCCTGAAGATGTTGCTGGCGCACGGGTGAGGGGTATCCCTCCTGGTGCCGTTCTCAGATCTTGTTGCTCCAAGCCTGCTGCTGATGGGTCTTCAGCAGAAGGCGACGAGGCTGCCCGAACGTCCGCTCGCTACGTATTTCCCCTCACGAGCTGGTCAGATTCCGATCAGTCGCAGGGCAGGACATTCGCTCCGGTCGGCAATTGCCACACACCGGAGACAAACACCCATGATCGACCGAAACCTCGCGCGAGGGCTCTTCCTCATTGCGATCTCGCTGGCCTTCGGGCTCCAGTCCCTGCGCTACCCCATCGGCGACTTCAGCCGCGCGGGGGCGGGCCTCTTCCCTGCCCTGGTGAGCTCGCTGCTCTTCCTCGTCGGCCTCGCAACCGTGATCCGTTCGCGCTTCGTCGAACGCGTGCAGCTGGACCTGAAGCTCAAGAACATCGCCATCATCCTCGCCAGCCTCTGCGGGCTGGCGGTGATCTCGATGTACGTGAACATGATCGCGGGCATCGTCTTCATGGTGTTCTGCTCCACCCTGGCCGGCACCTCCTATTCGTGGTGGCGCAACGTCAAGATCGCCGCCGGCCTGGTCACGATGGCCCTGGTGCTCCAGAAACTGCTCGGCCTGAACCTGCCGCTCTACTGATGGACGTCCTGCACAACCTGGCGTTCGGCTTCTCGCACGCCCTCACCCTGCAGAACCTGATGTTCTGCGCCCTCGGCTGCACCGTGGGCACGCTCGTCGGCCTGCTGCCCGGCCTGGGCCCACTGGCCACCATCAGCCTGCTGCTGCCGCTGACCTATTCCATTCCCACGGGCGGCGCGCTCATCATGCTGGCCGGCATCTACTACGGCGCGCAATACGGCGACAGCGTGAGCGCCATCACGATGAAGATCCCGCACGCCAGCAGCATCGTGGCCTGCATCGACGGCTACGCGATGACGCTCAAGGGCAAGACCGGCCTGGCCCTGTTCACCGCCGGAGTCTCCAGCTTCATCGGCGGCACCATCGCCATCGTGGTGCTCGCATGGCTGGCGCCCGTGCTCGGCGAAGTGGCCTTCCTCTTCGGCCCGGCGGACTACTGCGCCATGATGATGGTGGGCTTCGTGTGCGTGAGCTTCGTCACCACTGGCAGCCTGCTCAACGGCCTGGCCATGTGCCTGATCGGCGTGCTGCTCGGCCAGATCGGCACCGACGTCAACAGCGGCACCGCGCGCTTCACCATGGACCTGCCCTTCCTGATGGACGGCGTCGGTATCGTGAGCATCGCGCTCGGCTGCTTCGGTATCGCCGAGATCACCAAGAACCTCGATGCCCGCGAGGAGCGCTCGCCCTTCAATGGCAAGATCAACTTGATCCCGACCTGGGCCGAGTTCAAGCGCATCATCCCCAGTGCCTTGCGCGGTGGCGCCATCGGCTCCTTTTTGGGCATCCTGCCCGGCGGCGGCCCCACCATCGCCCAGTTTGCCGCGTACGCCATCGACAAGAAGGTCAGCAAGTACAAGCACGAGATCGGCACGGGCTGCATCGAGGGCGTGGCCGGCCAGGCCGCAGCCGACGAAGCGGCTGCGCGCACCAGCTTCATCCCGCTAATGAGCATCGGCATCCCCGAGAACGCGGTGATGGCGCTGATGCTGGCCGCCTTCGTCATCAAGGGCATCCAGCCCGGGCCGAACATGATCGCCAGCCACCCCGACCTGTTCTGGGGCCTGGTGGCCAGCATGTGGGTGGGCAACGTCTTCCTGCTCGTGCTGAACGTGCCGCTGGTGCGCTACTGGCTGTCGGTCTTCAAGATCCCGTACAGCGTGCTGTTCCCGGCCATCCTATTCTTCTGCTGCGTCGGCACCTACAGCGTGAACAACAGCATGGAAGACATCTTCATCACGGCTGCCTTCGGCTTCGTCGGCTACATGTTCATGCGGCTGGAGCTGGATGCCGCCCCGCTGATGCTCGGCTTCATCCTCGGCCCCATGCTGGAAGAGAACTTTCGCCGCTCGCTGCTGCTGAGCCGCGGGAGCTTCACCATGTTCTTCACCCGGCCCATCAGCGGCACCTTGCTGGCGCTGATCAGCGTCTTCGTCGCGTGGCAGGTGGTGGCGTTCGTGTTCCAAGCGCGCAAGAGGCGTTTGGTTCAGCAGCCGGTTGCGTAGCCGGTCGCGCGCCGTCCGACGGTGCGCATCAGCGTCGACGGGCAGCTCGCGGCGGAAGCCATCGCAGCGCGGCTGCCGAGGGTCAGGGCTTCTTCGTCTGCTGCTGCTTCTGCGGCTGTTGCTTCTGGTGGAGCAGCGGGTCTTCGCCCTTCGCGTGCGACTTGCCTTCCTGCTCGGCCTTCTTCATCTCCTCGGCTTCGGCCTCGTTCTTAGGTTGTGCTCGGCGGGCGGCTTCGTCCACCTTGCCCGATTGGACGAACTCGGTCGCGGCCTTGTCGTAGCGGCGGGTCGCCTCGTAGTTGCCTTCGCCCTGGATGTCGGCGCCCTTGGGGTCTTTTGGATCGCTCATGGTGGTCCCCTTCACGGTGGTTGGAGAAAAGACCTTAGGCCCTTGGAGGGAGAGGGCGAGCGGCGGATGACGACCGGCGGGATCAGACAAGACGCAGCGGCATTTAGTCCTACATGCCGGTGGGCAAGGGCGCGAATTGCGTCTGAGCGCGGTTGATTTACGCGCAGGCGAGACTTTGTGCCTCGCGCCAATTGGCTGGAGCTGCCAACAATCCCGCCTCATTAAAACGCCCGTGCCGATGTCGCGCACATAGCGAAGCACTCTGTAGGTGTAAAGGCCTTCCATCTCTCGACGAACGCCAATGCCTTCGCTCTACGAATAACGTAGACCAGCAAAACCTCCACTAGAGTTGAGCTCAAGAGGTCACGATGAAACCCAAGCCAATACCCATAGACCGTTCCGCCACCCTCTCCGTCGGCGAGGTCGCCCAACGCAGCGGCGTCCCGGTCTCGACCCTGCACTTCTACGAATCCAAGGGCCTCATCACCAGCCATCGCGCCCCGAGCAACCACCGCCGCTATGCGCGCGACGTGCTCCGGCGTGTGGCGTTCATCCGTGTCGCGCAGCGGGTGGGCATCGCGTTGGCCGACATCTCCGATGCCCTGGCAACGCTGCCCACGTCGGCGGCGCCCAGCCGTGCGGACTGGCGCGGCTTTCCGCCGGCTGGCGCGCGGAGCTGGACGAACGAATGGCGCAGCTCAAGAAGCTGCGCGACACGCTGGACGACTGCATCGGCTGCGGCTGCCTGTCCATCGACCGCTGCCGGCTGCGCAACCCGGGCGACAAGCTGGCATCGAAGGGGCCCGGCGCACGCCGCCTGGTGGTCATCCAGCGCGCGGACGGCTGAGGGCCTGCCGTCACCCCGCGTCGATGGGGATCAGCAGCGACATCAGCTCGCTCTTCTCCACGGCGCTCATCGCGCGCGCCAGCCGGCCGAGCTGGGCCTGGTAGCAGGGCAGCATCAGCGCGGCGGTCAGCGCGTGGACATCGTTGTTTCGCGCCAGGTGCTCACTGCACGCGGCAATGCTGCGATGGATCTCGAGCGCCTGCGCGACGCGGCCTGACGAGCTTTGCTGTTCACTGGTGGTCATGCCACGCAATGTGCGTCCTCAACCTAGCTTGAGGTCAAGCGGAGATTGAAATCGCCGCGCGTCGATCGCCTCTAGCTTTCGCCAGCGGACAGGACTACCCTGTTCAGCATGGCCGACCAATACCGCCGCCTTGCCGTCTTCGTGGACCGTCCGAGCCCGGGCAACTTCATCTGGATCCTCATGGAAAGCACAGAGGACCCGGCGGTCTGGCTCGACCTGGAAACGGGTGACGACACCTACGACAACTGGCGCGAGGCCTACGACGCCGGCAACGAGGCGCTGCTGGCCTACGTCGATGATGAGCTGGCCGGCCCCGTCGAGGCGTCGCCGGAAGACCCGGACTCCGATTAGCGGACCCCAGCCTCACGGCCCGATCTCTACACCGCGCGGCAATCAAGTGGGCGGATCATCATGCGTCCATGTCGAAGCCGCCCCGGCCGGCAAAGGCACCTTCAATCGACCGGGCGAAGCGGCAGCCTGACCGTGAACTCGCTGCCCAGATGCTTGCCGTCGGACCTGACCTCGACAAAGCCCCGATGCGCGTCGACCAGGTCCTTCACGAGCGAGAGGCCGACACCGAACCCGCCGCCTGACTGGTGCGGATCCTCCTGCGTGAACAGCTCGAAGATCCTCGGCAGCAGGGCAGGGGCGATGCCGGCGCCGGTGTCTTCCACCTTGACGACCGCCTCGTCGGTTTCGACCGTGCATTGCAGCCAGATGCGCCCGCCGGGCGGCGTGTACTTGATGGCGTTGTGCAGCAGGTTGAAGACGATCTGATGAACACGCGCCTTGTCGGCGACGATGGGCACCGGCGCCGGCGGCACCAGCACATCGATCGTCTGGCTCTTGCGTTCAGCATCCTGCTTCACCGCCGCTGCGATCTCGACCAGATCCGCGCCCAGGTCGAAGCTCTGCTTCACGAGCCGGAGCTTGCCCGCGCCGAAGCGAACGACCTCCGCCAGGTCCTCCAGCATTCTTGTCATCTGCGCGACCTGGCGCTTCACGATGTTGATCGGCATTTGCAGCTCGCTCGTCAGCAGCCCCTTGCGTTCGACGAGATCGGTGACGTTGCCGATCGGTCCGAGCGCGTTCCGGATCTCGTGCGTCAACCGGCCGAAGAAGGCATCCCTGCCGCGCAACGCGTCGTGCGCGCTGTCGAGCCGGTTCTCCAGGGTTTCCAGCTGCGCACGCAGGTTGGTTCGATCGCTCATGATCTTCGCGAAGCCCACGTGCCGGTCGCCTTCGCGCAGTGCGATCAGGCTGCCGAAGACCCATATGCGCGTGCCGTCCTTGCGAACGTGCCAGCGGTCGTCTTCCGAGCGTTGCGCCGAAAGCGCCACCTCTCGCTCCAGTTGCGGGAGTCCCAGGGCGCGGTCTTCCTCGGTGAAAAGAATGTCGATTGCTCCGCCCACCATCTCCGACTCGGAGTACCCGAACATCGACTCGGAAGCGGCGCGCCATCCCGTGACGGCGCCCATGCGGTCCAGCACGACGAAGGCGAAGTCCGGCGCCTGCTGCCAGAGCAGCTCGAACGCCCGCTCGACCGTCAGCGCGCTCGCGGCGGCCTGAGCAGGCGACGCTCGAGGATTCATGGCATTCATGGGTCTCCACTTCCAGCGTCGAAGGTGCGAGCCCTGGTCCCCGCTGGTGCAAGCGTGTTGCGCGCGACGGTGTAGGACGGCCTTCCTACAAGGGTCGTCACGGCTTGATGACGACGGTCCCGGCATGTGCCGTCCACCATCCGGCCAGGCGAACTTCGGGGAGCCGCAGCATGGCCGATGACAGGGAAGCGCAAACGAGCGCGCGCGCGGGTGGCCCCCGGACGATCGCTTGCGCCGCATGTGGACGCTCGAACCGCGCAACCGCCATGTTCTGCATCGGATGCGCGAGCCGCTTGCCTGCTTTTGTGGCTTCCGGGCCTTCCGCGCTTGAGACCGCCAGGGCGCTGCGGCCTCGAGCGCATGCGCTGGAAGAGCGCGCGGCGCCACGCGGCGCGCTGCCCGCGGAGACAGCGGCGTTCTGGCTTCGACTCGGCCTGCTGGTGTTGGCAATGGCGATCGGGTTCATGGGGTGGTACCTGTACGTCACCCGAGATGCCGCCGCTCCGGTGCCGGCGCTCACGGCGGCGATGCCCGCGCCCTCGCCCGCGCCTGTGCCGCTGTCGCCCGCTCCGCGCGCCGCGCCGATGCAGGAGCCCGCGGAGCCCGCGGCGCCCGAGCTGCCGGCCGCCCAGGCGCCGGCCGACGCGTCCGTGGAGGCGGTGGCGAAGTTCTATCGCGCGCTGTCCGTCGCCGACGGCGCGGCCGCCGCCGCGATCGTCGTTCCAGCGAAGCGAGGGGTGGGGCCGTTCCACGAAGCGAGCATGTCGAGCTTCTATCGCTCCCTCAGGGAGCCGCTTGTCATCCGCTCCATTCGAGCCATCGACGAGAACCGGGTCGAGGCCAGGTACCGATACCGGGCAACGAAGACGCCGTGCGAAGGGCGCGCGATCGTCGAAACCCAATCCGTCCGCCAGCAAACGCTCATTCGGAGCATCCGCGCCAACTGCTAGCCTGCATTGCCGCAACTGTTCGCTCGCGGGCATCCCGGAATGTCTTAAGACATGGCAATCGAGGAAATGGCGGGTCCGCCTACGCGGTGCAGGCGTGATGTCTCAGCGGAACGCCGGCAAGGTCGCCTAACTTGGGGTCTTTTGAAATCCAGGGAGATCCTCCATGTCGACTGCAGCTATTGCCCGCCCTCCATCCAAACTCCTGCTGCTGGCCGAAGGCCGGGCGCTCTGGGAGGCCGGCGCGACGATCGCGCTCTGGCCCCTGCTCCAGCTCGCGCCGCGGGGTGACGGGCATACCGTCATCGTGCTGCCCGGCCTGGGCGCGAGCGACGGTTCGACGGAACTGCTGCGCGGCTTTCTCGAGACCCGCGGCTACGCGGTCCAAGGCTGGGGCCACGGCACCAACTGCGGACCCCGGCCTGGCGTCGAGGACGGGCTCCTGGCGCTCCTGCGTCGGCTGCACCAGACGTCGGGCAAGGTGAGCCTGGTCGGCTGGAGCCTGGGCGGCGTGTTCGCCCGCATGCTCGCCGCCAAGGCGCCGGACGCGGTGCGCGGCGTCGTCACGCTCGGCAGCCCGTTGCACGGCAGTCCGAAGGCCACGCGTGCGGCCAAGGTCTACGAGCTGCTGAGCGGCAGTCCGGCCAACGATCCCCGGCGCAACAGATGGGTGCGGACGATGTCCGCGGTGCCCACCACATCGATCTTCAGCCGCTCCGATGGCATCGTGTCCTGGCGCAGCAGCTTCGAGGAAGAGACGCCATCTTCCGAGAACATCGAGGTCGAAGCGAGCCACCTCGGCCTGGGCGTTCATCCGGCCGTGTTCTACGCGGTGGCCAACCGGCTGTCGATGCCCGAGAAGGAGTGGACCCGGTTCGTCGCGCCGACGAGCTTGCGCGCGTTCTATCCGGATCCGGCGAGGCCCTGAGGGCCGCCGACCTGCTGGCCTATTCCTGCAAGGGCGTGCGACGTTTGACGTACTCGATCAGCGCCTTCAATTTGGTCGGCTGGTCGTGCCTACCTGGCCCATGCGGCAATGGAGCCACTGAACTGCACCGTCAAGCTGTCCGAGGGGCGCGCCGAGGTATGGACCGGCTCCCAGTGCCCCGGCCTGGACGCTGCTGCGGTCGCGCGCGTGCTGGGCCTCAAGCCCGAGCAGGTGGCCGTGCATGTGCAGATGACGGGCGGCGGCTTCGGCCGGCGTTTCTCGAGCACGAGCGACTTCGTGGTCGAGGCCTGCGAGATCGCCAAGGCCGCGCGTGCCGCCGGCCTGAACGTGCCGGTGCGACTGCTGTGGAGCCGCGAGGACGACATGAAAGGCGGCTACTACCGCCCCATGCACCTGCATCGCGCACGCATCGGCTTCGACGAGCGCGGCAAGGTGCTGGCCTGGGACCACGTCATCGTCGGCCAGTCCATCACCACGGGCTCGGTGTTCGAGCCCTTCCAGGTGAAGGACGGCATCGACGCCACGGCCACCGAGGGCATGCGCAATCCCTACGCGGTGCCGATGCGGCTGACCGTGCATCACCCCAAGCTCAACGTGCCGGTGCTGTGGTGGCGCAGCGTGGGCTCCACCCACACCGCCTTCGTGATGGAGACCCTGATCGACGAGATCGCCCGCAGCACCAAGCAGGACCCGGTGGCCTACCGGATGCAGCTGTTCGGCGACAAGCACCCGCTCCACCGCGCCGCGCTGCAGCTGGCGGTAGACAAGAGCGGCTACGGCAAGAAGGAGCTGCCGGCCGGCCGGGCCTGGGGCGTGGCGGTGCACGAGTCCTTCAAGTCCGTGGTGGCCTACGTGGTTGAAGCCTCGGTCAAGGACGGGCAGCCGGTGCTGCACCGGGCCACGGCCGGCGTGCACTGCAACCTGGCGGTGAATCCGCGCAGCGTGGAGGCACAGGTGCAGGGCGCGGCGGTCATGGGCCTCTCGATGTGCCTGCCCGGCAGCGCCATCACGCTGAAGGAGGGCGTCGTGCAGCAGGGCAACTTCGGCGACTTCACCGTGGCCCGTATCACCGACATGCCGGAGTTCGCTGTCCACGTTGTGCCCAGCGTCGACGCGCCTACCGGCATGGGCGAGCCTGGCCTGCCGCCGCTGGCGCCCGCCTTCGCCAACGCCGTCGCGCGGCTGACCGGCAAGCCGCTGCGCCAGCTGCCCTTCGACCTCAGTACCTGAGCTTCGGATACCAGTCGGTCCCGCGCCCGTCCGGCGTCAGGTCCAGCATGGACCAGAGCGAGGCGATGTCGGGCGCATCGCGCGGATCCTGGCCCGGGTCGGCCATCTCGCGCGTCATCTCGCTGGCCCAGAACAAGCGGACCTTGCCGCCGTCGCGCTTGAACACGTTCAGCGCCGGGTACTCGCTGCCGTCGGGCATCAGGACGCCGAGGTCCCTGGCGTAGTCGTCGCCGATGGTCTGCACGAAGTTCAGCTCGCGCCAGCCGCGCTCCTGCGCGAAGGCGTACTGCCGCTCCACGGGCGAACGCCCCAGGATCTTGAGCGCGACCCGCTGCTTGATGTCGGCGGCATTGCCCTCCACCGCGCCGAGCCAGTTGGTGCACATCGGGCACGGCCGCTCGCGCTGCGGCCCGTACATCCAGAAATAGGTGACCAGCGTGTCCTTGTCGCCGAATAGATCGGCGAGCCCGACCTCGAAGGCCTGCTCGTCCTTGAAGCGGTAGTTCTTCTCGATCACGGGCCCGGGCGGCAGCGCGCGGCGCTGCTCGACCAGGCGTGTCATGTGGCGACGGAATTCGATCTCTTCGGCCAGCAGCGCCTGGCGCGCGGCGTCGTATTCGGCCGACGCGCCCGGGAACGGCGTCTTCGCCTTCTTCGCGAGCTCTGCGGCGGGGGTCAGCGTGTCTTTCATGCCTTGCTCCTGTGTATTCGTGACGAACGTTCCATCGTGCGCGGGTGCGTTCGAGGACGGGTAGGCAATGCCGCTCGCGCTTCGAAGTCCTATTCCTGCAAGCAGGCCGCGGCGCGGGATGGACGGTGGGTTAGCCTGTCGCCATGGACTCCCTGATCGCCGCCTCCGCGCGCGCTCTCGCCGCCGGCGACGCGCTCGGCGCCCTCAAGCGGGTCGCCCTGCGCGACGACCCGCCAGCGCTGGCCCTGCGCGGCATCGCCATGGCCCAGCTCGGCGAGCACCCGCGCGCCCGTGAGCTGCTGCGGCTCGCCGCCCGCGGCTTCGGCGCCCACGAGGAGCTGGCGCGCGCGCGCTGCGTCGTGGCCGAGGCCGAGGTGGCGCTGGCCATGCGCCACCTCGGCGGCTCGCCGCGCGCGCTGGCGACGGCCTCGGCCACGCTCGAGGCGCATGCCGACCACGCCAACGCGCTGCAGGCGCGGCTGATCGCGGCGCGGAGGCTCCTTCTGCTCGGCCGTCTCGACGAGGCCGCCGCCACGCTGGCACGGCTAGACGCGCTCGGCCTGCCGCCGTCGCTGGCGGCGGTGGCCGAGCTGGCCGCGGCCGAGCTCGCCCTGCGCTCGCTGCGCCCCGGCCCGGCGCGCGCTGCGCTCGCCCGCGCGCACGAAGCGGCCGAGCGCGCCCGCGTGCCGGCGCTGCTGGCCGAGGTGGCGGAGGCGCGGGCCGCGCTCGATCGTCCCGCCGCCCGGCGCCTTTCCAACGGTGCCGAGCAGGCGCTGCGGCTCGACGAGGTCGCAGCGCTCCTGGCGTCGGACGCGCTGGTGGTCGATGCCTGCCGGCGCGGGGTGGGCAGCGGCGAGGCGTGGCGGCCGCTGGCGCGCCGGCCGGTGCTGTTCGCATTGGCGCGTGCGCTCGCCGAGGCCTGGCCCGGCGATGTCGATCGCGAAGCCTTGATCGCGAGCGCATTCCGCATCCGCCGCCCCGACGAGACGCATCGAGCGCGCCTGCGGGTCGAGATCGGCCGCCTGCGCGCGCTGGTCGCCGCACAGGCGCAGATCGAGGCCACCGCGCGCGGCTTCGTCCTCAGGCCGCGCGACGCCCGCGATGTGGTCGTGCTGGCGCCGCCGATCGACGGCGACCAGGCCTCGCTGGTGGCCCTGCTCTCCGACGGCGCGGCCTGGTCGACCTCGGCCCTGGCGCTGGCCCTGGGCGCCAGCCAGCGCACCGTCCAGCGCGCGCTGGTCGAGCTCGAGGCAGACGCGCGTGTGCGTGCCATCGGGCGGGCCCGGGCGCAGCGCTGGCTGGCGCCGCCGCTCGCCGGATTCACGACGATCTTGTTACTCCCCGCTGCGCTGCCGATTGAATAGAGTTGTCTCCAGGCGCCGATCCGAGGCGCGCCACAAGGAGCAACGATGAGCAACAAGACAAGCACGAGCAGATCGCAGCCCACGCCGCGTGCGGCCGAGATCGTGCGCGAGTACGGCCCCTTCCCCGGCACCGACACCGTGCACGGCGTGACCCACGACGGCCGGCGCGTCTGGGCCGCCACCGGGGCCAGCCTGATCGCCTTCGATCCGGAGAGCGGCGAGCCCACGCGCACGCTGGCCCACGCCGGCGACGCCGGCACCGCCTTCGACGGCAGATACCTCTATCAGATCGCCGAGACGCGCATCGACAAGATCGATCCGGCCAGCGGCGAGGTGGTGGCCTCGATCCCGGCGCCCGGCAAGGGGAGCGACTCGGGGCTCACCTGGGCCGAGGGCAGCCTGTGGGTGGGCCAGTACCGCGACCGCAAGATCCACCAGATCGATCCGGCCACCGGCGCCGTCATCCGCACCATCGAGTCCAACCGCTTCGTCACCGGCGTGACCTGGGTCGACGGCGAGCTGTGGCACGGGACCTGGGAAGGCGACGAGAGCGAACTCCGCCGCATCGACCCGAAGAGCGGCGCCGTGCTCGAACGGCTGGAGATGCCGCACGGCATCGGCGTGAGCGGGCTCGAGTCCGACGGCGCAGACCTCTTCTTTTGCGGCGGCGGCCCGAGCGGCAAGGTCCGCGCGGTGCGGCGTCCGAAACACGCGTCTTGAACGGCTCTTCGAGCCAAGGAGCACTCATGAACACCACTGAATCGAGCACCGTGAACCATCCCGTCGTGTCGAAGGAGCAATGGCTTGCCGAGCGCGTGAAGCTGCTGGAGCGCGAAAAGGAGCTGACGCATCTGCGCGACCAGATCGCCCGCGAGCGCCGCGCGCTGCCGTGGGAGCACGTCCGGAAGGACTACGTCTTCGATGCGCCCGAAGGCCGGCGCACGCTCGCCGACCTGTTCGAGGGCCGTCGCCAGCTGCTGGTGCAGCACTTCATGTTCGGCCCGGGCTGGGAGCAGGGTTGCCCGAGCTGCTCGTACATGGCCGACCACACCGACGGCATGAACGTGCACCTGTCGCAGCGCGACGTCACGTTCGTGGCCATCTCGCGCGCGCCGCTGGCGGAGATCGAGCGCTTTCGCCGGCGCATGGGCTGGCAGTTCGAGTGGGTGTCCTCGCACGGCAGCGACTTCAACTACGACTTCAAGGTCAGCTTCACGCCGCAGGAAGTGGCCACTGGAAAGATCGACTACAACTACGGCAAGTGGCCCCTCGTCGGGGAGGAGTGGCCCGGCATCAGCGTGTTCTACAAGGACGATGCGGGCGAAGTCTTCCACACCTACTCGACCTACGGGCGCGGCGTGGAAGTGATGATGGGCACCTACAACATGCTCGACCTCACGCCCAAGGGCCGCGACGAGAAGCTGGGCCAGGGCATGGCATGGGTGCGCCACCACGACCGCTACGAGCCGGCGCCGGCTGCGAAGCCGGCCGCTGCGGCCGGTTCGTGCTGCCACTGACATCGAGCCTGCGTCATGGCAAGCCTTTGGCCGTGGCTGGCGGTCGCAGGGGTGGGCGCCCTTCACGGGCTGAACCCTGCCACCGGCTGGATGTGGGCCGCCGCCTGGGGCCTGCGTTCGCGCGACCGGGCGCAGGCGCTGCGGGCCCTGATGCCCATCGCCGTTGGGCATGCCGTGTCGGTGGCGATCGTGGCCTGCGCTTTTGCACAGGACATCTCGATGGACCGCACGCTGGTCCAGGGCCTGGCCGGCGCACTGCTCGTCGGCGCGGCGGCCTGCCGCTGGCTGCGCGGCGCCGGTCAGCGCGCGCCACTCAGCGCGCAGGCCGGCCACGCCGGCATCGCGCTCTGGTCCTTTCTGATGGCCACCACGCACGGGGCCGGGCTGATGCTGGTACCGGCGCTCGTGCCGCTGTGCCTTGGCGACAATCCGGCGCGCGAGATCACCGCGTCGGGCTCGCTGCTCCTGGCCGTGGCGGCCGTCGGCGTGCACACGGCTGCGATGCTGGTCGTGACCGGCATCATCGCCACCGGCATATGCCGCGGCGTCGCCCTGCACCCTCGCCTGCTGAGCGGCACGGCGCCGCGCCAGGCCTGGACCGCGGCGCTCGCCCTCACCGGCGCGCTGTTGATCGCGCTTCGCTAGGTCACCATGTCCGCGACATGCGCCGGCAACCCGCTCTGGCCGACGGCGACATGGCTGGCCAGCACATGGCCGTCCGGATAGTCCCCGCCGTTCTGCCGCCGGAAGGGAATGGGTGCGTCCTCGAAGAGGCCCGCTAGGCGCGAGCGCCACGCTTCCTTCGTCGCGCTCAGCGCTATCCCGCTCATGCGCCCGGCGCCATAGGCCGCAAAGGTCGGCAGCACGTCGAAGCCGGGGAAGTAGAGCGAGCCGTGCGTGATGGGGAAGAGCAGCTGCTCGAGCGGCCCGTTGATGCCTCGCGGCGAGTAGTCCTGCGCCGGCCCGCCGGCCGCGACGCACAGCAGGGCCCGCTTGCCCTTGAAGGCGCCGTCGCCGTAGCGATAGGTGTTGCCGGCGTTCTTGTAGCCATATGCGAGGCCGTAGGCCCACACCCGGTCCAGCCAGCCCTTCATGATGGCCGGCATGCCGTACCACCAAAGCGGAAACTGAAAGATGAGCGCGTCCGCGGCAAGCACCTTCTGCTGCTCGGCGGCGATATCGGCGGCCTGGCGCCCGCTGGCATAGGAATGGCCGGACTCGTCCACGAAGGACAACCGCTCCTTGTCGGCACGGACGGGGAAGTCGTGTTCGTCGAACACCGCCTTCCAGCGCATGCCGTACAGGTCCGATTGCAGCACTTCATGCCCTTGCTGCCGAAGCGTCTGCCGGGAGACCTCGACCAGCTGCCGGGTCAGCGATGTGGGCTCGGGGAGGGCGTGGACGATCAAGACTTTCTTCATGCGGCCAAGTCTCGGCCGCTCGCAGCCATCCGTGAAATCGCAAGAATGTTTGGCTACCATCCACCGCATGGATAGCAAACGCCTCGACCTCAATCTGCTGGTCACGCTCGAGGCCTTGCTGGTGGAGCAGAACGTGACCAAGGCGGCCGCCCGACTGCACCTGAGCCAACCGGCGGTCAGTGCGCAGTTGAGTCGTCTGCGGGATGTGTTCGACGACCCGCTGCTCATTCCCGCACGGCGCGGGATGACGCCGACCGCCAAGGCCGCCGACCTGCTCGACCCGTTGCGCCAGGCGCTCGATCAGGTGCGTGCCGCCGTCGCCACCCACAGCAACTTCAACCCTGCCAAGGCCAGGTTGACCGTCGCGATCGCCTGCACGGACTACCTGCACGCGGCGTTGGTCAAGCCGCTCGTCGTGGAACTCAGGGCCAAGGCGCCCGGCGTGCGTGTGGCGCAGCGCAACCTGGACATCCCCGAGCTGGAAGCGCAGATGGCGCGCGGCGATGTCGACCTGGCGCTCATGACGCCGCAAGCTGCGCCGCCCAGTCTTCGCACCCGGCATCTGTTCGACGAGCGCTATGTGCTCATCGGCCGGCGCAAGCATCCGCGGCTGCGGGCCGGGATCACGGTCGAGGAATTTGCCGGGCTGGAGCATGTCGTCGTGTCCCTTCGCGGGGGCGGCTTCGTCACGCCGGTGGACGACACCCTGGCTGCCTTCGGACTCAAGCGCAAGGTGGTGCTGTCGGCGGCTTCTTTTCTGGTCGTCCCGGATATCGTGTCGCAGTCGGACTTCGTGGCGCTGGTGCCGGAGCGGCTGGTGCGCGACCGCGCCGACCAGCTGAAGTTGATCGACTGCCCGTTCCCGGTGGAAGGCTTCGCAGTGGGGATGGTGTGGCACGAGCGCAGCCACGGCCACGGCGGCCAGCGCTGGATCCGGGAGACCATCGCCTCGATGACCGACGTTAGGACCGGCGAGCGCAGGGGTTCATGAACTTCATGATTTCAGGCAATTTTTTTACACCGTTTTTCCGCGGCAGCTTTCAACATTGCTGAACGTGCACAGCGAGAGGAGGACCCGATGACGAACGACATCGCGCAGATTGCGAGCTGGTTGCAACCGCAGGACATCCTGTTCGACGCCGACGTGCGGGACCGGTCGCACGCACTCGAGGTCGCGGCAGCGACGATCTGCCGTGCTCGTGGACTCGACCCGGCGCCGGTCTTTCGCGCACTGTGGCGACGCGAGCAGACGGGGTCGACCGCTCTCGGTGAAGGATTCGCGATTCCGCACGCATGCATCGGCGGCATTGCTCAGCCGACCACCCTCTTCATCCGCACCAGGCATGCGATAGCCTTCGACGCGCCGGACGGCAAGCCGGTTTCCCAGCTGCTCGCCATCATGGTGCCGGAGGGCGGCGCCAGGGATGATCATCTGCAGTTGCTCGCGCTGGTCGGCCGCCTGTTTTCCGATCGTCCTTTCCGCGCGCAGCTCGATGGCGCGCCGGATGCCGCGGCAGCAGCGGACGCCTTCCGGGCCGGGATCGCGCGCGTGGTTTCCGCCCGCAGTACTTGAGCTTCGGATCGCAGTCGGTCCGACGTCCGTCCGGTGTCAGGTCCACCCGCTGGCCCGGAGCAGGCCCCTCACTCCTTCACCGACCCCGTCAGCCCCGACACGTAGTACTCGACGAAGAAGGAGTAGATGAAGGCCACCGGCAGCGAGCCCAGCAGCGCCCCCGCCATCAGCGGCCCCCACTGGTAGACGTCACCCTGCACCAGCTCGGTCACCACGCCCACCGGCACGGTCTTGATCTCCGACGAGGAGACGAAGGTCAGCGCGTAGATGAACTCGTTCCACGACAGCGTGAAGGCGAAGATGCCGGCCGAGATCAGGCCCGGCACGGCGAGCGGCAGCACGATCTTCACCAGGATCTGCCAGCGGTTCGCGCCGTCGATCAGCGCGCACTCCTCCAGCTCGAAGGGGATGGAGCGGAAGTAGCCCATCAGCAGCCAGGTGCAGAAGGGGATGAGGAAGGTCGGGTAGGTCAGGATCAGCGCCAGGCGCGTGTCGAAGAGGCCGAGGCCGAACACCACGTTGGCGAGCGGGATGAACAGGATCGAGGGCGGCACCAGGTAGGCCAGGAAGATCGCGAGCCCGACCTGCCGCGAGCCGTTGAAGCGCAGCCGCTCGATCGCATAGGCCGCGAACACCGAGCAGGCGAGCGAGAAGAAGGTCGACACCACCGACACCAGCAGCGTGTTCCAGATCCACTGCGGGTAGGAGGTCTGGAACAGCAGCTTGTGGAAATGCGCCAGCGTCGGCGCCACCACCCAGAAGGGGTTGCCCTCGCGCGACAGCAGCTCGGCATCGGGCTTCACCGAGGTGACCGCCATCCAGTAGAACGGGAACAGCAGCACGATCAGGAAGACGACGAGCGGCAGGTACACCGTCACCACCTTGCGCGGCAGCGTATCCAGATAGCTCATGCCGACCATGTCGGTCGTTGCGGCCTTGTCGCTCATTTGTCGGATCCCCCTTGCTGCCACTTCCTGCGCTGCAGGCCGAAGTAGCTGAAAAGCACGCAGGCCAGCAGGAAGGGCACCATCGCGATGGCGATGGCCGCGCCCTCGCCCAGCGCCCCGCCCGAGATCGCGCGCTGGAAGGACAGCGTGGCCATCAGGTGCGTCGCGTTCAGCGGCCCGCCGCGCGTGATCACGTAGATGAGCTGGAAGTCGGTGAAGGTGAAGAGCACCGAGAAGGTCATCACCACCGCGATGATCGGCGTCAAGAGCGGCAGCGTGACATGGCGGAACTGCTGCCAGGGCGATGCGCCGTCGATGGCCGAGGCCTCGTAGTACGAGGGCGAGATGGTCTGCAGCCCCGCCAGCAGCGTGATGGCGACGAAGGGGATGCCGCGCCAGACATTGGCCGCGATCACGGACCAGCGCGCGTTCCACGGATCGCCGAGGAAATCGATGTAGGTGTCGATCAGGCCCATCTTCACCAGCGCCCAGCTGATGATCGAGAACTGCGAGTCGTAGATCCACCAGAAGGCGATGGCCGACAACGCCGTCGGCACGATGTAGGGCAGCAGGATGACCGCGCGGAAGAAGGTCTTGAGCCGAATGTTCTTGTTGAGCAGCAGCGCCAGCCACAGGCCCAGCACGAACTTGAACACGCTCGCCACCACCGTGTAGAGCAGCGTGTTGAAGAGCGCGAGGCGCGTGACCGCGTCGTCCCAGAGAAACTCGTAGTTCTCGAAGCCGATCCACTGCCCGCCGCGGCCGACCTTGGTGTCGGTGAAGCCGAGCCAGACGCCCAGGCCGAGCGGATAGGTGAGAAACAGCAGCAGCAGCCCCGCCGCCGGCAGCATGAACAGCAGGCCGAGGAAGTTGCGGCTGTCGGCCAGCCGCGCCGTCCACGGACGCGCCGGCACCGGCGCGTCCGCGGCGGGCTCAGACCTTGTAATACCGTTCGGCACGCTTTTGAGCCCGCTCGGCGGCTTCCTTGGGCGACTTGGAGCCGCTGGCCGCCTCGGCCACCATGTTGGTCACGATGAAGTCCGCTCCCGCGCCGGCCGACGCATAGCCCAGCTTGCCGTCGTACCCGGTCGGCCGCATGTTCTTCGTGCAGTCGCGGTACGGCGTGTGCTTCGGGTCGGCGGTCCATACGGCGCTCTTCTCGTAGGCGGCGAGCGGCTGCGAGATGTAGCCGCCTGCGGCCTGCAGCCACGGGTCGAACTGCTCCTGTTCCATCATGAAGCGCAGGTACTCCTTGGCCGCCTGCGGGTACTTCGTGTACTTCATGACCATCTGGTTGAAGAACAGGTGCGATTCGGTCGGCACGCCCGCCGGCCCGATCGGGTAGGGCGCGTGGTTGATGTCCTGCGCCATCTCCTTGAGCTTGTCGTCCTTCGAGTTCTTCGTCGCGTAGTAGATCGAGATGCCGTTGTTGGTCAGGCTGATCTGGCCGTCGAGGAAGGCCTTGTTGTTGTTCGGGTCCAGCCACGACAGCGTGCCGGGCGCGAAGTTGGCGTACATCTCCTTGGCGTACTCGAGCGCCTTGATGGTCTCCGGGCTGTCGATGACGACCTTGTTGCTCTTGTCGACGAGCTTGCCGCCATGCGACCAGATTAGCCAGTTGGTCCACAGCCCGTCGCCGGTGGCGTTGCCGAGCGCGAAGCCGGCGGGCGTGCCCTTCGACTTCAGCGACTTGAGCAACTCGAGGAAGGCGTTCGTGTCCTTCGGGAAGGTGTCGAAGCCGGCCGCCTTCACGTGGCTCTGGCGGTACACCAGCATCGCGCCTGCGGTGCCGAGCGGCACGCCGAGCCACTTCTTGCCGTCGGGCCGCAGGTAGGCCTCGCACCCCGGGTACCAGCCGCCGTACTTGCGGCCGAGGTAGGTGCACAGGTCGGTGACGTCGAGCAGCTTGTCGGGGTAGAGGTTGGCGTCGTCGTTGGTCGACAGGATGATGTCCGGCCCCGCGCCGGTGTTGGCGGCGACCGCGGCCTTCGGGCGCACGTCCTCCCAGGTCTCGTTGTCCACGCGCACCTGCACGCCGGTGACCTCGGTGAACTTCTTCACGTTGGCCATGTAGGCGTCGATGTCGCCCTGCACGAAGCGGCTCCAGCGCAGCACGCGCAGCTGGGCGCCCTTCTCGGGCTTGAAAGTCGTCGCCTGCGCATGCGCGGCAGTGGAGAAGAGCGCGGTGCCGGTGCCGAGCGTGGCCGCGGCGGCGACGCCGGCAGAACCTTCCAGAAACTTGCGGCGATTGAACTCATTCATTGCTGTTGTCTCCTGTGCGTTGTGAACGGACTGCCGTGGAAACCTCAGGACACCAGCCGTTCGCCCGTGCCTGCGTCGAAAAGATGCGCGCGCTGCAGATCGGGCTGCAGGTGGATGGTGGTGCCGGGCGCGAAGTCGTGGCGCTCGCGGAACACCGCGGAGAGCTCGGCCCCCTCGTGGCGGCAGGAGACGAAGGTGTCCATGCCGGTCGGTTCCATCACCGCCACGCGCGCGGGAATGCCGTTCGAATCGGCAAGCGTGAGGTGCTCGGGCCGGGTGCCGTAGACCACCGGCTGGCCGTCGATGCCACCGGCATGCACGGGCGCATCGAGCTGCGTGCCGTCCTGCAGTTCCACGCGCGCCGTGCCGCCGTTGCGCCTGAGCGTGCCCGGCAGGAAGTTCATGGCCGGCGAGCCGATGAAGCCGGCGACGAACTGGTTGGCCGGGTTGTCGTAGAGCTCGAGCGGGCTGCCGGTCTGCTCGATGCGGCCGTCGCGCATGACCACGATCTTGTCGCCCATGGTCATGGCCTCGATCTGGTCGTGCGTGACGTAGATCGATGTGGTCTTCAGGCGCTGGTGCAGCTCCTTAATCTCGCCGCGCATCGCCACGCGCAGCTTGGCGTCGAGGTTGGACAGCGGCTCGTCGAACAGGAACACCTGCGGGTCGCGCACGATCGCGCGGCCCATCGCCACGCGCTGGCGCTGGCCGCCCGAGAGCTGGCGCGGGAAGCGGTCGAGCAGGGGAATGAGCCCGAGGATCTCGGCCGCGCGCTTGACCTTCGACTCGATCGCGGCCTTGTCCAGCTTGGCGAGCGCCAGCGCGAAGGCCATGTTGTCGCGCACCGTCATGTGCGGATAGAGCGCGTAATTCTGGAACACCATCGCGATGTCGCGCTCCTTCGGCGGCAGGTCGTTGACGCGTCGGTCGCCGATGCGGATCTCGCCGCCGTTGATCTGCTCCAGCCCCGCGATCATGCGCAGCAGCGTCGACTTGCCGCAGCCCGACGGGCCCACCAGCACGGTGAACGAGCCGTCGCGGATTTCGATGTCCACGCCATGCAGGATGGGGACCTCGCCGAAGTTCTTCTTGACTGCCTGGATCGTGACACTGGCCATGCACTGGAATCCTGAAGTTGCGCGAAGCTTGCGGGCGACGCGGGATCCCTGCATCGCAGCCGCGCAGTATCGGCACTGGGTCGGCGCGTCGCTATCAGGGCAAACCGGTAGGCGTTAACCCCCGAAGAATTTGTATGATGACCTGATCACCGTGCTCCATTCCGCCACGCCCGCGCAGGCTTGCCTCCCTTCTCAACCCCTGCGGTCGGCAGCCGATCGGCTGTCCGACCGGCTGGCGCTGCGCCTCGGGGCCCTCATCGAATCGGGCGAGCTCGCGCCCGGCGACCGCCTGCCCACCGAGCAGCAGCTGGCCGCCACGCACGGCGTGTCGCGCACCGTGGTGCGCGAGGCGGTGCACCAGCTCAAGTCCAGGGCGCTCGTGGTCTCGCGCCAGGGCTCCGGCGTCTTCGTCGCGCCGACGCCGCAGAATCAGCCGCTGGCCTTCGACCCGGCCGTGCTGGGCTCGGTGCAGGCGGTGGTCCACGTGGTTGAGGTGCGGCGGGTGCTCGAAGGCGCCATCGCCGCGCTGGCCGCCGAGCGCGCCACCCGCGCCCACATCGCGGCGCTGCGCCGCGCGTTGAAGGCCATCGACACCGCGGTCGCCGAGGGGCGCGACGGCGTCGCCGAGGACCTGGCCTTCCACCGCATCATCGGCGAGTCCACGGGCAACCCGCAGTTCCGCCTGCTGCTCGGCTTTCTGGAGCAGTACCTGCGCGAAGGCATGCGCATCACGCGCGGCAACGAGGCGCGCCGCAAGGATTTCATGGAGGCGGTGCAGCATGAGCACCGCGCCATCGTCGAGGCGATCGCCGCGCGCGACGCGGAAGCGGCACGCCACCACGCGACGCAACATCTGATCCTCGGCGAAGAACGGCTCGTCGAGGGCGGCATCATTGCCGGGCGCAAACGAAGATTGAAGGAGAAGAGATGAAACTGATGATCACCGGAGGCGGCGGCTTCGTCGGCGCGCGCCTCGCCCGCACCCTGCTCGCGCGCGGCACGCTCGCCGGCGAGCGCATCGACCGCATGGTCCTGACCGACATCGCGCCGCCGCCGGCCGACCTGGTGGCGGATGCGCGCGTCGAGGCGCGCACCGGTGCGCTGCTGGCGCAAACCGACGCGCTGCGCACCGAGGCCTTCGACGGCGTGTTCCACCTGGCCTCGGCCGTCTCGGGCGAATGCGAGCTCGACTTCGATCTCGGCCTGCGTTCCAACCTGGACAGCACGCGCGCGCTGCTCGACGCACTGCGTGCCAACGTCAACGCAGGCGGCAAGGTCGCGCGCGTGGTGTTCTCGAGCTCGGTCGCGGTCTTCGGGCCGGATCCGGCCGTGCCGCTGCCGAAGCTGGTCGCCGACGACACGCTGCCGGCGCCACAAACCTCCTACGGCACGCAGAAGCTGATCTGCGAGCACCTGGTCGCCGACTACACGCGCAAGGGCTACATCGACGGCCGCGCCGCACGGCTGATGACCGTGACCGTGCGCCCCGGCCGGCCCAACGCAGCGGCGTCCTCCTTCTTCAGCGGCATCATCCGCGAGCCGCTGGCCGGCGTGGAAGCGATCTGCCCGGTCTCGCCCGAGGTCTCGCATCCGATGTCTTCGCCGACGCGCACGGTGGACGGCCTGATCGCTGTCTACGAGGCCAGCCGCGAGGCCTTCTGCGGCCGCACCGCGCTCAACCTGCCGGCCCTCAACGTGCGCGTCGCCGACATGCTCGACGCCCTCGAACAGGTGGCCGGCCCGGCGGTGCGCGCGCGCGTGCGCTTCGAGCGCGACGAGCGCATCGCCGGCATCGTGGCCAACTGGCCCGGCGGCGCCACGGCCGCGCGCGCCGCGCGGCTCGGCCTGCTGCCGCACGAGAACTTCGCGGACATCATCCGGCAGTACATCGACGATTGCCGCGCACTTCCGAACGCCAACGAAACCCTGAAGGGAATGTCCTGATGAAACCGAAGAAGAACAACAACAAGAAGCCGAGGCAGGCCCTCAAGCTGCGCTCCCAGGCCTGGTTCGACAACCCGGCCAATGCCGACATGACGGCGCTCTACCTCGAGCGCACGATGAACTTCGGCCTCGGCTTCGACGAGCTGCAGTCGGGGCGGCCGATCATCGGCATCGCGCAGACCGGCTCCGACATCGCGCCTTGCAACCGCCACCACCTGGTGCTGGCCGAGCGCGTGCGCGAAGGCGTCCGCGATGCCGGCGGCATTGCCTTCGAGTTCCCGATCCATCCGATCCAGGAAACCTGCAAGCGCCCGACGGCGGCGCTCGACCGCAACCTGCAGTACCTGTCGCTGGTCGAGGTGCTCTACGGCTATCCGATCGACGGCGTGGTGCTGACCACCGGCTGCGACAAGACCACGCCGGCGCAAATCATGGCCGCCGCCACGGTGGACATCCCCGCCATCGCGCTCAACACCGGGCCGATGCTCAACGGCTGGTACGAGGGCGAGCGCACCGGCTCGGGCACCATCGTCTGGAAGGCGCGCGAGCTGATGGCCGCGGGCAAGATCGGCTACCAGGAGTTCCTGAAGCTGGTGGCCTCCTCGGCCCCGTCGACCGGTCACTGCAACACCATGGGCACGGCATCGACGATGAACTCGCTGGCCGAGGCGCTTGGCATGACGCTGCCGGGCAGCGCGGCCATTCCGGCGCCCTACCGCGACCGCCAGGAGATGGCCTACATGACCGGCAAGCGCATCGTCGAGATGGTGCGCGAGGACCTGAAGCCTTCCGACATCCTCACGCGCGCCGCCTTCGAGAACGCGATCGTCGTGAACTCGGCGCTGGGCGGCTCGACCAATGCGCCGGTCCACCTGAACGCCATCGCGCGCCACATCGGCGTCGAGCTGACGACGGACGACTGGGAAAAGCACGGCTACAAGATTCCGCTGATCGTGAACCTGCAGCCGGCCGGCGAGTACCTGGGCGAGGAGTACTACCGCGCCGGCGGCGTGCCGGCGGTGGTGGCCGAACTGATCGCGCAGGGCAAGATCCAGCCGGCGCTGACCGCCAACGGCAAGACGCTGATCGAGAACTGCGAAGGCCGGTTCACCAGCGACCGCAAGGTGATCTTCGCCTACGCCAAGCCGATGAAGAAGAACGCCGGCTTCCTCAATCTCAAAGGCAACCTGTTCGATTCCGCGATCATGAAGACCAGCGTGATCACGCCCGAGTTCCACGCGCGCTACCTCGAGAACCCGAAGGACCCGATGGCCTTCGAAGGCACGGCCATCGTCTTCGACGGGCCGGAGGACTACCACCGCCGCATCGACGACCCGAAGATGAAGCTCGATGCGAACAGCATCCTCTGCATGCGCGGCGTGGGCCCGGTCGGCTATCCCGGCGCGGCCGAGGTGGTCAACATGCGGGCGCCCGACTACCTGCTCAAGAAAGGCATCCTCGCCCTGCCCTGCATCGGCGACGGCCGGCAGTCCGGCACCTCGGGCTCGCCGTCGATCCTCAACGCCTCGCCGGAGGCGGCCACCGGCGGCGGGCTGGCGCTGCTCAAGACCGGCGACCGCATCCGCATCGACCTGAAGAAGCGCACGGCGAACATGCTGGTCCCGGACGAGGAGCTTGCCAGGCGCCGGGCCAAGCTCGAGGCGGCCGGCGGCTATCCGTACCCGCCGAGCCAGACGCCGTGGCAGGAGATCCAGCGCGCCGTCGTCGACGAGCTGTCCGAAGGCATGGTGCTCAAGCCCGCGGTCAAGTACCAGAAGATCCACGCGACCTTCGGCATCCCGCGGGACAACCACTAGTTACACATGAACCATCGCGCAGGCGCGGGCGTATCCTCGCAACTTCACGCCAGGCGTGACTGGCGGCCGAGGTGATGGACGAAGCGTGCCGGGCCCCGTCGCTGCGAGCGCCGATCGAACACCCATCGACAGGTGGCGAATCATGGAAACGATGGTCCAGTGGCTTGCCGCGATCGGCATGGAGCGCTATGCGCCGATGTTCGAGGCGCAGCGCATTGAACTGGACGTCCTCGCCGGCCTCACCGACGCAGACCTGAAGGAAATCGGCATCGCCGCGCTGGGCGACCGCAAGCGGATCCTGTCGGTGATCGCGCAGGGCATCCAGGAGCTTCCTGCGAGCCCGGTCACGCAAGCTGCGGCGGCAAGTCTGCCCGCGGCGGTGCAAGCCGCCGAGCGGCGGCAACTGACGGTGATGTTCTGCGACCTGGTCGGCTCGACCCAGTTGGCCGGCCTGCTCGATCCCGAAGACCTGCGCGCCGTCATCGGCGACTACCATGCCGCGGTGACGGCGGCGGTGGCTGCGCACGAGGGCTACGTTGCGCAGCTGCTCGGCGACGGCGTGCTCGTGTATTTCGGCTACCCGCACGCCAACGAGGACGATGCGGCGCGTGCGATCCATGCAGCGCTGGACGCGATCGCCGCAGTCGGCCGGCTTTCAGCGGCTGGCCAGCACGCCCTGCACACCCGGATCGGCATCGCGACGGGCCTGGTCGTCGTCGGCCAGATCGGATCCGGCACGACAGCGGCCGAGTGGAGCGCCAGCGGCGAAACGCCGAGCCTGGCGGCCAGGCTGCAGACCCACGCAGCGCCCGACTGCATCGTGATCGCGGACCGGACGCGACGGCTCATCGGCGAAGAGTTCGAGCTCGACTCGCTCGGCATGCTGGAGCTCAAGGGCTTCGAAGCGCCGGTGCATGCGTGGCAGGTGCTGCGCGAGCGCCGCACTGCCAGCCGCTTCGAAGCCGTTCACACGCAGCAGCTCTCCCAGCTGATCGGACGCGACAGCGAACTGGCGCTGCTGCTCGAGCGCTGGAACACCGCCTGCGAAGGCGAGGGCCAGATCGTGCTGCTCTCCGGCGAAGCGGGGATCGGCAAGTCGCGCATCACCCAGGCCCTGCGGGATCGCGCGACCGCCGGCGCATTCGAGACGATGGTGCTGCAATGCTCGCCCTCCCACAGCAACAGCGCCCTCTATCCGCTGGTGCGCTGCCTGGAGATCGCGGCGAACCTGACGCCGGCCGATTCGCCGGCCCAGCGCGCCGCGCGCTTCGAACGCTATCTGGGCGAGCATGGGGTGTCGCTCGCGCCCGATGCCCTGGGCTGCCTGCTCAGGCTGATGACGCTGCCCGATGGAGGCCGGCAGGCGCCGGCCGGCCAGACGCCGCAGCAGCAGAAGACCTCGACCTTGCAGGCGGTGATCGAGGTCATCGGCGGTGTGTCCCTGCGGGCGCCGCTGCTCATGCTGATCGAGGACGCGCACTGGATCGATCCGACCACCGAGGAATGGATCGGCCTGGCCGTCGACGGCCTGCGCGACGCGCGCGTCCTGATGCTCGTGACCTGCCGGCCGCAATACCTGCCGTCCTGGGGCAACCCGGTGAACTCGACCCGGTTGACGATGAACCGGCTCAGTCACCGGCAGTCGGCGGCGCTGATCGAAACCGTCACCGCCGGCAAGCCGCTGCCTCCCGAGCTGATCGACGAGATCATCCGCAAGACCGACGGCGTACCGCTGTTCGTCGAGGAGCTGACCAAGACCGTGCTGGCCTCCGCGCTGGTCGAGGACACACCGGCAGGCTACCTGCTGCACGGCCCCCTGCAGACGCTGGCGATTCCATCGACGCTGCAGGACTCGCTGATGGCGCGGCTCGACCGGCTGGCGCCCGCCAAGGAGATCGCGCAGGTCGCAGCCGTCATCGGGCGCGAGTTCAGCCACGCGCTGCTCGCCCAGGTGCTGCAGATGCCGGCCGCGCAGCTCGAACAGGCGCTCGACGAGCTGCTTCGCGCCGAGCTGGTGTTTCGCCGCGGCACGCCTGCGGAGGCGGGCTATGCGTTCAAGCATGCGCTGATCCGGGACACGGCCTACAACAGCATGGTCAGGAGCCAGCGCGCGCTGCGGCATGCGCAGATCGCGCACGCGCTGGAGCGCAGCGAGCCGCAGACCGTCGCCGCCCATCCCGAGCTGCTGGCCCAGCACCATCAGGAAGCCGGCCACGGCAGCGAAGCCATCCGCTACTGGACGACGGCCGGCGACCTGGCGCAGCGCCGATTCGCCAGCCGCGAAGCAGCGATCCACTACAACGCCGCGATCGCGCTCGTCTCGCGCCTGGCCGCCGGGCCGGCGCGCAGCGAACTCGAGCTGAGTCTGCAGTTGAAACTCGGCAATGCGCTGACGGTCTCGGAGGGCTACGGCTCCACCGCCACCTACCAGAGCTATGCGAAGGCACGCGCGCTGGCGCGAGAGCTCGGACGGGTCGAGGACTACGTGAGCGCGTGGGTGGGCTCGGCGCCGACGCTGAACTCGGCCGGACACAACGGCGAGCTGATCGAAAGCCTCCACGAGATCGAGGCAGCGCAGCTGGCGTCGCTGGAGCCCCGATTGCGCATCAACGTATCGATCGTCCTCGGCGCCGCCCACTACCTGCGGGGCGAGATCGGCGCGGCATGGGCGCAGCTGGAAGAGGCCAGGGTGCTCGACGACAGCGTGCAGCTCACGCACGAGCACCCGGTCGCGGGCGCGGACCCGGCGATCATGATCCGCGCCATCAGCATGAGGGTGCGCGGGATGCAGGGCTATCTGGAGCAGGCCGAAGCGCTCGCAGCGCAAGCCGTGCAGATCGCCGAGGCCAGGGGCCATCCGCCGTCCATCGCCATGGCCAGACAGGCATGGATCAGGGTCCTGCTGGCCAAGGGCGAGCATGCGCAGGCGGCTTCGGAAGCCAAGCAGATGCTGGAGCTGTCCGAACGATTCGGCATCCAGACCCGGGTCGCCAACGGCTTGATCTTCCTTGGACGAACCAGCGTCGCGCTCGGCGATGTCGACGCCGGGATCGCTCTTCTCAGAAAGGGCTACGACCTCTGGGTGTCGGCCGGCGGAAAGCAGCAGGCTTCGCAGTACGGGGCGCAAGCGGCGGAGGTGCTGTTGCGGGCCGGGCGAAGCGGCGAAGCACGGCGGTTCATCGCCGACGCGCAGGCCGTCCAGGGCGACTCCGACGAGCGCTTCTACGAGACCGAACTGCTGCGGCTTGGCGGCCGCTTGCTGGAGCTCGACGGCGACGACAGCGGCGCCGAGGCCCGCTACCAGGACGCCATCGCGATGGCCGAGGAACGCGGCCTCAAGCTCTTTTCATTGCGCGCGGCGCGCGACCTGGCGGGGCTCTGGCAGCGTCGGGGAAACAACACCGAAGCGCGCCGGATGCTGCAGCCCCTCTACGGCTGGTTCACCGAAGGCTTCCAGTTCAGCGACCTGCGCGAAACGAAGGCGCTGCTCGACGCGCTGCAGAAAGGGCAGACGATGCTCGAGCGTTGACGCGCGGCTACGCGCCGGGCGGCCGGTAGCCGACCGCCTGTGCACGGCCGAGGGCGTCCAGGGTCTCCTCGACAGTGAGCAGCGGCGTGGTCTCGACTTTCGACAGCGCACCACCCGCACCCAGCGCAATCGCGACCGCGGCCATCGAGACGTTGTCAGGCGCCTCCCAGAGGTTGTAGCCGTCGTAGCTGCCGAACGCGTACCAGAAGCCGTGCAGCTTCCCGCCGACCGACTCGATGTACTTGCGTGCCGCTTCGCGGCGGTCTTCGGGTTTCTTCGTCAATCGAGCCCAGGTTTCCGGCGTGTAGCTGAAGCGCGTCAAGTAGAAAGCCATAACCGCAACCTCCTTCCAGCGTCCCGTGCCGCTCGCCATGCGCGAGCAGGCAAAGTCTAGCCCCGCCTCCCGGGCGGCGGATAGGCATTTCATTCATGCGAACCCGTGTATTCGAGGCTTGGCCGGGCGCGAACCCGGCAGGCCCGTCGGGTATCCGATGTGCCGCGAGAATTCTCGTTGGCGCCACTCCCCGGCGACGATGCACCAAACCCACCCATGAAGAACCTTGACGCCCCCACGCTCGCGCTGATCGACGCTTGCTCCCAGGCCTCGCTTGAACTTCTGCAACAAAACCTGACGCCGCACGGCATCCTGGCGGCGAGCCGCACCGAAGCGGCCGAGGCGCGGCGCTACACGCGCATCTTCGGGCGCGACGCCGCGATCTGCGTGATGGCGATGTGCGGCAGCGGCGTGCCCGCGCTGGAGCAGGGCGCGGTGGCCAGCCTCGACGCGCTCGCGGCGCAGCAGGCGGCCAACGGACAGATCCCCAAGTACGTCGACCCGGAGGGCCGCGATGCCGACTTCTGGTACCTGGGCTGCATCGACGCCACCTTGTGGTGGCTGATCGCGGTGGACCATGTGCGCCGCCATGGCCGCGTCGGCCGCTCGCACTGGCGCCGCGAGGTGGAGCGCGCGCTCGCCTGGCTGCTGGCGCAGGAGCACCAGCACTTTCGGCTGCTGCAGCAGAACGAGGCCAGCGACTGGGCCGACATCATGCCGCGCTCGGGCTACGTGCTGTACAGCAACGCGCTTTGGTACGACGTCAAGCGCCGCTTTGCGCTGGATGAAGCCGAGGCGACGCAGTACCACTTCAACCACCTGTTCAATCCGTTCCAGCGCCACCTGCCCGAATACCACCGGGCGCGGCTGCTGCGGCACTATGCGCGCCGCGGCCGGCGCGATCCCGGCCTGTACCTCAGCTTCGTCAATCTGTCCTTCGTCGGCGACGAGGGGGATGTGTTCGGCAACGTGCTGGCGATCCAGAGCGGGCTGGCCGATCCCGCCATGGCGCGCCGCATCGTCAAGACCATTGGCGCGGCCCATGCCTGCGAGCCCTATCCCGTGCGCGTCGTGCTGCATCCACTGTCGCGCCAGCACGCGCTGTGGCGGCCGTACATGGCGCGCCATCAGCAGAACGTCGTGCACCAGTACCACAACGGCGGCATCTGGCCCTTCGTCGGCGGCTTCTGGGTGATGGCGCTCGCCCGGCTGGGCCTGCACGCACTGGCCTGGCCCGAGCTCGCGCGGCTGGCGCGCGTGAACCAGCTCGGCGACTGGCGCTTCACCGAGTGGTTCCACGGCCGCACGCTGGCGCCGATGGGGATGGCCGGCCAGAGCTGGAATGCGGCAACCTTCCTGCTGGCGCGGCGCGCGCTGCTGGGCGGCGCGGCGGGCTGGTGATCGAAGTCGCCTAGCCGAGGACGTCGTTCACCTGCTCGTTGAATTCGGCCTGGCTCAGCGCCGCGCCGATCTCCCGCGGCAGCGCATCGCGCACCGAGAACACGCCCAGGATCTTCGTCCCCGCCACCAGCGGCAGGTGGCGGAAACCGCGCTCGAGCATCATCACGACGGCGTCGGACACCAGCGTTTCCGGCGGTATGCAGATGGGGTTGGGCGTCATCACCTCGCGCGCCGTGGTGCGCTCCGGATCGAGCCCGCGGGCCAGCACCCGCGTCATCAGGTCGCGCTCGGTCAGGATGCCCAGCAGGGTCTCCGGCGGCTCGATGATGAGCACGCTGCCGCAGTTGGCATGCGTCATCACGCCGGCGGCTTCGCGCACGCTGGCCTGCGGGCCCAGGCTGGTCACATGCTTGCGCGAGATGGACTGGAAAACGGTACGTTCGTCCATGGGGGCACCCTCCTCGGAACGCGCTATGTTGCGACGGAGCTTCGTTTAACGCAAGGCGGCGTTGAGCCGCTCCAGCGCAGCGGCGCCGGGGCACAGCTCGGCGGGCCCCAGCGTATTGAGCGGCCGCTCGCTGGTGTTGAGCGCCGTGTGCAGATCGGTGGCCAGCGGGTCGACGTAGAGCAGGCCCGTCACCACTTCGCCCATTTCCTGGTGCCGCTGCATGTAGGCCATGGCGGCGTAGCGGTCGCCGGGGTTGTAGTCGGGATGCAGGCTGCGCAGCCGCAGCAGCGTGCCGTCGTGCTGGCGCACGTCCATCACTTCACCCGGCGCCATGTCCACGGTGATCTCTTCCCGCTCGCTGATGAAGTCGATGCGGCTCACCGCCTCGTTGTGTTCGCGCACGTAGTCGTAGCTCTTGGTGCTGCCGGGGTGGTTGTTGAAGGCGACGCAGGGGCTGACCACGTCGATGAACGCGGCGCCGCCGTGGCTGATCGCGCCCTTGATCAGCGGCACCAGCTGCGCCTTGTTGCCAGAGAAGCCGCGCCCCACGTAGCTGGCGCCGAGCTGCAGCGCCATGGCCACCAGGTCCACCGGGCTGTCGCTGTTGATGACGCCCTTCTTGCTCTTGGAGCCCTGGTCGGCCGTGGCCGAGAACTGGCCCTTGGTCAGGCCGTAGACCCCGTTGTTCTCCACGATGTAGGCCATGCGCACGCCGCGCCGCATGGCGTGGGCGAACTGGCCCAGACCGATGGAGGCCGAATCGCCGTCCCCCGAAACGCCCAGGTAGAGCAGGTCGCGGTTGGCCAGGTTGGCCCCGGTCAGCACGCTGGGCATGCGGCCGTGCACCGTGTTGAAGCCGTGCGAGGCCCCCAGGAAGTAGTCGGGCGTCTTGGAGCTGCAGCCGATGCCCGAGAGCTTGGCCACGCGGTGCGGCTCGATGTCCAGCTCCCAGCAGGCCTCGATGATGGCGGCCGAGATCGAGTCGTGGCCGCAGCCGGCGCACAGCGTGGAGATCTTGCCTTCGTAGTCGCGCCGCGTGTAGCCGACCTTGTTGGTGGCCAGCGTCGGGTGGCGCAGCTTGGGCTTGGCGAGATAGGTCATGCGGGCTCCTTGGCGAGATGCGCGCTGATCGCCTGGACCACGAAACGCGCCGTGATGGGTGTGCCGTCGAAATGCAGCACCGGGACCAGCCGGGCCGGATCGATGCCGAGCTCGTTGACCAGCAGGCTGCGCATCTGGCCGTCGCGGTTCTGCTCGACCACGAACACGCGGGGGTGCCGGGCGAGGAACTGCGCCACGCTGTCCGGGAAGGGAAAGGCGCGCAGCCGCAGCGCGTCGAGCTGGATGCCGCGTTCGGCCAGCTCCTCCAGCGCCTCCTGCATGGCCGGGCTGGTCGAGCCGAAATAGATCACGCCGAGCTGAGTCTTCTCGGCGGCCAGCCGCAGCATCGGCTGCGGCACCAGGGTGGCCGCGGTCGCGAACTTCTTCAGGAGCCGCTCCATGTTGTAGATGTAGTCGGGGCCGCGCTCGGAATAGCGCGCGTAGGCGTCGCGCGTCGTGCCGCGGGTGAAGAAGCTGCCCTTGGTCGGGTGCGTGCCCGGCAGCGTGCGCCAGGGGATGCCGTCGCCGTCCACGTCCTTGTAGCGGCCGAAGTCGCGGCCCGCCTCCAGCTCTTCGGCGCTCATGACCTTGCCGCGGTCGTAGGCCCGGTTGTCGTCCCATGCGAAGGGCGCGCACAGGCGCTGATTCATGCCGATGTCCAGGTCCGTCATCAGGAACACCGGCGTCTGCAGCCGGTCGGCCAGGTCCAGCGCGGCCGCCGCGTGCTCGAAGCACTCGTGCGGATCCTCGGGGAACAGCAGCACGTGCTTGGTGTCGCCGTGCGAGGCGTAGGCGCAGGACAGGATGTCGGCCTGCTGGGTGCGCGTGGGCATCCCGGTGGAGGGCCCGCCGCGCTGCACGTTGATGAGGGTGACCGGAATCTCGGCGAAATAGGCCAAGCCGATGAACTCGGCCATCAGTGAAATGCCCGGCCCCGAGGTCGCCGTGAAGGCGCGCGCGCCGTTCCAGCCGGCACCGACCACCATGCCGATCGAGGCCAGCTCGTCTTCCGCCTGCACGATGGCAAAGCGGTTCTGGCCGTTGGCCGGATCGACGCGGAATTTCATGCAGTACTTCTGGAAGGCCTCGGCCACCGAAGACGAAGGCGTGATCGGATACCAGGCCGCGACCGTGGCGCCGCCATACACGCAGCCCAGGGCCGCGGCGCTGTTGCCGTCCACGAAGATCCGGTTGCCCACGCGGTCGGCGCGCCGCACCTTGAGCCCCAGCGGCTCGCGCAGATGCTCCCTGGCGAAGTCGCATCCCAGGTGCAGCGCCTGGACATTGGAGGCCAGCAACTTTTCCTTGCCCTTGTACTGCTCGCCGAACAGCTTCTCGACCACCTCCGGCTCGATGCCGAGCAGGATGGCCAGGGCCCCCACATAGACGATGTTCTTGAACAGCTGGCGCTGGCGCGGGTCGTGGTAGACGGCGTTGCAGATCTCGGTCAGCGGCATGCCGATCACGCGGATGTCGTCGCGGAACTTCGACGGCGGCAGCGCCCGCGTGCTGTCGTAGAACAGGTAGCCGCCGGGTTCCAGTTCGGCCACGTCGGCATCCCAGGTCTGCGGGTTCATCGCCACCATCATGTCGGTGCCGCCGCGCCGCCCCATGTGGCCCCGCTCGCTCACGCGCACCTCGTACCAGGTCGGCAGGCCCTGGATGTTGCTCGGGAAGATGTTGCGCGGGCTCACCGGCACGCCCATGCGCAGGATGGCCTTGGCGAACAGCTCGTTGGCCGAGGCCGAGCCCGAGCCGTTGACGTTGGCGAACTTGATGACGAAATCGTTGACCGCTTCGATTTGCGGGATGGCCCTCGAGGGAGCTTTACCGCCTTCGGGCGGCCGTGCTGCGGGAATCGCGCTCATGCCGGTACTCCTCCTTGCTGCCCCGCCGGTGTCATTTTCAGCAGGAACTTCTGCATGTCCCAGGCCCCCGTCGGGCAGCGCTCGGCGCACAGGCCGCAGTGCAGGCAGACGTCTTCGTCCTTGACCATCACCCTGCCTGTCTTGAGCCCGCCGGAGACATACAGGTCCTGCGCCAGGTTAAGCGCCGGCGCCTTCAGCCGCGCCCGCAGGTCGCTCTCCTCGCCGTTGGCGGTGAAGCTGATACAGTCCATCGGGCAGATGTCCACGCAGGCATCGCATTCGATGCAGGCGGCCTCGGTGAACACGGTCTGCACGTCGCAGTTGAGGCAGCGCTCGGCCTCCTTGAAGGCGGTGGCGGCATCGAAGCCCAGCTCCACCTCGACCCGGATGCTGGCCAGCGCCTTCTCGGCCTTGGCCCAGGGGACCTTGTAGCGCAGGTCGTTCGAGGTGTCGTTGTCGTAGCTCCACTCGTGGATGCCCATCTTCTGCGACACCAGGTTGGTCATGGGGGGCGGGCGGACGCCGACCGGCTGGCCATGCAGCAGCCGGTCGATCGACACCGCGGCCTCGTGCCCATGGGCCACGGCCCAGATGATGTTCTTGGGGCCGAAGGCCGCATCGCCGCCGAAGAACACCTGGGGCAGCGTGGACTGGAAGGTGTTCTTGTCCAGCGTGGGCAGGCCCTGCTTGTCGAAATCGATGCCGCAGTCGCGCTCGATCCAGGGGAAGGCGTTCTCCTGCCCCACCGCCACCAGCACCTCGTCGCATTCGAAGAAGGCTTCGGGCTCGCCGCTGGGCACCAGCGTGCGGCGGCCCTGGTCGTCGTACTGCGCGCGAACGATCTCGAAGCGCATGCCCAGCAGCCTGCCGTTGTCGTGGACGAAGGCCTTGGGCACATGGAAGTTGATGATCGGAATGCCTTCGTGCTGGGCATCCTCCTTTTCCCAGGGCGAGGCCTTCATTTCCTCGAAGCCGCTGCGCACGATGACCTTCACGTCGGTGCCGCCGAGGCGGCGGGCCGAGCGGCAGCAGTCCATCGCCGTGTTGCCGCCGCCCAGCACGATCACGCGCTGGCCGATGCGCGTCACGTGGCCGAAGGAGACGGAGTTCAACCAGTCGATGCCGATATGGATGCCGGCCGCCGCTTCCCGGCGTCCGGGAAGATCGAGGTCGCGCCCGCGCGGCGCGCCGCAGCCGACGAAGATGGCGTCCCACCCCTGCGTCAATAGGGCTTTCATCGAACCGATGGGCTCGCCGCCGCGGAACTGCACGCCCAGGTCGAGGATGTAGCCCGTCTCTTCGTCGATCACCGACTCGGGCAGGCGAAAGTGCGGGATCTGCGTGCGCATGAAGCCGCCGGCCTGGGCGCCGCTGTCGAACACCGTGACTTCATAGCCCAGCGGCGCCAGGTCGCGCGCGACGGTGAGCGAGGCCGGCCCGGCGCCCACGCAGGCGACGCGCTTGCCGTTGCTGGGCGCGACCGCCGGCATGCGCGAACGCACGTCGTCCTTCATGTCGGCCGCCACGCGCTTGAGCCTGCAGATCGCCACCGGCTCCGGCTTGCTGGCGTTGCTTTCCTCCACGCGCCCGCGCCGGCAGGCCGGCTCGCAAGGCCGGTCGCAGGTGCGCCCGAGGATGCCGGGGAAGACGTTGGAGACCCAGTTGATCATGTAGGCATCGCCGTAGCGGCGCTGCGCGATCATGCGGATGTATTCGGGGACCGGGGTGTGCGCCGGACAGGCGTACTGGCAATCGACGACCTTGTGGAAATAGGTCGGGTTGGCAATGTTGGTTCGCTGCAAAGCGTGTCTCCTGTTTGCCGCCCGTGGGCTCCCGGGGAAGGAGCCGGCTCGGGTCTGCCCTCAGTATGCGCCGCCCTGGCCGGCGCAAATCCTTGGTGAAATCCCGCAGCAGGAGGCCTTGCGCGCCTGCGCCAGCACCAGGCGGTTGCGCGCCAGCTCGCCGCCGATGCCTTGCGTCAAGTCCTACATGCGGAGCCGGCATCGGCGCATTGGCATCGCCCCGGCGCTGGACAGATAGTCGCGTTCGCGCCCAGGGGAGCATCGCGGCCGACAGATGCAGAGCGGAAGCACGCCGAGACTGCCGCACTTCAGGATCCTGCCTCATGTCTTCGACGCGTTTGTGCGCCCTCGCCACAGGTTTGGCCTCTGCCGGCCTCTTCGTTGCCACGCCCGCCCTCGCCGAACCCTCGCCGGCCCTAGACCGCTTCAGCCTCTCGGTCGGCGCCTTCAATGCCGACCCCACCTTCAACGCCTCGCTGAACACGCCCTTCGGCCGGCTGGACCCGGGCGACATCAAGGGCAGCGACGTGACCATGCCGCGCATCACGGCCGACATCCTGCTGGGCGACAGCCAGGGCCTGTCGCTCGACTACTACCGCTTCAAGCGCGACTACGGCACCGGCTTCGCCGACAGCTTCGCGATCGGGCCGACCTCGATCACCGCCTTGGCCAACGTCAACTTCTCGACCAAGCTGGAGTTCGCCAAGATCGCCTACAAGTGGTGGATCGGCTCGGGCAACACGGTGCTGGGCCTCGGCGCCGGCGCTGCGTACTACAAGGCGACCCTGGACACCAGTGCCTTCGCCGGCGTGAACGGGGCGACCACCACCTTCAGCCAGCACGACAGCGACGACGCCTTCGCGCCGCTGCTCGAAATCGGCGTGCGCCATGCCATCACGCCGGACCTGCGCCTGTTCGCCGATGCCTCGGGCGTGCGCAAGGGCGGCAGCGGACTGCACGGCCACATCTACAACGCGGCCCTCGGCGTCGAGTGGTTCCCGGTCAAGAACGTCGGCCTGGTCCTGTCCTACGGCGTGAGCGAGATCGATCTCAGGCGCGACATCGACAGCATCAGCAGCACCGCGCGCCTGAAGGTCAGGCTGAAGGGCCCCTCGGCCTTCGTCAAGGCGCGCTTCTGAGCAGCTGAGCCTCGGATCCCAGCCGCTCGAAGGCCTGCAGCAGCTGCGCGCCGGCCTCGGCCAGCGCGCCGTCGTTGTGCACCTCGATGGCATGCGCCGGTGGCCTGAACGCCAACGCACGCCGCACGCGCGCATCGACCATCTCCGGCGTCTCGCGCCCGCGCGCCAGCAGGCGCCGGCGCAGCACGTCGATGCCGGCCGTGACGTGCACCACCGTCAGCTGCGGAAACCTCGTCAGTGCCTGGGGCAGGTAGGCGCGCGACCCGTTCACGATCACCCACTTGCCCAGGTGCAGCGGCGAAAGCTCGTCGTGGCGCACGCCGTAGCGCAGGCCGTTGGCCTGCCAGTCGAAGGCGAAGGCCTGCGCCTGGCTGAGCTGCTCGAAGGCCTGCGCGCTCACGCTGTGGTGCTGCTCGTCGCCGGGCCGGGGCGGCCGCGTGATCGTGCGGCGCGCCAGGTGCACCGGCATGTGCGGCGGCAGATGGTCCCTGAGCCAGGCCAGGAGGCTGTCCTTGCCGGCGCCGGATGGCCCCATCACATAGACCAGCTGCCCCTTCATGCGCCGAGCTCCATCTGTTCGAGCAGCACGAAGTCCGCGCCGGGCCGGGGTTCGGCGAACAGGGAGAGCGTATCGAAGCGACAGGCGGGCAAGCCGGCGAAGCGCTCGCGCGCCGCATCCTCGATGGCCTGCACGATCGACGGCGCCGCATCGCGCAGCGTTCCCGTGAGCGAGAGGTGGAAGCGGAAGCGCTCCAGCACGAAGGGATAGCCCCAGCGCAGCAGCAGCGCGTCTTCCTCCTGCGTGAGGCCGGCCGCGCGGCGGCGTTCGATCTCGGCCGGCGCGAGCGGCGCGGCCAGTGCGTGCACGCGCGTCACGCAGGCGGCGGCGATGTCCTCGATCGCGCGGCTGCCGGGCTCGGGCACCAGCGCCAGGAAATCGTCGAGCATCGCCACCTTCAACGTCGGCATCGTGAAGGGCTCGAAGTCTTCGCAGAGGCCGCGCAGTCCGGCGCGCAGCTGCTCGGCGTCGACGCCCGGCGCCAGCGCGAAAGGCGCCTTCAGCGTCGCATGCCAGCCGTAGCGTCGCGGCGCCTGCGTCAGCCGGTGCAGCTCGGGCGTGGGCACGCCGGGCAGCGGCGCCTGCGGCAGCGGCTCGAGCCGCGAGGCGCAGCGGCCGAGCCAGCGGCTGCCGGCGCGCCACCAGGCGCTGTCGGCGCGCGGCGCGAAGTAGATCGCGTAGCGATGCACGGGGTCACTCGTCATGTGTCACCGTCAATGTGACTCGATCGCCGGCAAACCAGGTGCGCGCGAACTCGATCGGCATATCTTCGGTGTCCACGTTGACGCTCTCGACGAAGAGCACCGGCCGCGCGGCCGGCTGCTTCAGTTGGGATGCCACTTCAGGCTCGGGCATCTGCGCCGTGATGCGGCTCTCGTGCCGCGTGTAGTCGTTCACGCCGTGCGCGGCAAAGGCCGCGGTGATGGAGCCGGTCTCGCGCACCACCGCTTCGAGCTGCTCGAAACGCGGCAGAGGAAAGAAGCGCTCGCTGATGTGCAGCGGCTGCTGCTCGGCCTCGCCCAGCACCTGCAGGCGCAGCAGCGTGCTGCGCGCGGGCACCTGCAGCGCGCGCGCCTGCGCGGCCGTGGCGCGCACCGTGCTCGACGCCAGCACCCGCAGGGCGCCGCGCATCCCTGCCAGCGCCATGCTCTGATGGTGCCGCGTGCGCCTGGCCAGCACCAGGTCGACCGCGAACTCCTCCACGTAGGTGCCGCTGCCCTGCGTCACGCGCAGCAGCCCCTGGCTGCTGAGGCTGGCGAGCGAGCGGCGGATCGTGTGGCGGTTGACGCCGAACTGCTCGGCCAGCGCGTGCTCCGAGGGCAGGCGCTCGCCGGGCGGATAGATGCCGCGGGCGATCGATTCGGCCAGCTCGGCCGCGATGCGGGTCCAGAAACTGTCGCGCGCTGCGCGCGCCGGAAGCGGGTCGGGAGAAGTCGTGATGGCTGTCATGAAAGCTACATGCGTGCGCCCTAAGCTGGCGCCAGTTGTTCGATTTGTCTATACAACTTTCCCAGATTAACACCCCCATGTTTCATGACTTTGACAACCACCCTGCGAGCCGGCCGCCGAGCCGCGCGCAGTGGATGGCCGTGCTCGCGCGGGCGCCGCTCTCGATGCTGGAGCCGGTGCTGGGCGAGCACGCCCGGCGCACGCCCCAATGGCTGCGCGCGCCCGAGACTGGCCTCATGATGGTCCAGGGCCGTGCCGGCGGCACGGGCGAGCGCTTCAACCTCGGCGAGGTCACCGTCACGCGCTGTGCGCTGCGCCTCCATGGCGTCGCGCACGAAGGCGCGGCCGTCGGCGTGGCCTATGTGCTGGGCCGTTCGCATCGGCAGGCGCAGCTCGCGGCGGTGGCCGATGCGCTGCTGCAGGACCCGGCGCAACAGGAGGCGCTCGATGCGCAGCTGCTCGCGCCGGTGCGCCGGCACCTGGCCCGCGAACGTGCGCTGCGCCATGCGCGCGCGCAAGGCAGCAAGGTCGAGTTCTTCACCGTTGCGCGCGAAGCCGGCGGTGCCGATGGAGACGAGGAGGACAACGCATGAACAGCACCGCCACAGATCTCTCCAAGGTCGGCGCCGGCTTCTCGGATCTCGCGCTCGGCAGCCAGGCCGTGTTCCGCGCCGCATTGGAAGCGCTTTCGCATCCGGGCCGCATCGTCGACCTGCCGCACGATGCCGAGGTGCCGAGGCATGGGCACGCGGCTTCGGCTGCCCTGCTGCTCGCGCTGCTCGATCCGGACTGCAAGCTCTGGCTCTCGCCAACGCTGGCGAAGAGCGATGCCGCGGCCTGGCTGCGCTTCCATTGCGGCTGCGTGATCGTCGAGGACCCGTCGCAGGCCCAGTTCGCCTGGATCGCCGGCGGCGACGAGGCGCCCGAGCTGGAGCGCTTCGCCCAGGGCAGCGACACCTATCCCGACCAGTCGGCCACCTGCGTGGTGGACGTGCCCTCGCTGGCCGATGGTGACGACACGGAAGGCTGGACCTTGCGCGGCCCGGGCATCCGAACCGAGACGCGCCTGTGCGTCGACGGCCTGCCGCCCGAGCGCGCCGAAAAGCTGATCGCCCAGCGCGCCGCGCAGCAGGCGGCCTTCCCGCGCGGCGTCGACCTGTTTCTCGCCACCGAGCACCAGATCGTCGGCCTGCCGCGCACCACGCAGATTGAACTGGAACACTGAGCATGTACGTTGCCGTCAAGGGTGGCGAGGCTGCCATCCTCCACAGCTACCGGCTGCTCGCCGAGCAGCGCCGCGGCGATCCGGGCACGTCCGAGCTCTCGGTGGCGCAGATCCGCGAGCAGCTCAAGCTCGCGGTCGACCGCGTGATGACCGAAGGCTCGGTCTACGACCCCGAGCTCGCCGCGCTCGCGATCAAGCAGGCCTCGGGCGACCTGGTCGAAGCCATCTTCCTCTTGCGTGCCTACCGCGCCACGCTGCCGCGCCTGGGCACCAGCGTGCCGCTGGACACCGCGCGCATGCAGCTCGACCGCCGCATCTCCGCCACCTTCAAGGACCTGCCCGGCGGGCAGGTGCTGGGGCCGACCTACGACTACACGCAGCGGCTGCTCGACTTCACGCTGCTCGCAAGCGGTGATGGCGCCACACGCCACGCGGGCGCGCCCGCGGCGCCCGTCGACACGCCTGCCGCCGCGCCGCGCGTGGTCGATCTGCTGAACCATGAAGGCCTGATCGAACCCCGCCCCGTGCCGCCCGGCGACCCGGCCCCGGTGGACCTGACGCGCGAACCGCTGCGCTTTCCGGCCGAGCGCGCGACGCGGCTGCAGAACCTCGCGCGCGGCGACGAAGGCTTTCTGCTCGCGATGGCCTACTCCACCCAGCGCGGCTATTCGCACAGCCATCCCTTCGTCGGCGAGATCCGCTTCGGCAGCGTCGCGCTCGAGATCGAGCCCGAGGAGCTGGGCTTCCCGATCTCGATCGGCGACATGGAGATCACCGAGTGCGAGATGGTCAACCAGTTCGCCGGCAGCAAGACCGAGCCGCCGCAGTTCACGCGCGGCTACGGCCTGGCCTTCGGCCACAGCGAGCGCAAGGCGATGGCGATGAGCCTGGTCGACCGCGCGCTGCGCGCCGACGAGCTCGGCGAAGCCGTCGAATCGCCCGCGCAGATGCAGGAGTTCGTGCTCTCGCACAGCGACAGCCTCGAAGCCTCGGGCTTCGTGCAGCACCTGAAGCTGCCGCACTACGTGGACTTCCAGGCCGAGCTGGAGCTGGTGCGCCGCATGCGCAGCGCGCCCCCTTCCCAGGGAGACGATGAATGACCGATACGAACATCAACTTCGCCTACCTCGACGAGCGCACCAAGCGCATGATCCGCCGCGCCATCCTCAAGGCGGTGGCCATCCCCGGCTACCAGGTGCCGTTCGGCTCGCGCGAGATGCCGCTGCCCTACGGCTGGGGCACCGGCGGCATCCAGGTCACGGCCGCGGTGATCGGGCCGCAGGACGTGCTCAAGGTCATCGACCAGGGCTCGGACGACACCGTCAACGCGGTCAACATCCGGCGCTTCTTCGAGCGCACCACCGGCGTGGCGACCACCACGCGCACGCGGGAGGCCACGCTGATCCAGACCCGCCACCGCATCCCCGAGGCACCGCTGGCGGAAGGCCAGGTGCTGGTCTACCAGGTGCCGGTGCCCGAGCCCATGCAGCGCCTGGAGCCGCGCGAGGCCGCCACGCGCGCGCTGCACGGGCTGGCCGAGTACGGCCTGATGCACGTCAAGCTCTACGAGGACATCGCGCGCTACGGCCACATCGCGACCACCTACGACTACCCGGTGCTGGTCAACGGGCGCTACGTGATGTCGCCCTCGCCCATCCCCAAGTTCGACAATCCCAAGATGCACATGAACCCCGCGCTGCAGCTCTTCGGCGCCGGCCGCGAGAAGCGCATCTATGCCGTGCCGCCCTACACCGCCGTCGAAAGCCTGGGCTTCGAGGACCATCCCTTCGAAGTGCAGCGCTGGGACGCGACCTGCGCGCTGTGCGGCGCCACCGACAGCTTCCTCGACGAGGTGATCACCGACGACAGCGGCACGCGCATGCATGTGTGCTCCGACTCGGACTACTGCCGGTCGCGGCAGCAGGGCACGGCGACGCCGGCGCCCCAGCTCGCGGAGGTCGAATGACGAGCACCACCCTTCCCCTGCTGCGCGTGCGCGGCATCGGCAAGCGCTACGGCGATCGCGTCGCGCTGCACGATGCCTCCTTCGACCTCTGGCCCGGCGAGGTGCTGGCCGTGGTCGGCGAGTCGGGCTCCGGCAAGACCACGCTGCTCGATGCGGTCGCGGCCCGCAGCCGGCCCGATGAAGGCAGCGTGCAGTTCCACACCCGCGGCGGCGGCCTGCAGGAAGTGTTCGCGATGAGCGAGGCCGAGCAGCGCCTGCTGGCGCGCACCGACTGGGGCTTCGTGCACCAGAACGCCGCCGACGGCCTGCGCATGGATGTCTCGGCCGGCGCCAACGTCGGCGAACGCCTCATGGGCCTCGGCGAACGGCACTACGGACGCCTGCGCGCCACTGCCTCCGAGTGGCTGCAGCGCGTGGAGATCGATCCGCAGCGCATCGACGACGCGCCGCGCACCTTCTCCGGCGGCATGCGCCAGCGCCTGCAGATCGCGCGCAACCTGGTGACGCGCCCGCGCCTGGTCTTCATGGACGAGCCGACCTCCGGCCTCGACGTCTCGGTGCAGGCCCGCCTGCTCGACCTGCTGCGCCAGCTGACGCGCCAGATGCAGCTCGCTGCCATCGTGGTCACGCACGACCTCGCGGTGGCGCGCCTGCTCGCGCACCGCATGATGGTGATGCAGAAGGGCCGCGTGGTCGAAGCCGGCCTCACGGACCAGGTGCTCGACGACCCGCAGCATCCCTACACCCAGCTTCTCGTTTCCTCGGTACTGCAACCATGAACGCGCCCCTTCTTCAATTGCGGGGCGTGGCCAAGCGCTTCACCCTCCATCAACAGAACCAGCTCGAGCTCTCGGTGTTCGAGGGCCTCGAGCTCAGCGTCTCGGCCGGCGAGTGCGTGGTGCTCGACGGCGCCTCGGGCCTGGGCAAGAGCACGCTGCTCAAGCTCGTCCATGCCAACTACCGCGCCAGCGCGGGTCGCATCACGGTGCAGCCGCCGGGCGGTGCGCCGGTCGAGGTGACCGAGGCCGATCCACGCGCGCTGGTGCGGCTGCGCCGCGACACCATCGGCTACGTGAGCCAGTTCCTGCGCGTGATCCCGCGCGTGCCGGCGCTCGACGTCGTGGCCGAGCCGCTGGCCGAGGACGCGGGCGACGACCCCACCGCCCTTGAGGCGGCGCGCGCGGAGGCGCGCAGGTGGCTCACGCGCCTTGCCATCCCCGAACGCCTCTGGCATCTGCCGCCGGCCACCTTCTCGGGCGGCGAGCAGCAGCGCATCAACATCGCACGCAACATGATTAAGCCCAAGCCGCTGCTGCTGCTGGACGAGCCCACTGCCTCACTGGATGCAGCCAACACCAGCACCGTGATCGCACTGATCCGCGAAGCCGCGGCGCGCGGCGCGGCGATCGTCGGCATCTTCCACGATGCCGAAGTGGGCGCCGCCGTGGCGACACGCCGCATCAACGTCGCCGATTTCAGGAGTACCTCATGACCACCGTCTTCCAGAACGCCCGCATGGTGCTGCCCGGCGAGGTGGTGCGCGGCAGCCTCTCGGTCGCCGACGGCCGCATCGCGGCGCTGCACAACGGCCACACCGGCGCGGCCACCATCGACCTCGAGGGCGACTACCTGCTGCCCGGCCTGGTCGAGGTCCACACCGACAACTTCGAGCGCCACCTGATGCCGCGCCCCAAGGTGCAGTGGGCCGAGCTGCCGGCGCTCCTGGCGCACGACGCCGAAGTGGCGGCCGCCGGCATCACCACCGTGTTCGATGCGCTGGGGGTCGGCGAGTCCGACACCGACAGCCTGCGCGGCAGCACCTGGTCCCGGACGCTGGCCACCCTCGACAACTGCACCGCCCGCGACTTGCTGCGTGCCGACCACCACCTGCACGTGCGCTGCGAGCTGCCGGCACCCAACACCATCGAGCTCTTCGAGCCTTTCCACGGCCATCCGCGCGTGTCGCTGATCTCGCTGATGGACCACACGCCGGGCCAGCGCCAGTGGGAAAACCTGGAGGTCGCGCGCATCTACTACACCGGCAAGAAGGGCTGGAGCCAGGAGAAGTTCGAGCGCCAGGTCGCGCATGCCGCCACGCTGCAGGCGAAGTACGCCGAGCCGCACCGGCGCCACTTCGTCGACTACTGCGCAACGCACGGCATCGCGCTCGCGAGCCACGACGACACCACCGTGGCGCACGTCGAGCAGGCCCATGCCGAAGGCGCGAGCATGTCCGAGTTCCCGACCACGCTGGCCGCCGCGGGCGCGGCGCGCGAGCGCGGGCTCTCCACCGTGATGGGCGGGCCCAACGTCGTGCGCGGCGGCTCGCATTCGGGCAACGTCGCGGCGGCCGAGCTGGCGCGCCGCGGCCTGCTCGACATCCTCTCCTCCGACTACGTGCCGAGCAGCCTGCTCGGCGCCGTGATGCGGCTGGTGGAGGACGAGATCCTCACGCTGCCGCAGGCGGTGAACACCGTCACGCGCGCACCGGCGCGGGCCACCGGCCTGCACGACCGCGGCGCGATCGAGGCCGGGCTGCGGGCCGACCTGGTGCAGGTGCGCATGGCCGAGCTGCCCGACGGGTCGCGCCATGCCGTGGTGCGCGGCGTCTGGCGCGAAGGGCGGCGCGTGCTGTAGAGGCGAAACGCGATCACTTGCGAGCGGCCTGCGTCGCTTGCAGGCGGTCATATCCGCTTAGCTCGAGGAATCCCTGGCCCGTGGTGCTCCCTGTCACCTTGACGGGACCCTCCCAGTAGATGTTCGCGGTCGTCTTTTGCGAGTCGAATTCGCTGTCGGCAAAGAAGGGCTTGATGTTCAGCACGCCGGATGGAAGCCTGATGTTCCATTCGACGGGGTAGCTGATCTTCGTGCCCGGGCTGGTCCACCTCTGGACGGGCACCAGCTCGATATCGTCCGGCTTCAGCGGCACGGACCCGCTCGCGTTCGAGACCGTTCCGGCCGTCATGACCTTGCGGCCGGCCATGTCGAAAAGCTCGTAGAGCATCAGGTCGGAGCCGTCCGCCAGATGCAAGGCGAACCAGTTCCAGCCGAGGCTCAGCACATCGAAGTCGCCCCATTGGTGATCGAACCACACGTCGCCGCTGACCTGGACGGCCTTGCCTGCGATGGAGACTTCGCCCTGCGCGGCAATGCGGGGGCGCGAATAGTAGTAGCTGATCCCGCTCTGGCCGAAATCGAGCAGGCCCGGCGTTTGCGAACCGGCAGCCCGATGGGCGACCGGCGGGTGCGAATCGCTCAGGTCGAGCGCAATGGAAGCGCCGTCCAGGGAGGCGCGCACGAGATGGGACGGACCGGATGCAGCGAGCTGCCAACGGTCCTGCCTCAAGTCCAGGCCGTTGGCGGCGCTCTTCGCCGGAACACCGCCGGTGCGCGTTTGACTGGAATAGCGCCGCCCGGTCCGGAGGTCGGTCAGCGCCGCGTGCATGACCGTGTGCTTGACCAGCCCGTTGGCGACGAAGACCACGACGTGGAAGGCATAGCGGTCGCCGGTCTTCGCGTCGAGGATGCCGTTGTAGTACCACCATTCCATGCCGCTGCCATGAGGCGCGTCGTCGGCCGGCAGGTTCAGGGGCGGGAGAGCGGCGGTTCGTTCGATCGCATTCGTGCTCGGGCCGAGCGATCCGCCCGGCGCCGCGACGGCTGGGGCCGGCTCGGACGTCCATACATAAAGAAAGCCGGCGCCGATGAGCGCGACGACAGCAACCAATGATGCAAGAGAGGGTCTCAAGCGCATGACTCTCTCACAATATTCAGCCGTACAGGAGAAATCGATGGAGAGAAGAAAGGCCCGGGCGGTCGGCTGGCCGGCGCTGCTGTTGTGCTGCGCCCTGGCGGGCATCGCCGTGCGTCCGGCACATGCCGCCCCTGGCGACGGCCCGAGCTGGGGCGCGATCGCGTCGATGCACAGGTGGTACGGCTACTCGTTCAACCACCCGTCCCGCGACGCGGCGGAGCTTGCGGCACGCGCCCAATGCGATCGCGCGGCGGGCCGCTCCGGCACTTGTGCGGTGCGCACCTACTTCGATCGCTCCTGCGGCGCGCTCGCGATCGGCAACCACGGGGAATGGGGCACGGCCACCGCTTCGACGGCGGGCGCCGCGGGCAAGTCGGCGGCCGGGCAGTGCGAGAGTCATCTGCCGACCGAGCCTTGCAAGGTCGTCGTCGGCGTCTGCTCGCCGCGATAGGCAGCTAGCGGGTCACGAAGCTGAGCCGCGCCTCGTGCGGCAGCCCGTCGCGCACGAGGTTTCGAGCATCGTCGTCGGCGAATTCGAAGAGTGCATCCGGGATCTCGTCCTCATCGAGCGCGAAGAGGATCTCGATGGCCTCCTGCTGGGCTTCGGAGAAGGCGCCGACCTGGGTCAGGCGGTTGAACTTCGCAGCCGTCTCCTGCGGCGCCAGCTGGCGCAGCTCGAGCAACTCGAGCACCAGCTCGATCTGCGATGGGGTGAGGGGCTCGGGGGCGACAGAACGCTTCATGGCGTGGCGATCCTTTTCGGTGGGGCTCGGGACTGTTCCTTTGCAGTGAAACCAGTCTCTTCGTCGATCCTTAAGCGTCGCTGAAAACTGCCGTCGGATGCACCCCCGAGCGCCGAAACCTGGCCTCGGCGTGATGAAAGTCTCGCGCGATCGCGTCGGTCGTCGTGGTGCATACGACATCGATCGAGATCTCTCCAATCTGGTGCAGCCGGAGAGAAGCGCGTAGCATGCGACCGGCTTTGCGGTCTCGCGTTCTCCAGCTTCTTCCATCGTTTTCGTGGGGTGAGTCATGGCGCAAGAAAAATTCGATTCGAGATTGAATAGTTCGGTACTACGTCGCAAGCTTCTTCGCGGCGTCGGAGCCGCGGTAGGCGCCGCCATCGTCGTGCCGCGATGGGCGCAGGCGCAAGCTGCCCCGGGCGGGCCGGCCGCGCCGCCGAGCACCATCACCCAGCCGCCGCGCGACTTCAGCCGGCGAGGGGCGCCGACCACCTACTTCACCGACCCGGACGTGCTCACGGTCGACCCGGCCTTCGACGGCCTGCGCCAGCCCAACGCGCCGATCCAGCGCTTGTGGACCGGCGCGTTGTGGGCCGAAGGACCGGCATGGAATTCGGTCGGCCGCTTCCTGGTCTGGAGCGACATTCCGAACAACCGCCAGCTGCGCTGGAGCGAGGACGACGGCCACGTCAGCGTGTTCCGCACACCTTCCAACAACAGCAACGGCAACTCCTTCGATTACCAGGGGAGGCAGCTGTCCTGCGAGCACCTCACGCGGCGCGTGGTGCGCTACGAGCTCGACGGTTCGGTGACCATCCTCGCCTCGAGCTTCAACGGCAAGCGGCTCAACTCGCCCAACGACATCGTCCCTCATCCCGATGGCAGCTACTGGTTCACCGACCCGCCGTACGGCGCTCAGCTCTACGAGGGCACGGTCGACGCCGCGGGCGGACCGGCGAACAAATCCGGGCGGCTGAACCCGAGGCTCGGGCAGCCGCCCGAGATCGGCGCGTACAAGCGCGAACTGCCGACCGCGGTCTACCGTCTGGACAAGAGCGGAACGCTCACTCAGGTGGCCGGTGAAGATCTCGTGCCGGACCCGAACGGTCTCTGCTTCTCGCCCGATTTCAAGAAGCTCTATGTCGTCAGCACCGGGCAGGGGCCGGGCGACACCATCGCCGGCGGCAAGGGCGACATGTATGTGTTCGACGTCGGGTCGGACAACAGGCTCTCCAACGGCCGGCTGTTCAGCAGCTTCATGGTCGACGGCGTGAAGTGCGGGCCCGACGGCGTGCGCACCGATGTGGACGGCAACCTGTGGTGCTCGAGCAATGCGGGCCGCAGCGTGGGCTACAGCGGCGTCACCGTGTGGACGCCGCAAGGCCGGCTCATCGGGCGCATCCGGCTGCCCGAGGTCTGCGGCAACGTCTGCTTCGGCGGCCCCAAGCGCAACCGCCTGTTCATGGCGGCCAGCCAGTCGCTGTACGCCGTCTATACGGCCACGCAGGGGTCGGCGCCGGGCTAGAGAACAAGGCGCCACGCGCCAGCCGCTTCATCGATGCAACAGCGATGTCAAGGCGGTCGGCGTGCGCCTGTCGCAGGCCCAGTCCGCCAGCCCGCTCTACAGGTCTTGACCGTCAGTTTCCCGGATGGGGCGTAGGACCGCATGGGGACCGAAGCGGTCCTAGCGACTTCTCCGAAGCAGCCGCCGCGCGCGTAACGCGCTCCGCACGGTGCCTGAGAGCCTTCTCAGGTCTTCGCCGACTTCTTCGGCGCTCTACTCGCGGCCTGCAGGGCCGCCGCCTGCGCAGCGTGCTTCTCGGCACGCGAGGGCCTGTGGGCCTTGCCAGCCTTGGCTTTCTTGGCCTCCTTGGGCTCCTTTTTTTCCGTGGGCTTCTCCTTGGCCTGCGGGTGGTGCGTCCTCACCAGCTTGTCGACGGCCTTCGCCCTCGGCTGCTGCGCTTGCGCTTGGCGCTTCGCACGCTCTTCCTTGAGCAGGCGGCGCTCCTCGGCCAGCGTCTTTTCGGCTTCGGACGGCTCATGGTCCGCCCCCAGCGAGTGGACGCGGTCCATCGTCGCCTTATGGAGCATCGCGCCGTTCTTCGCGATGCGGCGGGTCAGCGATGCGATGCGAATGGGCATGTTGCGCTCCTCGTGGTGGGTGGAAGACCAATGTAGGCCAGCCCGCCGCGTCCTGCCAATCGATTTGTATGGCTTCGCCCCTGGCCAGCGAATTTCTGCTGCCGGAGAAGGGACTGTCGCCATGCCTGCTTCTGGCCCGATCTGAGACGTAGACCGTTTGGGGCGAAGGACCGACCGTGGCGACACCGCGAACGATCCAATCTTTACAGCCCGCTAGTTCAACGTGACCACGACGTGGGTTTGCGGTCCGCCGCGCATGACGTAATTGACCGGATGCAGCGCCTCGCCGGGATCGCATGCGACTGCTGAATTCAGCATGGGCGCGAGCGCTCCAGGCAGTTTTTTCTTGAACGGCCCCACAGGCATGCACGCGGTGACGTCAACGACTCCGGAGTTCTTCTCGTCTCTGTCCTTGTAGAACCTGTCGTTGACTGGGAAGGTTTCTGGCCTGTACTCGCCGGCCGCCGTGTCCTTGACGAAGATCGACAGATAGGATTCCCATTGATTTCCCACGTCGACGTCCATGCAGACTCCCGGCTTCATGGTGTACCAGCCTTGGAGCGTCACGTAGCACCTCGATCCCTGAAGCTCGCATCTCGAACCCGGATCGTCCGAATTCTCATGGATTACAGCAAAGACGATGTCCGTCTGTCGTCCGTTGCATAGCTTGTTCGTCCCCGTTGCGCCGGCTTGGAACGCCACAGCAGAAAGCAGCAGAACGCCGAGCGCGGCATGCACGATCGATTTCATCTTTTCCCCCTACAGAATCTGCGCGGATGACCTTCGAGAAGTCGAACTTCGCCAGCCCCGGCGAGTGTCCGATCTTGACCTTCTACCCTATGAGGCCACCAGCCGACAGGCTATCAAACAAGCCGGGCCTTGAAAATGCGATCCGCGGCTGACACTGTGAGCTCGCATTTGAGCCAGGGAGCTGAACACGAAGATGCCGAACTCCTTCTTGAACTGAATATCGAGCTCCGCTGCTGGCCCGCCCAGGCGCGAGCTCTCATGAGGACGCCGCCGGAGCAAGAGACTTGCGATAGAAGATCCGCTCGTATCCACCCTCGGTTCTGCGGTCGTACTCGACGTAGCCGATCTTCGGGTAGAGGATCTGGTTCTCGGTCATCCTGGCGTTCGTGCGCAGGTAGACGGCCTCGAAACCGCGGCGAAGCGCCTCGCGCTCGGCAAAGCGCAGGAGCGCCCGTCCGACGCCCGTGCCTTGGCGCATCGGGGCCACGGCCACGGTGTCGACATAGAAGCCCTCTTCCGTCTCGTACTGGACGAGCACCCCTGCCACCTGGCCGCTGCGCACCGCGATCCACACCTTGTCTTCACCGATGAGCGCAGGATAGTCGGCCAGCATGGGCGCCGGCGCCTTGCCCATGCGCTCGATGTACAGCTCGAAAGCGGCATTGACGCACGCCGCTGCCGCGGCAGCATCATCGAGGCCGGCGGCGCGAACCAGGATCTCCGGTGCCGGAACCGGCGTTCCGGCAGCGCCCCGCAGCAACGCCATCGCATAGCTGTCGAAGTACTCGCCGTCGACCCGGAAAGCGCGGCGCAGGAGCCCTTCGACTTCGAAGCCGAGCCGTTCGTACAGGGCCCTGGCGTTCGTGTTGTCGGCGCGCACCGTGAGTTCGATACGCGTCATTCCCTTCGCCCATGCCGCCGCGATGGTTGCCTTCATCAGCTTCGCGCCGATGCCCAGGTGCCGCGCGGATGGAACCAGGCTTATGCCGAGAATGCCCACATGCGACCGGGCCTGGCCATGGCTCGGCAGCACGTCGCACCAGCCGGCCACCCGTCCGTCGAGCAAGGCGACCATCTGGCAGCCGTCGCTGGCGATGATGGAGCGGTAGAAGTCGAAGGCCTGCTCTATGGGGGGCGCCTGCGTGAATGCAAGAAATCGCTTCTCGCGCGCCACGGTGTCGAGCGCGGCATGCAGCCCCGCGAAATGCGCTTCGGAAACGGGTTCGATCGACAGGTTCATGCCTCAGCCTCGCAGCGCCGGAGATCGCGCTCACCTCACGATACATGCCCTGCGGTGCGATCCGGGCATACCTTGCCGTGGCATTTTCTCCGCAGATACTTCCGCCCAACCCGGCCACCCCTGCCATCCCGAAAGGATCTCAATGCTTGAACTCCTGACCGATCCGCAAGTCTGGATCGCCTTCGCGACCTTGACTGCGCTCGAGCTCGTTCTGGGTATCGACAACATCATCTTCATCTCCATCCTGGTCGACAAGCTGCCGCCCGAAAGGCGCGAATTCGCACGCCGGGTCGGGCTGTTCATGGCCATGTTCATGCGCATCGGGCTGCTGTTGGTGCTGGCCTGGATCGTCGGCCTGGTGACCCCGCTTTTCTCGGTGATCGGAAAGGACATCTCGGGCCGGGACCTGATCCTGATCCTGGGCGGACTGTTCCTGATCTGGAAGAGCACGAGCGAGGTTCACCAATCGCTGGAAGGCGGCCACGACGAGCAGAAGTCCAGCGCCGTCAAGGCCACCTTCGCCTCCGTGATCCTCCAGATCATGATCATCGACCTGGTGTTCTCGCTGGACTCGATCATCACCGCGGTCGGCATGGTGGACGACGTGCGGGTCATGATCGCCGCGGTGGTTGCCTCGGTGGGGCTCATGATGCTGTTTGCCGGCCCGATCGGCCGCTTCGTCTCCAACCATCCGACCATCAAGATGCTGGCCCTGTCCTTCCTGGTGGTGGTGGGCGTGGTGCTGGTCGCGGAGGGCTTCGGCCATCACGTGCCCAAGGGCTACGTGTACTTCGCGATGGCCTTCTCCGTCGCCGTGGAGATGCTCAACATCCGGATGCGCAAGAAGGCCGCCAAGCCGGTGGCGCTGCATCCGCCCCATATGCCGGGAGATTGAGGGGCGCGCGGGGCCGCGCCTGACACACGGGCGTCGTCAAAGCGTCAAGAGGCCGTCACAGCCGGTGATCAGACTCCGGTTGTCTAGACGACTTCGGAACTCGACGATGGAAACCGCCCTGCGCATCCACCAGCTCAACAAGCATTTCGCCAACGGCCGGCATGCCCTGCGCGACATCAACATCAGCGTGCAGCGCGGCGAGATGGTGGCGCTGATCGGCGCCTCGGGTTCCGGCAAATCCACGCTGCTGCGGCATGTGGCCGGCCTGGTGGCCGCTGACGGCGGCAGCGACTCGCTGATCGAGATCGACGGCTGCTGCGTGCAGCAGCGGGGGCGCATCCACCGCGACATCCGCAAGGTGCGCGCGCAGGTCGGCTTCGTGTTCCAGCAGTTCAACCTGGTGGCGCGGCTGCCGGTGCTGGTGAACGTGCTCGTGGGCTCGCTGCATCGCACGCCGTGGTGGCGCAGCTGGACGCGCGCCTTCACCGCCGCCGAGCGCGCGCTGGCGCTCGATGCGCTGGCTCGCGTGGGCATTGCCGATTGCCATGCGCAGCGCGCCTCCACGCTGTCGGGCGGCCAGCAGCAGCGCGCCGCGATCGCACGCACGCTGGTGCAGGGCGCGAAGGTGGTGCTGGCCGACGAGCCCATCGCCTCGTTGGACCCCGAATCGTCGCGCAAGGTGATGGAGATCCTCGCGCGCATCAACCGCGAGGACCGCTCGACCGTGATCGTCTCGCTGCACCAGGTCGAGATCGCGATGAAGTACTGCCCGCGCGTGATCGCGCTGAAGCAGGGCGAGGTGGTCTACGACGGGCCCTCGTCCGCGCTCAGCGCGCCGCTGCTGCGCGAGCTCTACGGCGTGGAGGCCGAAGAGCTGCTGTCCGCCGCCCATTCCGACAACCCCAAGGTTCACGTGCTCCCGCAACCCGCGCTGGTGCCTTGGGCTGCGGCGGCCTGAATTCCTTCCTACCAACCCGGAACCCCCCATGATCAAGAAACTGTGCGCAGCCATGGCCCTCGGCCTCGGCATGACGACTGGCGCCTTCGCGCAGGACATCAACTTCGGCATCATCTCCACCGAGGCGACGCAGAACCTCAAGCAGGACTGGCAGCCGTTGATCGACGACATGAGCCGCCAGACCGGCCTCAAGGTCACCGCCTTCTTCGCACCGGACTACGCCGGCATCATCGAAGGCATGCGCTTCAACAAGGTGCAGCTCGGCTGGTTCGGCAACAAGTCGGCGATGGAAGCGGTCGACCGCGCCAGTGGAGAGGTGTTCGCGCAGATGGTCAACGCCGACGGCACCCAGGGCTACTACTCGCACCTGATCGTGCACAAGGACAGCCCGCTCAATACGCTCGACGACGTGCTGAAGAACGGCAAGTCCCTGAGCTTCGGCAACGGCGACCCGAACTCAACCTCGGGCTTCCTGGTGCCGAGCTACTACGCCTTCGCGCAGCACAAGGTGGACGCCAAGTCACTGTTCAAGCTCACGCGCAGCGCCAATCACGAGACCAACGCGCTGGCTGTGGCCAACAAGCAGGTCGACGTCGCGACCAACAACAGCGAGAACCTGGACAAGGTCAAGGAGCGCTCGCCCGAGAAGTTCAAGGAGATCAAGATCGTCTGGACCTCGCCGCTGATCGCGCTCGACCCGCTGGTGATGCGCCGCGACCTGCCCGAGGCCACCAAGGCCAAGATCAAGAACTTCTTCTACAACTACGCCAAGACCGATGCGCGCGAGAAGGAGATCGTCATGAAGATCTCCAAGCTCTCGGGCTTCAAGGAGTCGAGCGACAAGCAGCTGCTCCCGATCCGCCAGCTCGACCTCTACGGCCAGCGCACCAAGATCGAGGCCGACGCCGCGTTGAGCGATGCGGACAAGAAGACCCGCCTGGCCGAGATCGACAGGAAACTCAGCGCGCTGAACTGAGCCTTCATGCAACCGACGGTTCTCACGCCCCGCGCGCCGCTTCCGGCCGCGGCCGCGCCGAAGCGCGGCTTCGCCTGGCATATCGCGTGGGCGCTGCTGCTGATCCTGCTCGCGGCCTCGTGGAAGGGCGCCGACATGCGGCCCTTCGAGCTCGTACGCGACTCGGGCAACATGGCCACCTACGCGGCCGAGTTCTTCCCGCCCGACTTCACGCATTGGCGCATGTACGTGGAAGAAATCGTCGTCACGCTGCAGATCGCGCTGTGGGGCACCGCGCTGGCGGTGCTCACCGCGGTGCCGATGGCGCTGCTGGCCTCGGCCAACATCGTGCCGTGGTGGATCTACCAGCCGATGCGCCGCCTGATGGACGGCTGCCGCGCCATCAACGAGATGGTGTTCGCCATGCTCTTCGTGGTGGCGGTGGGCCTAGGGCCTTTCGCCGGCGTGCTCGCGCTCTGGGTGCACACCACCGGCGTGCTGGCCAAGCTCTTCGCCGAAGCGGTGGAGGCCATCGATCCGCAGCCGGTGGAAGGCATCCGCTCGACCGGCGCGAGCGCGCTTCACGAGATCGTCTACGGCGTCATCCCGCAGGTGATCCCGCTGTGGATCTCGTATGCGCTTTATCGCTTCGAATCGAACGTGCGCTCCGCCTCGGTGGTCGGCATGGTGGGCGCCGGCGGCATCGGCGTCGTGCTGTGGGAAATCATCCGCGGCTTCAAGTACGCCGAGACCTGCGCGGTGATGCTGATCATCGTCGTCGCCGTCAGCGCGATCGACCTGGTGTCGGCGCGCATCCGCAAACTCCTCGTCTAGCGCTGCCATGGCCCTCACCGTCGAAGAAATCGCTCGCCTGCTGGGCACCAAAGGACAGCGCCAGTACGGCCGTGAGGCCGTGAGCCAGCTCGAGCACGCGCTGCAGTGCGCGCAGCTCGCCGAAGAAGCAGAGGAAGCACCCGAGACCGTGGTCGCAGCGCTGCTGCACGACCTCGGCCATCTGCTCGCGGCGGAACGCGCGGACGAGGCGGCGCGTGCGCAGCAGCAGCGCGACGACCTGCACCAGTACATCGCGCTGCCCTTCTTGCGCGGACTGTTCGCCCCCGCGGTGCTGGAGCCGATCCGCCTGCACGTGGATGCCAAGCGCTGCCTGTGCGCCGTCGACGCCGGCTACTGGGACACGCTGTCGCCGGCATCGAGGCGCAGCCTCGAGCTGCAGGGCGGCGTCTACACGCAGCCGGAAGCGCAGCGCTTCATGGCCCAGCCCTTCGCGGCCGAGGCCGTGCGCCTGCGGCGCTACGACGACTTGGCCAAGGTGCCGGGCCAGACCACGCCGCCGCTCGCGCACTACATGCGCATGGCCCGGGCGCTGGCGTGCCAGGCGCAGCCTGCGCGCGAGAAGCTCACGCCCTTCTAGGCGGCCCGCCGTCAGGCGGACATGAGAATAATTCTCATTCGTTCGCCTACAATCGGCCCGTCTCAACCCCCTCTGTCTGGATCGTCGCCGGGATCGCTGCCCCGTCGGCATTGCGTTCCCATGCACAAGTTTTTCGTCTCGATGCCGCTCGCCCTGGCGGCTCAGCTGGCCTGCGCGCAGGCCGCCCCCTCTCCCTCGAACACCGGCGAGGAACTCCGTACCGTGACCGTGCAGTCCGACCGGACCAGCGGCTTCGTCGCCAACGCCGTCGAGGCCGGTACCTTCCGCGGCGCCAGCATCATGGACGTGCCGGCCACCGTCAACGTGGTGACGCGCGAAGTCATCGAGCTGCAGGGCGCGGCCGGCATCTACGACGTGCTGCGCAACACGGCCGGCGTCGCGCGCCAGCAGAACGGCGGCGACACCTTCGACCAGCTCGTGATCCGCGGGATCGCGGTCGAGAACCGCACCAACTACCGACTCAACGGTTCGCTTGCGATTCCCAACGTGTCCGAGATCCCGATGGAGAACAAGGAGCGCGTCGAGGTGCTGAAGGGCGCATCGGCGCTCTACTACGGCTTCACCTCGCCGGCCGGCGTCGTCAACTTCGTGACCAAGCGCGCCGGCCCCACGCCGGTCGCGACGCTCGGCATGACCTTCGACAACCAGGGCACTGCGCAGGGCTTCGCCGACGTGGGCCGGCAGTTCGGCGACCAGAACCAGTACGGCCTGCGCATCAACGCGGCCGGCGGACAGCTGGGCTCGCCGATCCAGGGCGTCGACGGCAACCGCAAGTTCCTGTCGGCCGCCTTCGACTGGCGCGTCAACAAACGCCTGACGCTGAAGGCCGACGTCGAGCACTACCGCAAGAGCATCGCCGAGCAGGCCGGCATCAACCGGCTCGCGGCCGTCAACGGCGTGATCGCGCTGCCGGCCCTGCCCGACCCGCGCAAGCTGATCGGCCCGCCCTGGGCCACTTTCGAAGCCGAAGTCACGAACACCCAGCTGCGCGCCGACTACTCGCTCAGCGACAACTGGGCCCTGATGGTGGAAGCCGGCCATTCCGAGGCCGAGCGCGACCGGCGGCTCGCGATGTTCGGCAATTACAACGTGCGCACCGGCGCCGGCCGCATCACCGGCAACGTGCAGCACCTGGAGCAAAGCTCCGACCTGCTGCGCAGCGAGCTGTTCGGCACCTTCGCGACCGGCGGCATTCAGCACGAGCTCACGCTGGGCGCCGCGCGCAGCGACAAGACGCAGGACCCGATCTTCCAGCGCAACTACGGCGGCGCCACCACTGCGCAGAACCTGTACTTCCCGCGCGCCATCGGCTTCCTGCCGCTGACCGCGCTGCCCTCGCAGCCCACCACCGGCGCGCAGGACAGCAGCGAGCTCGGCCTGTACGCGCTCGACCGCATCACGTTCTCGCCGCAATGGCAGCTGGTGGCGGGCGTGCGGCACACGCGCTTCGAGAGCACGCAGTTCGCCAGCTCGACGCTGCCGCAGATCGACTACGACGTGAAGAAGACCACGCCGCTGGGAGCGCTGAGCTACAAGTTCACGCCCGACCTCGTGAGCTATGTCTCGTATGCGGAAGGCGTCGAGGAGGGCGAGGTCGCACCCGCCGGAACCGCCAACCAGAACAACCGCATGCCGCCGGGCGTGAGCAAGCAGAAGGAGCTCGGCCTGCGCTGGCTGACCGGCACCGGCACGCTGCTGTCGGCGGCGCTGTTCGACATCGAGCGCCCCGGCGCCTACACCAACAGCGCCAACACCTTCGTCGCCGACGGCCGCCAGATTTACCGCGGCATCGAGCTCTCGGCACAGGGACAGCTGACGCGCCAGCTGGCCTGGCAGCTGTCGGCGCAAGCCCTCGACGCCGAGTTCCGCGACATCAACGCCCAGTACAACGGCAAGATGCCCGAGAACACGGCCAAGCACACGGCCAGCGCCTTCCTCTCCTACGACATCGCGGCGGTGCCGGGCCTGTCGGTCAACGGCGGCGCCTACTACACGGGCAGGCGCCCGATCGACGACCTGAACCAGGGCTTCATCGGCGGCTACACGATCTTCGCCCTCGGCACGCGCTACGTCACGCAGCTCTTCGGCCAGCGCACGCTGTGGCAGCTCAACGTCGACAACGTCGGCGACAAGCGCTACTGGGCGGCCGCCGGCACGCGGCTGGCGGTGGGCGCGCCGCGCAGCGTCAAGGCGACGCTCAAGATCGATCTCTGAAGGCGGCGTCCGCGATGGCTCTTCTTCGCCGCATCTGGGTCCAGATCCACTGGTTCATCGGCATCACGGCCGGGACGGTGCTGGCCGTCATCGGCTTGAGCGGCGCCATGCTCTCGTTTCGCGCCGAGATCGTCGATGTGCTCAATCCGGCACTGCACCACGTGCCGACCGATGCCAGGGCGCTGGCGCCGGTCGCCCTGCTCGAGGAGCTCCAGGCCGCAGAGCCCGGCCGCCGCGTCGCGACGCTGACGCTCTACGCCGAGCCGGGCCGGCCGGTGCGCGTGAACTTCGCGCCTCCTCCGGGCGAACGCCGCGGCGAAACGCGCCTGGTCGATCCCTTCAGCGCGGCCTTGCTGCCCGAGCCGCGCGGCGAGGCCTTCTTTGAGTTCGTCGAAAGCCTGCACCGCTGGCTCTTGATGCCGCGCGACACCGGCAAGCCGGTCACCGGCACTGTGGCCGCAGCGCTGCTGGTGCTCGCGCTGTCGGGCCTGTACCTGCGCTGGCCGCGGCGGCCGCTCGCGTGGCGCAACTGGCTGCGGATCGACTTCGCGCAGAGCGGCCGCGCCTTCCTGTGGAACCTGCACGCCGTGGCCGGGACGATCGCGCTCGCGGCCTATCTGGTGTCCGGCCTCACGGGCCTCTACTGGGCCTTCGATGGGGTGCGCGCACTGGTCGACGATGCGGCAGGCGTTGGGCGCGCGGCGCGGACGCAGCGCATGCAGGGCACGGATGCCGGCGCTGCGGCCAAACTGGATCTGCAGCGCGTGTGGCTGTCCTTCCAGCGAACGACCGGCGGCGACTGGAGCCAGGTCACGCTGCGCCTGCCCGCGCGCAATGCCTCGCAGGTCGAAGCGACCTACCTGCGCGCCGCGCCGGAGCACGAACGCGCGCGCAACCGGCTCTACCTGCACGCCGCCACCGGCGAGCCGGGCCCGCACGAACGCTATGCCGACAAGCCGCTGGCCGGGCGCCTCGTGAGCAGCATCTATCCGCTGCACATGGGCACCTACTGGGGCCTGCCGGGCCGCATCCTGATGATGCTCGCCAGCCTGGGCTTGGTGCTGTTCGCGATCACCGGCTGGATGCTGTACCTGGGCCGCCGCCGCACCCAGCGTGCGGTGCGCGCCGAGCGTGCGCGGCTCGGCCTCGCCCGCAGCGCCGCCGCGCCGGGCGCCGAGCAGGTGCTGATCGCTTTTGCCACGCAGACCGGCCACGCAGAGCGCGTCGCCCTGCAGACCGCTGCCGCGCTGCAGTCGGCCGGCGTCGGCACCGTGGTCAAGACCCTGGCCGAGCTGAGCGTCGATGCGCTGCTGCACTTCCGAAAGGTGCTGTGGATCGTCAGCACCTTCGGCGACGGCGATCCGCCCGACAGCGCACGCGCCTTCGCGCGCAAGTTCGCGCAGCAGGCGGGCTCGCAGCTGCGTCACGTGCACTACGGCGTGCTCGCGCTCGGCGACTGGCACTACGCCACCTTCTGCGGCTTCGGCCGCAAGCTCGATCACGACCTGCGCAGCCAGGGGGCGCAGGCGCTCTTTCCGATGGTCGAAGTCCACAACGGCAGTCCCGAGGCCATCAGGCGCTGGCAACGCTCGATCGCCGAGGCCTTCGATGTGCGGGGCGCTGCGTGGCCGTCGCACGCGGCCTCTTCTGTCGGGCGTCCCTTCGAAGCCTGGCGGCTGGTGCGCCGCAGCCTGCAGAACGACGGCAGCCAGGGCGATCCGCTTTTCGAAATCGAACTGCGTCGCGCCGGCGCGCCGGCGTGGGCGGCGGGCGCGCTGGTCGAGGTGCTGCCGCCTCATCCGCACGGCGCTGCCGATGCCCGGCCTCCTCTTGCGCCGCTGGCGCCGCGCAGCTATTCGGTGGCCTCGATCCCTTCCGACGGCTGCGTGCAGCTGCTGGTGCGGCAGGCGCGGCACGACAACGGGCTGGGCGTCGCATCCGGCTGGCTGACCGCCGGTGCGCCGCTCGACGGCGCCATCGAGATGCGGCTGGTCGCCAACCCGGGCTTCGCGCTCGCGGACGAAGATCTGCCCTGCATCTTCATCGGCAACGGCTCCGGCTTCGCCGGCCTGCGCGCGCACCTGCGCGAACGGGTGCGGCGCGGCCACGGGCGCAACTGGCTGGTGTACGGCGAGCGCCAATCCGCGCACGACGCCTTCTGCGCAGCGGAGGTCGCGCGCTGGCAGGCGCTCGGCATGCTGGCGCGCGCCGACCTCGTTTACTCGCGCGACCAGCCGGAGCGCAGGTACGTGCAGGACCGTTTGCGCGAAGCGGCGGACGAACTGCGGCAGTGGATCGCCGAAGGCGCACTCGTCTACGTGTGCGGCAGCCTCGAAGGCATGGCGCCCGGCGTGGATGCGGCGCTGGGCGACGTGCTGGGAACGGCCGGGCTCGACGAGCTGATCGCGCAAGGGCGCTATCGGCGCGACGTGTACTGACCTTGCTGTCCGATGCGACAGAATGCCGACCATGAACACTGCGCTCCTCGTGATCGATGTCCAGCAGGGCCTTTGCGAAGGCGAGCACGATGCCTTCGAGTCGCAGCAGGTCATTGGCCGGATCAACCAGGTGTCGGCGAAGGTCCGTGAAGCCGGCGGCCTGGTCGTTTTTGTCCAGCACGAGTCGACGTCCGGCTACCTCGAGTTCGAAACGGATGCATGGCAGCTGGCGCGTGGCCTCCATGTCGAGGCAGCGGACTTGCGCATCCGCAAGACCTCACCCGACGCATTCCATCGCACGGAGCTCGAGCGCGTGCTCGGCGAACATGCCATCACCGAGCTCGTGATCTGCGGAATGCATACGGAGTTCTGTGTCGATACCACCACCCGCAGGGCGCTTGCGCTGGGCTTCCCTGTCACCCTGGTGGGCGACGCGCACACCACCGAAGGCAATCGGCATCTGTCCGCAGTCCAGGTGATTCGGCATCACAACGAGACGCTCGCCAACATCGAGAGCTTCGGACCGAGGGTGCGCGTCGTTTCAACCGAGGACCTGCGCCTATGACCATCGAGCTGAGCAAGGAAGCCCGGAAGGAGGCGATAGCCTCCATCGAAAGGTACTTCCGCGAAAACATGGAGGAGCCCATCGGCAACATCGCTGCGGGCGCTCTTCTTGGTTTCTTCCTGGAAGAAGTCGGGCCGGTGATCTACAACCGAGCCGTGGCCGACGTGCAGGAGCGGCTCCAGGCCAGGGTCATGGAGCTGGACATCGAAGTCCATGAGGAGGAGTTCCAGTACTGGCGCAAGCATGAGCGCAAGGAGCGGGAGCGGAAGTGACGTGGGGCCGCTCGCGAAGAGTGGCGCTGCGATCCTTCGGCGAGCCGCCGAACGCTCATGCCGACTAGAACTCGTCCCGCGCGGCGACGATCATGTCCAGCTCTACGGCCGCATTCTTCGGCAGGGCGTAGACGCCGACGGAGGTGCGGGTATGCACACCGGCTTCGCCGAAGACACGATGCATGAGGTCCGACGCCGCATCGGCGGTTTCGCTTTGCTGCGTGAAGTCGCCGGTGCATTGCACGTACACGCCGATGCGCAGGATCTTCTCGATCGCATCGAGCGAGCCGAGAGTCTGGCGCAGGATGGCAAGAGCGCGCAGAGCGCAGATCTGCGCGGCTTGGCGTGCCTCGTCGAGCGAGACCTGGTCTCCGACGCGGCCGGTCACCACCACCGTGCTGCCGACGCGCGGCACCTGGCCGCTGATGTAGACGGTGCGGCCATCACGCACGGCGGACGCGTAGTGGCCGCCGACGCGGATCTCGCCCGAGAAGTCGTGGCCAAGTTCGGAGGCGATCTGATCGGCGATCTGGTTGCGGGTCGGTGCTTGCATGGGGCCTCTCTCATGAACAAGGCGCCATCTTCGCCGCGCGGTACCGGGAAGAACAGATACAGACCCTACGAAGCCGATGCGATACAGATCCACGGCGCAGCCGAGGCTTGTTGCTCGTACCAGTGTCCCGCGAAACGCCGGCCGATGCGATGCCTCCACCAAACGGCGGAAGCGAAGGCGTGCGGTGCTCGGCAAAATCGACCGATGGAAACGGAAGACCTGACAGACGAACAACTGGCCGCATCAGCGCACGTTTGGCGCCGAAGAGCATTTCATGGGGAGAAGCACGCGCGCTCCATGGCGTTGCATCTCGAAAGAGAACTCTGCCGCCGAGCAGGCGTGCCCGAGAACGAGTCTGCCGCCTTCGATGACAAGCCGGCGGGCAAGCGCCTCCGCCGCTGGTGGCGCTTTTGGTAGGAAGGGCCGCAGCGGGGCAGGCCGTCGTCACCTGCTGCTGAACGGCTTCGGGCCTATGCGCCGCCGCGGAAGCAGGACAGGCCCCACGGAGTCAGCTTCACGGGCAGGTGGTAATGCTGCGACGCATCGGCCAAGCCGAAGCGGAACACCTGCACGCCCATGAACGCGGGCTCGGGCAGCTTGACGCCTTTGCTGCGGTAGTACTCGGCCACGTGCAGGCGCAGCTCGTACAAGCCGATCTCGAACAAGGACTCGCGGCCTTCGATGCCGTCCACTACACCATTGCTGCGGACCTTGCCCGAGGCCACATCCGTCCATCCTTCGCCCTCGAACCGGGCGACGTCGACCCGCATGCCTTGGGCGACAACGCCGTGGGCTACATCGACGACGTGGATGGAAACGGCCTGCATCTGAAAGCTCCGGAAGTATCGATGGGCGGCAGTATGACGCCATCCCAGTGGCTCACGCAAAGGCATAGGCGGCGACTCGTCTCTACCCACGTCCGGGGATCTGCTTCCCCCTCCGGCCAGCGCTGCACCGCGTCGAGCCGGCTGATCGTGACCGAGGGCATCTACCCGAGGTCGCTCGGCAGCATCATGGCGGCCCATCCTTTGCTGGCCATGCAGTCACGCGTGGCCTTCGCCGATCTGCTGGAGTACACGTGGATCCTGCAGCCCGCGCACAGTCCCATGCGGGATGTGATCGAGCGCGAGTTCCAGGTGCACCACGCGGTGATGCCGCCCGGCCTGATCGAAACCGGCTCGATACTCACGACCAGCGACCGGCCGCTCAGCGTTCCTGCAAGACAGTTCCTGGAGCTGTTGCACAGGAAGCAGTAGCCCAGCCGTGCATGGACCCATCTGGACAGCGCACGCCCACCTTGCCAAACTGCTTCGCATGGCAATCACCCACGCATCATCCGGTCAGGTCGTGAACCTCGGCGCGCTCGACGTGCAGGCGGCGGAGACCTGTGCGCTCCTGAAGGCCGGCGACATCGAGATCATGTGGCTGGTGCTGCCGGCCGGCAAGCAGGTCCCGTCGCACGCCGTCTCGACGTCGATGACCTTGCAGTGCGTGCGCGGAAGGGTCGAGGTGCAGCTCGCCGGCAACGTGAAGCTGCTCGAGGCCGATCAGGTGATGTACCTCGCCGGCGGCGTGCCGCACGGCTTGCACGCGCTGGAAGACACCCGGCTGCTGATGACCATCGTGCTGCCGGCCAGCCGCACCGACTGAGCTGTCTTGGGTCGGCGCGCTGAGGCCCCACGTCGCCCGGCAGCCCGAGATGCTATAGGAGCGCCGGCATCGTGGGAACGTGCGCTTGCATCGTGACGTCAAATGGATGCGCGGCGCTCTGCCGAAGGAGACACGCAATGGATGTGCAGACGATGCTCAAGACGGCGGTGATCCTCCTCGCGCTGACGGGCGCAGGCGGGCTGTTGATGGCCGGTATTCGCTTCATGGGGCGCCCACAACCGCCCAGCTGGTTGGCGATGCTGCATGGTTTGATCGCAGGCAGCGGCCTGACCCTCGCTCTCTACGCCGGCATTGCTTCGGGTGCGCCCCAAGGCGCATGGGCGGGAGTGGGGCTGCTCGTGGTGGCGGCGCTCGGTGGAGTTGTCCTCAACCTGCGCTATCACTTGAAGAGTCTCGCCCTGCCGATCTGGCTTGTTCTGCTGCATGCCGCCATCGCGGCCACCGGGCTTGTGCTTCTGGCAATCGCCGCCTGGACCTGGAAGTAGCGCGCGAGCTCGCATCGTCGATCGAGCAGTGCGGCTCACCGATGCGCAGCGCCGTCGATGGCGCCCGTCTCCCTCATCCCATCCTCCGCAAGCCGCAGCCCGCGACGCTCGACGCTCGAGGCGATCTGCGCCACGGAGCGGCGTCCCAGCCGCGTCATGACAAACAGCCTCCGGGGCGATACGCGCGTCACGTCGCGGACCGTGTGCAGGTCGTGGCGCCGCAGCACGTTGGAGGCTCGCAAGGAGAGGCCGAGGATCGCGATGTCGGCGTCGAGAAGGGTTTCGCTGGACGGTTCTGCTTGTGGCATGGCGGTCAGGTGGGTCACTGAGTTACTTGCCAGTGCACATGCCGTGCCTGCGCCCGTGCGCCCTCATTCCCGGGGGGGGCGTGAAGGCACGGCCGCACCGTGTTGGAAATGCGGACAAATCAATTGCCTGAAATATCGACAGCTGTCTGTTGAGCGAGCAGGGTTGTCCCGGGGGCATGCACATGCGATCCGACCCCTGTGAACTGCGTCACATGCCGCGCGTGCACTGCTTACTCGTGCCAGAGGGGGCGAATCCCTAGATTAACGGCCATGGCGAACCCGATTGCGACACGGGTTCCGATCAACAAGAGGCCGACATCATGCGCAGCTCCTCCTCCATCCAACTCGCCTTCGCCGCTCTCGCGACCTTCGCCATCCTGCTGCCGGGCGCAGCCGTCGCCGAAGAGCGCACCTACCTGACGAAGACCGAGATCGAGGCCAGCCTGCTCGGCAAGACGGTGGTGTCGAAGAACGTCGCGAGCGGAAAGCTTTCCCAGTGGGAATTCCGCGCAGACGGAACGGTGGAAGCCGTGGGCGGGCTCGGCCGGGCCGCGGGCACCTGGAGCATCCGCGACGACGGGCAGACCTGCGTGAAGATGCTCGGACGCACAGGATGCCGCTACTGGTTCCGCCAGGGCAGCGCCTATGCCAACGCGGACACCAACCAGTCCGATGCGCCGGTCGTGGCCGAGGTGCGCTATCTCTGATCCGGCGGCCGCGCCGCATTCGCCATGGGTTCATGGCATGCGACGCAGAGCTTGTTTCCGTCCGGGTCGCGAAAGTAGGCGCCGTAGTAGTTCGGGTGGTACTGTTCTCTGAGCCCGGGCGGTCCTTCGCAGCTTCCCCCGTGTTCCAGCGCTGCCCGATGTGCAGCATGAACCATGGCCCGGTCGGCGGCAGCGAAGGCAAGCATTTGACCGTTTCCGGCCTCATGCGGCTGACCGTCATAGGGCTTGCAGATCACGAAGAACGGCCGGGCCCGCCCCGCGCTGTGCCAGCCCGCCCATGGCTTCTCGCGCTCGCAGAACCGGAGTTCGATGCCCAGGCTGTTCATGACGGCGCTGTAGAACGCCAACGCGCGCTCGAAATCGGTCACGCTCACGAAGACATGGGAAAACACAGAGGCTCCTTGGGGCACTGGCGATGAGGAATGGGAGGCTGCATTCTGACGTGCTGAGCCTGTTAGCAGGCCCTGGACATCGCCCCGGCCTCCTGCACGATCCAGGCTTCGAAGGCCTGCACGCGCTCGGGCAAGGGCCGCTCGCTGTTGTAGGCGAGGTAGTAGGCGCCCGGCGTCTCCACCTGCAGCGCAAACGGCGCCACCAGCCGGCCCGAGGCCAGGTCGTCGCGCACGAAGGCGTGCAGCGCGACCATCACGCCCAGCTGGTCCGCCGCCGCCTGGTAGGCCAGCGCGGCATTCTCGAACTTGAGGCCGCTGTTGCCGTCGATGTGCGGCGCGCCCGCAGCCGCCAGCCAGGCCGGCCAGTCCTTGGGCCGGTTCATCGAGCACAAGAGCACGTGGCGCGCGAGGTCGGCCGGCCGCGCCAGCGGCGGCCCGCGCGTGAGCAGGCCCGGCGCGCAGACCGGCAGCAGCGTCTCGCCGAACAGGCGCCGCACGCCCGCCCCCGCGGGCGGGCTCGGCTCGGAATGGATGCTCACGTCCACCTCCTCGCGCGCGAAGTCGGCGCGCTGGTGCGAGGTGGTGATCTGCACGTCGATGCGCGGATGGAGCGCATGGAAGCGCGCGAGCCGCGGCACCAGCCAGCGGATCGCGAAGGTGGGCGGCAGCTTGATGCGCAGGCAGCGCTCGTCGGGGCTGGCCTGCAACTGGCGCGTGCCGTAGTCGATCTGGTCCAGCGCGGCGCGCACCGTGCCGAAGTACGCCTGCCCCGGCGGCGTGAGCGCGATGCCGTGGCGGCCGCGCTCGAAGAGCTGCACCTTGAGCCAGCCTTCCAGCGTCGCGACATGCCGGCTCACCGCGCCCTGCGTGACGCACAGCTCCTCGGCCGCGCGCGTGAAATTGCCGCAGCGGGCCGCGGCTTCGAAGGCGCGCAAGGCGTTCAGGGGAGGCAGGCGGCGTGACATGGGCGTTGGGATTGAGGCATGAGCTTTGATCATGCCCTGCATGCCTTAATTGTGATTGCTGCACCGGGCTGCGGCAAATAGCATGGCCTCCACTACAAGGACAGGAGACCACGCGATGATGAAGAAAGCGCATGTCTGCATGCTGGCGGCCCTGCTCGCCGCCGCGGGACTCGCGGCCGCCCAGCAGCCAGGCGCCGCCGGCTACCCGAACCAGCCGATCAAGTTGATGGTGCCCTGGCCCGCGGGCGGCGGCGTCGACACCACCGCGCGCATGATCTCGGAGCCGATCGCGCAGAAGCTGGGCCAGCCGATCGTGATTGACAACCGCGGCGGCGCGGGCGGCAACATCGGCACCGAGCTCGCGGCGCGCGCCAAACCCGACGGCTACAACCTGCTGATGGGCTCGATCAGCCCGAACGCGGTCAACATCCATCTCTATTCGAAGCTGGGTTTCGATCCGATCAAGGATTTCGCGCCCATCGTCTACGTCTCGGCCGTGCCCAACATCCTGGTGGTGCCGGCCTCCTCGCCCTTCAAGACGGTCAAGGACGTGATCGACGCGGCGAAGGCCAACCCCGGCAAGCTCAACTACGGCTCGGGCGGCGTCGGCTCCTCGCAGCATCTGGCGGCGGTGCAGTTCATGAGCGCGGCCAAGATCGACATCGTGCACGTGCCCTACAAGGGCACGGCGCCGGCCGAGGCCGATCTGGCGGCGGGCCACATCTCGCTGATGCTCGACACCACCACCTGCCTTCCCTTCGTGGCCAGCGGCCGCATGCGCGCGCTCGCGGTGGCCTCGAAGAAGCGCAACCCCGCGCTGCCCGACGTGCCCACCTTCGACGAGGTGGGGCTGCCCGGCGTCTATGCCTCCTCGTGGTACGGGCTCATGGCGCCGGCCGGCACGCCGCGGCCGATCGTCGACAAGCTCAACGCGCAGGCCAACGAGGTGCTGCAGTCGGCCGACCTCAAGCGGCGCATGGCCGAGTTCGGCGCCGAGATCGGCGGCGGCACGCCCGAGGAGTTCGGCCAGTTCATCGCCTCCGAGATCAAGCGCTACGAGTCGATCGTCAAGCTCTCCGGCGCAAAGCTCGACTGACCTTCCCGCATTTTTTTGATGACATCCATTTCTCTCCCGCGCACCCTCTTCGACAAGATCTGGGCCGAGCACGTCGTGATGCAGCGCGACGACGGCCAGAGCCTGCTCTACGTCGACCGCCATCTGGTGCAGGACGGCTCGGCGCCGGCCTTCCAGATGCTGCGGCAGAAGGGCCTGAAGGTCCGCGCGCCGGAGCGCGCCTTCGCCACGCCCGACCACTATGTGCCCACCGATGCGCGCACGCTCGAGCGCATCGCCGACCCCGAGAAGCGTGCGATGGCGCAGGCGCTCGAAGACGACTGCGCCGCCTCGGGCATCCGCTTCTTCGGCCTCGACGACGAGCGCCAGGGCATCGTGCACGTGGTCGGCCCCGAGCAGGGCCTGAGCCTGCCCGGCCTGCTGATCGTCTGCGGCGACAGCCACACCTCCACGCATGGCGCGCTCGGCGCATTGGCCTTCGGCATCGGCGCCTCGGAAGTGGCGCACGTGCTTGCCACGCAGACGCTGTGGCAGCGCAAGCCGCGCACGCTGCGCGTCAGCGTCGAGGGCCGCCTGGGCGCGGGCGTGACGGCCAAGGACCTCATCCTCGCCGTCATCGGCCGCCTCGGCACCGCCGGCGCCACCGGCCACGTGATCGAGTACGCGGGCGAGGCGATCCGCGCGCTCTCGATGGAAGCGCGCATGACGGTGTGCAACATGTCGATCGAGGCCGGCGCGCGTGCCGGGATGATCGCGCCAGACGACACCACCTTCGCCTGGCTGGCCGGCCGGCCGCATGCGCCGCAGGGCGCCGCCTGGGACCAGGCCGTGGCGCGCTGGCGCCTGCTACCCGGCGATGCCGATGCCCAGCACGACCGCGAGCTCTCGCTGCATGCCGACGACATCGCACCCATGGTCACCTGGGGCACCAGCCCCGAGGACGTGCTGCCCATCTCGGGCCGCGTGCCCGACCCGGCGAGCGCGGGCAGCGGCGAGAAGCGCGAGGCGATGCGCCGTGCCCTCGCCTACATGGGCCTGCAGGCCGGCCAGCCCTTGACCGGGATCGCGGTGCAGCGCGTGTTCATCGGCTCCTGCACCAACGGCCGCATCGAAGACCTGCGCAGCGCCGCCGCCGTGGCGCGCGGGCGCCATGTGGCCGAGGGCGTCGAGGCGTGGGTGGTGCCCGGCTCGGGGCTGGTCAAACGCCAGGCCGAGGCCGAGGGGCTGGACGCGGTGTTCCGCGCGGCCGGCTTCCAGTGGCGCTACGCGGGCTGCTCGATGTGCCTGGGCACCAACGGCGACCAGGTGCCAGCGGGCCAGCGCTGCGCCTCCACGTCCAACCGCAACTTCGTCGGCCGCCAGGGGCCGGGCGCACGCACGCACCTGATGAGCCCGGCCATGGCTGCGGCGGCTGCCGTGACCGGCCGGCTTGCCGACGTGCGCGGCCTGATGCACGAAGAGCATTGAGCATGGAAGCCTTCACCCGGCTCGATGCCGTGGCCGCGCCGCTCGCGCGCATCAACATCGACACCGACCAGATCGTGCCCGCGCTCTACCTGCAGAAGCCGCGCTCGGCGAATTTCGGCGACTTCCTGTTCCGCGACGTGCGGCACGATGCGCAAGGCGCACCGAGATCCGACTTCCCTCTCAACGATCCCGCCTATGCCGGGGCCCGCATCCTCGTGGCCGGCCGCAACTTCGGCTGCGGCTCCTCGCGCGAGCATGCGGTGTGGGCGCTCGTCGACGGCGGCTTCCGCGCCGTGATCGCGCCCAGCTTCGGCGACATCTTTTTTTCCAACGCGCTCAAGAACGGCCTGCTGCCGGTGCGCCTGGCCGAAGCGCTGGTCGACAACCTGCTGGCGGCGCTGCAGGCCAGGCCCGGCGCGCGTCTTGCCATCGACCTCGCCGCGCAATGCGTGACGGCGCCGAACGGCAGCCGCGCTTCATTCGAGATCGACCCCTTCGCGCGCCATTGCCTGCTCGAAGGCCTCGACGAGCTCGACTACACGCTGACGCAGACCGCGCGCATCGAGGCCTTCGAGCGTTCCCTTCCCTCCATGAAAGTGTCCCCAAGATGAAGATCGCAGTGATGCCCGGCGACGGCATTGGCCCCGAGGTGACGGCCCAGGCCGTCAAGGTATTGAGGGCCGTGCTCGGCCCGGCGCAGGCCGTGGAACTGGTGGAGGTGCCCATCGGCCAGGCCGGCATCGACAGCGCCGGCGACCCGCTGCCCGCCGCCACCAGCGAGATCGCGCGCAAGGCCGACGCCATCCTGTTCGGCTCGGCCGGCATGCCCGGCGACGAGGCCATTCCCTTTGCCATGCGGCCGGGCGCGAGCCTCTTGCGGCTGCGCAAGGAGCTCGGCCTGTTCGCCAATTTCCGTCCCGCCTTCCTGTTCCCCGAGCTGGTCGGCGCGTCCACGCTCAAGCCCGAGATCGTCGAAGGCCTGGACCTGATGATCCTGCGTGAGCTCACCGGCGACGTCTACTTCGGCGAGCCGCGCGGCAGCGGCACCAATGCCCGTGGCGAACGCGAGGCCTTCAACACCATGCGCTATTCGGAGCCCGAAGTGGAGCGCATCGCGCACGTCGCCTTCCGCACCGCGCGGGCGCGGCGGCGCAAGCTGTGCTCGGTCGACAAGGCCAACGTGCTGGAGGTGATGCAGCTCTGGCGCGACGTGGTCACGCGCGTGGGCACCGAGTATCCGGATGTCGAGCTCGCGCATCTCTTCGTCGACGCGGCCGCGATGCAGCTGATGCGCGCACCGAAACAGTTCGACGTGATCGTCACCGGCAACATCTTCGGCGACATCCTCTCGGACGCGGCCGCCATGCTCACCGGCTCCATCGGCATGCTGCCCTCGGCCTCGATGGCCGCCGGCACCAAGGGCCTCTACGAGCCGGTGCACGGCACGGCGCCCGACATCGCGGGAAAGGACCTCGCGAACCCGCTCGCGTCCATTCTCTCGATGGCGATGATGCTGCGCTATTCCTTCGGCCTCGCCGAGCAGGCCGGCCGCGTCGAACGCGCGGTGCGCGCGGTGCTGGCTGAGGGCCTGCGCACCGGCGATATCTTCCAGCCGGGCTGCACGCGCGTGGGCACGCGCGACATGGGCGAGGCGGTGGTGGCGGCGCTGCGGCGCGCGGCCGGCTGACTACGGCAGCTTCGCCTTCAGCTGCCTGTAGGCGTTCGGGTCTTCGCGCCTGAGCGCGTCGAGTTCCTTCTGCAGCCGCTCGACGCGCGGCTGCCGCGCGCTCTGCTTGATGCGCTCGACATCGCGCGCAAGGGACTCGAATTCGGCGATGCGCGCATCCGCCCTCGCCGCGGCCGGCAGACGTTCGGCCAGGGCGCAGACCGCGTCCATCAGCCGGCCGATCTGGCGGCCGTAGCTGTGCTGCTGGAGTACGTCGCGCTCGATGTCGGGCGCCGACGAGTTGTTGTTCGTCACGCTCACCAGCGACCAGCCGGAGTTGATCGGCTGGCTGAGCTGCTGCGGCGCCACGGCCGGCCATGACCACTGCTGCAAGGGCCAGTTCCACCACGAGGAGCGCTCCGCGCCGAAGTCCACGGTGCCGCTGCCATCCGACCTTGCTGCCGTTGCCATACCACCTCCTGCCGAACGCGTGTCGCGCGGTGCGGATCGTAGCGCGCCGCCGGCCAGTTGCGCGATGACGACCTTCGGGTGCTCAATGGCTACCTTGCACGATGAACCCCGAACAAACGAGGAGACGGCCATGGATTGCGATGTCCTGATCGTCGGCGCCGGCCCCACCGGCCTGATGCTTGCCAACCAGCTCGGCCGGCGCGGCGTTCACACCCTGATCATCGACCGGCATGCCGGCCCGTCGCGCGAGACGCGCGCCCTCGGCGTGCAGGCGCGCACGCTGGAGATCTACGCCCAGCTCGGCATCATCGAGCGCGCGCTCGAACTCGGCAAGCGCGGCACCGGCGCCAACATGTGGGCCGAGGGCCGGAAGATGGCGCGCGTTCCCCTGGGCGAGGCCGGCAGGCGCGTGACGCCCTATCCGTACATCCTGATCCTCGGCCAGGACGACAACGAACGGATCATGGGCGACCGGTTGCGCGACTGGGGCCTGGCGGTGCACTGGAACACCGAGATGATCGAGCTCGCGCAGGAGCCCGGCCATGTGACCGCGACGCTGCGAACTGCCGGCGGCACGATCCGCCGCGTCGACGCTGCGTGGGTGGCCGGCTGCGACGGAGCGCGCAGCGCGGTGCGCGAGATGAACCGCATCGACTTCCCCGGCGCGCCCTACGAACACGTGTTCTTCGTCGCCGACGTGGAGATGACCGGCGGCATGGTCCCCGACGAGCTCAACGTGTATCTGTGGAAGAAGGGCTTCCACCTGCTCTTCCCGATGCGCGGCAAGGACCATTGGCGCATCGTCGGCATCCTGCCGGCCGAGCTGCGCGGCAAGGAGGGCGTGCGCTTCGAGGACGTGATTCCTTCGCTGCACGCCGAGGCGGGCGCCGGCCTGTCCTTCAAGGGGTGCAGCTGGTTTTCCACCTACCGCATCCATCATCGCTGCGCGTCGCGCTTTCGGAAAGGCCGCTGCTTCGTGCTCGGCGACGCGGCCCACATCCACAGTCCGGTGGGCGCGCAGGGCATGAACACCGGCCTGCAGGATGCCTACAACCTGGCATGGAAGCTCGCGCTGGTGGCCGAGGGTGAGGCCGGCGACACGCTGCTCGACTCCTACGAGGCCGAGCGCCTCCCCGTCGCGCGGCGCCTGCTCGAGACGACCGACCGCGGCTTCCGGGTGGTGGTTTCCGACGCCCCGTTCGCCGGCCTGCTGCGCACGCGGGTACTGGCCCGGCTCGCCGCCTTCGCGATGGGACGCGAGCGCGTACAGAAGCTCGCCTTCCGCACCGTGTCGCAGACCGGCATCCACTACCGCGCGGGTCCGCTGGCGACATCGTCGGCAGAGCTGCCGGCCGAGGCGCCGCAGGCCGGCGACCGCTTTCCGTGGCTGCAGATGCGCCTGGATGCGGAGGGGCCCGTCGAGGACCTGTTCGAAAGGCTGGAAGACACGCACTTCCACCTGATCGCGTTCGGGCAGGCCCTGCCGTCGGAGCCGCTGCCGGCCTTCGGCAATCTGCTGCACGTCCACGCGATGCCGGCGGGCGCCGCCAACGATGCGGAGCTGGAGCGCCACAAGATTCCGCTGCCCGCGTTCTATCTGGTGCGGCCCGACGGCTACATCGGGCTCTGCGGCGGCCGCCTGGAGGCTGCCGCCCTGGCGCGCTACGCCGCGGAGCGGCTGCATCTCGGCTGACGGCCCTGCTCTGAGGCGAGCCCGTAGCGCTCTCGCCTCAGAGCGCGAGACGATCGCCGTGCGCTGCGGCTCGCGCCTGGACGCGCACGCTGGAGCGGTCGACGGTCGAATCGACCCGCGTCACGCCCTGGCCGTAGCCTTCCGCGTAAGGGTTTGCGCTGCGCGCAGCGGCCACGCCTTGCGAGCGAACGGATGCACGGTCAACCGAATTGGCGACGCTGACGACGCCTTGCCCGGCGACTTCGCCGAACTGGTCGCCGCTGCGTGCGGCGGCCGCGCCTTCGACGCGCGCGGCATCGCGGCTCTTCGTCGAGCTGACCTTGGAAACGCCGTCGTACGTCTCTGCATTGACGCCGGCGGCAGCGAGGATCGCAAGCGCAAAACCGGAAAGGAGCTTGGAGGCGGTGTTCATTTGTCGGATTCCTTCAGAGGGGTTGATCGGTGGGTTTGTGGGATGAAGTTTGCGTCTGCAGATGCCGTTGTGGATGTGCCTTTTCGCACCTCGGCGTTCATGTCGCAGAAACAATGGGAGCTCTCCATCGCTGGCGCGCTGGTGAGAAGATCGGCCCCGCCCTCAGCCAAAGGACGGTGCACATGGCCTACCTGCCCCCGACACGTTGGCTCGCCATCCTCCTGTTGGCGCTGCTCGAACTCGCCAGCCTGCCCGCGCAGGCCGGCACCACCAGCGCCTTCACGCTGAGCCCGCAAGGCCATTCGGGCTCGCGCGAGCGGCAGTACAAGGTCTACGTGCCCGACGGCCTCACGGCCCCGGCGCCGATGGTGATGGCGCTGCACGGCTGCCAGCAGACGCACGACGACGTGCTGCGCGACTGGGGCCTCACGGCGGCGGCCGACCGCCATCGCTTCATCCTCGTCGCGCCCTTCATCACCAGTTACGACGGCCTGCGCAACACCAACTGCTGGGGCTTCTGGCTCGACCAGCACCGCCACCAGGGCCGCGGCGAGCCCGAAGACCTGCACCAGATCGCGCGGCAGGTCGAATCGCGCTTCGGCATCGACCCGAAGCGGCGCTACGTCACCGGCCTCTCCGCCGGCGGCGCGATGGCGGTGGTGCTCTCGGTCACCCACAACGAGTACTTCGCGGCCGCGGCCAGCGCGTCGGGCCTGCCCTACGGCGAAGATGCGGCCTCGGTGTCCTTCTCGGGCTGCCCCGGCAGCGCCACCTTTCATGCGGTGAGCCAGGTGGTCGCCGACATGCAGCGCGAGCGCAATGCGAGCTACCCGATCCCGCTGATGGTGTTGCAGAACAACCAGGACTGCACCGTGATCCAGCCGGCCGGCCGCAACCTGCGCGATGCGCAGCTGCTGCTCAATGGCGACGCGTCGCACAACAGCCCCGCGGAAGCGCAGGCGCAGCAGCGTGCCTGCACCCCGGCCAACGGCCCCGGCTACAACTGCCAGCAGGTCTTCTACACCGTCGACGCCCAGCCGGGCAGCCGCTCGCTGGTCGAGACCGTGTTCTACAACGGCCCCACGGCCACGCCCGACCCCGGCGACACCGACCACGGCCACTACTGGATCGGCGGCCAGGACGGCCGCGACGGCCGATGGGCCTTGCAGCGCGGGCCGAGCTATCCCGACATCGTCTGGGACTTCTTCTCGCGCCATGCGGCCGACACCAGCGGGCCGCCGCCACCGCCGCCGCCGCCCGCGGGCTGCAACACGGTGAACGCCGCGCCGGGCGCCCACGTCGCGGCGGGCCGCGCGGTCGCGGGCGGGCTCTTCGGCCTGCGCGCGATCTCGAGCGGCGACATGGGCGACATCGGCTTCGCCTGGGACTTCTTCTTCACCCGCGTCGACCTGCACCAGGGCGCAGGCGGGCGCTGGTTCGTGCAGCCGCCGGCCGGGTGCTAAGGCCTGTCAACAGGCCCTAACTCGGCTTCTCTTCGCGCCCGTCCGGATGCCGCGCAAAGCGCGCCGCGTCGCGCCCGTGCACCGGCGCCATGTCGGGCCAGGGCCAGCCGCCGAACTGCGTGCGGCGGTAATCGGCCATGGCCTGCGCGATCTCGGTCTGCGTGTTCATCACGAAGGGGCCGTACTGCGCCACCGGCTCGCCGATCGGGCGGCCCTGCAGCAGCAGGAACTCGCTCGGCTCGTCGCCGTTGACCAGCTCCGCCTTGGCGTCGGCGCGCAGCTCGATGGCGGCGTGGTTCCCGATCTTCTGGCCCGCCACGCTAACCGACGCGCCCTTGAAGAAATACAGGCTGCGCCGCGTGCCCTCGCCGGCCGCGGCCGGCAGCATCCAGCAGGCATGGGGTTCCATGCGAATGGTCCAGATCGCAAGGTCCGCATCGGGGTGCGCGGCCCACGAGTCGGGCGGCGGCGCCAGCGGGCCGCCGTCGTCGGGCTCGCCGTCCACCGGCCCGATGCGACCCGCGACGACCGAAACCTCGGTCGCATGGCCGTCGGCATCCATCGCGGTGAAGCGCGGAATGTCCTCGGCCCAGAACATCGTGAAATGCGGCTCGGCCATCTTGCTGCGCGCCGGCAGGTTGAGCCAGATCTGGAACAGCTCGAGCGGATTGGGCGCAGAAGCATCGAGCAGCGGGAACATCTCCGAATGCACGATGCCCTTGCCGGCCGTGAGCCACTGCACGTCGCCGCCGCCGAAGCGCGCGGTCGCGCCCAGCGAATCGGAGTGATCGATCAGCCCCTTGCGCACGATGGTCACCGTCTCGAAGCCGCGGTGCGGATGTCCCGGAAAGCCCGGCACCGGATTGCCGTGGTACATGCTCCAGCCGTCCTTGCGGCTGAAGTCCTGGCCCAGGTCGCGCCCGGCCAGTGGGGCGTCGGGCCCCATCTGCGCGTTGGCCTTGGGGTAGGCGTCGTCGTGGTAGACGCAGAAGAGAAACGGGTCGATGGTTTCCCAGGGGAAGCCCAGGGCCTTGATCTGGACGATGGGGCTGGCGGCGACGGTGGAGGTCATGGCGTGCGTGCTTTCTTGCGAGGCGCTCATTCTGTTCGGGTGCGAGAAGAGCGAAACCTCGCACATGGGGGCCCCATCCTGTTCCTGAAGTGCGGCCGGTGGAACGCAGTCGCACCGCCCGCGGAACAACAGAAGGGGAAAGGCCGGGCTGTTTGTTGGATGGGCGCCACGCCGATCCGTTCACAATTCGCGCGCCGCCATCGATCCCCATCAACAACTGCATGAACACCGAACAGCAACTGCAGCACAGCTATTTCGAGAAGCGCGAGCGGCCCGCAGGAGGGGCCGCTGCCGTGCAGCGTGCCGAAGTGACGCTGCCGAGCTCGGCTGCCGCCCAGCGCAAGGCGCGCGGCCCCGTGATGGGCTTCGCTGTTCCCTTCCTCGCCGTGATGGGCCACTACGCCCTCGGCATCTGCACCTTCGCGCTGATGGCTGCGTCCAGCGTGCCCGGAGGCGGCGAGGTGTCGCAGTTCATCTGGTGTGCCGCCGAGAGCACCGGCCCCTTCGCCCTGGCCGCCGCGCTGGCAGCCGGTCGCTGGTGGGTCTGACAACGGCCGCTTCGCGCCCCGCTCGAAACAGCCGCGCGACGGCATCCTGAAACCCTTGCCGGCGCCGGCGCCGGCGCCGGCGAAGCGCGTCTGACGCCGGCTTTCGCCTGATCTCCTGGCGCCCAGGCCGGCGCCTTGGGCGGCGCTCGCGTCGCCGAGTGCCTGGTTTCATCCTACCCTCCGTGCCTTCGTTGAAGGGGCGCGTTCCATCCTCCGTAATGTGAAAAATCTCACGAATGCTCGTGGGATGGGCCTTGACTGCTATCCAAACCATAGCAATTCGCCGCCAGGTCACGGTTCTGTAACCGATTGTGTGAACTTCTTCCTTAGAAATTGAATACCTCAGTACTAAAGTCAAAAGTATTCAATTACCGCTTCGGCGGGGGATGGAGGAGACGATATGAACCGCGTTTTCAGGATCATCTGGAATGCCGCCAAGGGTCTTTGGGCCGTGGCCTCGGAGCTGGCAACAGGCGTCGGCAAGGCGGCGGCGACCGGCACCCCGGTTGCCGATTTGCGACTCCAAGCGCCGGAGTTCAGCGGGGTCAAGGAACTCCAGGCTTGTGCGGCGGCGGCGCTCCTCGCCTTCGCAGGTACCGCGTCGGCGGGGAACTGCGGCAACGACAAGGATGTCGGCAAAGCCACGTGCTCGGCACCCGCACCTGCGCCGGCACCTGCGCCGGCACCTGCGCCGGCACCTGCGCCTGCACCTGCGCCTGCGCCTGCGCCTGCACCTGCACCTGCACCTGCACCTGCGCCTGCACCTGCGCCTGCGCCTGCACCTGCACCTGCACCAGCACCGGCACCGGCACCGGCACCGGCACCGGCACCTTCGGCAGCAGCCCCAGCGGCGCCCGCCGAAGGAGAAGGGGCCAAGAGCCCCGAAACGGCAGCGGCGGCGAGCGAGCCGGCGGCCGCAGAGCCCGACACGAAGGCCATCGCGCCCGCCCCCGCCGCATCCGCCTATCGGAACGAAATGCCGCTCTTCTCCGCCCTCCCGGCGCAGTTCCGCCAGGCGGACCTCGCGATGCTGGGCGGCCTGAACCGCCGCGCCGGCGATTCGGGTCCCAACCGCGATCTCTGGGTGCATGCCGTGTACACCGACCTCGACATCCGCCAGCACGGCAGCGTCGCCCCGCACAGCCGGGGCCAGGTGAGCGGCCTGCAGGCAGGCGCCGACCTTCTGACCGGCAACAACTGGCGCGCCGGCCTCTACGTCGGCTCGCTGGACGGGGGCGTCGACGTGGACGGCACCTTCGGCAGAGCCGGCAACACCGATCTCCAGTCGCGCTACCTCGGCGGCTATGCCAACTGGCGCGATGCGAGCGGCTGGTACGTCGAGGCCGTGCTGCAAGCGGGCCGCCACCGCTACAGCGTGCGCCCCGACGGCGGTCTCGCGGTGTCGGGCAAGGCGCGCAGCTTCTCGGCATCGATAGAAGCCGGCAAGTCCTTCGCCCTGACCGAGCGCTGGAGCATCGAGCCGCAGGCACAGCTCATCCGCCAGAGAACGCGTTTCGACGACGTGTCGATCGCCGGCGCGCTGATCCACCAGGACACCGACGCAGGCTGGATCGGCCGGCTGGGCGTGCGCATCAAGGGCGATATCCCCACCGGCGCGGGCCGGCTGCAGCCCTATGCGCGCGTCAGCGTCTACCGTGCCAGTTCAGGCACCGACGTGGCGACCTTCGTCGGCACTGCCGGCAGCACTGTCATCTCGGGTGCGAGCGGCTACACCGCGACCGAAGTGGCGGCCGGCCTTTCGCTCGCGTTGACACCCGCCACCACCGTGTACGGCGAGCTCGGGCGTATCTCCAGCGCCGGCGGCGACGCCCGGGTCAAATCGTCGGTCCAGGGCACCATCGGCCTGCGCGTGAGCTTCTAGAGCGAGGCTGTCGTCCAGCACACGCAGAAGGTGCGCTGGCAGCCGGGCGCTGGTCGGTCCGACACGAAGCCAGGACGGCCGCCCGTGCTGACCACGGCGGCTTCCTACAGGCCGGGCGCGGCCGAGGGCTACCTTGCAATCAGTCGCAGCTGCAAGGAGTCACGCCATGCCCATCGCCATCCCACCCCCCGACATCGACCCCACAGTCATGCCGCGCGTGAGCACGCAGCCGACGGAGGCAGAAACGATGGAGAACGGCATTGCGGCAGCGGATGAAGCTGCGAGCGCCGGGACGTCGCCGAGCCGCGAGAGCATGGCGGCGGGCTTGTCGAAGCTTTGGATCGATAGGAATCCGAGGGCGCGATAGCGCCACTCAGTGATGGTGCCCATGCTCGCCATGCACATGGCGATGGGCAATCTCCTCCTCGGTCGCAGCGCGCACGCCGGTCACCGTCGCGCTGAACTTGAGCGCCTTGCCCGCGAGCGGATGGTTGCCGTCGAGGATCACCTGCGGGCCCTTGATCTTCATCACGGTGAAGACCTGCGGCTCCCCGTTGTCGTTGCGGCCCTCGAGCTGGCCGCCCACCTTGACGCCCGGCGGGAAGTCGGCTTTCGAGATCGTGCGCACCAATGATTCGTCGCGCTCGCCGAAGGCGTCCTCGGGCTGCAGATCCAGCGTGGTCTGGAAGCCGGCCTCCTTGCCTTCCAGCGCCGCCTCGACCTTGGGGAAGGTGTTGTTGTAGCCACCATGCAGATAGACCATGGGGTCGCGGCTCTCTTCAATGAGCTTGTGGGTGGCGGCGTCGGCGACTTTGTAGCGGAGGGTGACGACGGAGTCTTTCTGGATTTTCATGAGAGGTTTGTGCTGCGGGCTGAGTGCAAGGTGGGCGGATTTTCGTCCACCTTTTGGCGCGGGGGCGTTCGGCGGTTTCGAGGCGGGTAACGCCGGCTTTTCACCCAGTGGCCACAGCGCATGGACGCGATTCCTCCGGCGTTTTTTCCGCTCAGAACTCCTGCGACACCGGCCGCAGCACCACTTCATTGATGTCCACGTTGGCCGGCTGCTCGACCGCATAGACGACCGCGCGCGCCACCGAGTCCGCCGGAATCTGGTTCGCGTCGTAGAAGGCCTTCACGCCCGCCGCGCTCTCCGGGTCGCTGCTGCCGTGCTTGAGTTCCGACTCGACGGCACCCGGCGACACGATGGTCACGCGCACGCCGCTGTTGCCGACCTCGACGCGCAAGCCCTCGGAGATCGCCCGCACCGCATGCTTGGTCGCGCTGTACACGGTGCCGATCGGCGTGAACACTTTCAGTCCCGCGATCGATGCGACGTTGACGATGTGGCCGCTGCCCTGCGCCTTCATGCGCGGCAGCACGGCGGCGATGCCGTAGAGCACGCCCTTGATGTTGACGTCGATGGTGCGGTCCCATTCGTCGACCTTGAGCTTGTCCAGCGGCGACAGCGGCATCACGCCGGCGTTGTTGACCAGCACGTCGATGCGGCCGAAGGCCTCGATGGTGGCGGCGGCCAGCTTCTCGAGGTCGGCCTGCTTCGCCACGTCGGTCGCGACCGCGATGGCCTCGCCGCCGGCTTCGCGGATCTCGGCGACGACCTGCTCGAGCCGGTCGGTGCGTCGCGCCGCGAGCACGACCTTGGCGCCGCGCGCGGCGAGGTGGCGCGCCGTCGATTCGCCGAGCCCGCTGCTCGCGCCGGTGACGATGGCGACCTTGCCCTGGATGTTGTCTTGAACGGATGTCATGGTGAATTCCTTTCGCTGGGTTGTTGAAGAGACGCCCTCAGTGTGGAAAATCCGGGCGTTCCCGTAAATGAAACTCTGGCGAGTTCAGAATTCGCCAACCCGGAACACTCCATGTCCAACCGTCTCGAAGCCCTGCGCGTGTTCTGCACCGCGGCCGATGCCGCCAACTTCCGCGATGCGGCGATCCGGCTGTCGGTCTCGCCGCAGGTCGTGACGCGCGCGGTGCGCGAGCTCGAGGAAGCGCTGGGCGAGCCGCTGTTCCACCGCAGCACGCGCGGCGTGCAGCTCACCGACTTCGGCCGGCAGCTGGCCGAGCGGGCACGCGTGGCGGTCGGCGGCGTGGACCAGCTCTTTCACCGCATCGACCGCCGCGCGCTCTCCCAGCACGCGGGCACCGTGCGCGTGGCGGCGCCCAGCGTGCTCGGCCGGCGGCTGATTCCGCAGGCGCTGGCGCCGATGCTGGCCGCGCATCCGGGCCTCACGCTGGACCTCAGGCTCTCGGAGCAACTGGCCGACGTGGTCGCCGAGCAGATCGATGTCGGCGTGCGCGCCGGCCCCTTGCGCGACAGCCGCTTCGTCGCCAAGCCCGTCGGCACGATGGCGCTGCGCGTGGTCGCGGCGCCGTCGCTCATCGCGCGCACCGGGGTGCCGCAAAGCATCGACGAACTCGCGCGCCTGCCGCTCACGGCGCTGATCGATCGCAACTCGGGCCGCCCGTGGCCCTGGCCCTTCAGCAGGGGGCGGCTGATGACGCTGTCCGCGCCCGCATTCGTCACCGACGACACCGATGCCGAATGCGCGGCCGTGCTGGCCGGCCTGGGCTTCAGCCAGCTCGTCGCACCGCTGGCCGATCCGGGGCTGCAGTCCGGCGCGCTCGTGCCGGTGCTCGACGCCGAGGCGCCGGAACCCTGGCCGGTGTACGTCTACCGCGTGCAGCGTTCGCCGGTGCCGGCGCGGGTGCGGCTGGTGTACGACGAACTGGTGCGGGTGCTGGGCGGCGCGCCGAAGCGCTAGCCGCAGCGGCGACGGCGCGGGGCGTGGGCCGCCACCTACTCCAAGTCGCAAGCTTGGCGCATGGCGCATCGGCGCGCCGCGAAAGACATTGCGTCCACCACGACATTCGCACGCCATGAAAGCCAAGCAGCTCTTCGATCTGTGCCGCAAGGCCGTCATGGCCTGGGTCGACGACTACGCGCCGAGCATGGGCGCGGCCATCTCCTACTACACCATCTTCTCGCTGGCCCCGCTGCTGGTGATCGTCATCGCGATCGCCGGCGCGATCTTCGGGCGGGAGGCGGCGCAGGGGCAGATCGTGGAGCAGATCTCGGGGCTGGTCGGGCGCGAGGGGGCGGTCGCGGTGGAGTCGATGCTGCGCAGCGTCGACGAGCCCGGCAAGGGACTGGTAGCCGGCCTGATCAGCGTGGTGGTTCTGTTGATCGGCGCCACCACCGTCTTCGCCGAGCTGCAAAGCGCGCTGGACCGCATCTGGCACGTGCCCGAAAGGGAAAAGCCCTCGGGCGTGTGGGCCGTGCTGCGCGCGCGCCTCCTGTCCTTCGGCCTGATCCTCGGGCTGGCTTTCCTGCTGATGGTGTCGCTGCTGGTGAGCGCCGCGCTGGCGGCCTTCGGCAGCTGGTTCGGCGGCCTGATGCCGGGATCGGAGGCACTGCTGCACATGCTCAACGTGGTGATTTCGCTGGGCATCGTCACCGTGCTGTTCGCCATGATCTTCAAACTCATGCCGACGGCGCGGATCGCTTGGCGCGACGTGTGGATCGGCGCCGCCGTCACGGCCGTGCTGTTCGAGCTCGGCAAGCTCGCGATCGGGCTCTACCTCGGCAAGAGCGGCGTCAACGAATCCTTCGCCGCGGCGGGCTCGCTGGTGGTGCTGGTGGCGTGGGTCTACTACGCGGCGCAGATCTTCCTGCTGGGCGCCGAGTTCACCAAGGTCTATGCCAACGAGCACGGTTCCGTCTCGGGCGCCAAGGCGGTGGCGGCCACCGAGGCGAGCGCTGCCGAGGATGCGGCCGGCACCGATCGCGTGGACGGCAGCGCGGCGGTGGCATCGGTCGCAACGCCGCCGCCGCCTGACTATTCGGGCCTGGGCCGCACGGCCGCCGCGCAGGCGGAGATCGACCGGCGGGTGGCGCGCGCCAGCGCCGTGCTGATCCGTCAGCTGCTGCTGCTCGGCGCCGTGACGCTCGGCAACGTGCTGGCTTCGCACTGGTACCGGCGCCAGCGCCGCGCTAGACCGCGCCCACGCTCCCGGTAATCGGCAGCACGATGCCGGTGATGTAGCTCGCGCAGCACGGCGCCGCGAGGAACACGTAGGCCGGCGACATCTCTTCGGGTTGCGCGGGCCGCTTCATGTCGGTGTGCTTGCCGAAGTTCTGCACCTCCTCGGCCGGTCGATCGGAGGGATTCAGCGGCGTCCACACCGGACCCGGCGCGACGGCGTTGACGCGGATGCCGCGGTCCAGCAGGTTGCTCGCGAGCGACTTGGTGAAGGCATGGATCGCGCCCTTGGTGGTGGCGTAGTCGAGCAGCTGCGGGCTGCCCTCCAGCCCGGTGACGGAGCCGGAGTTGATGATCGAGCCGCCCTTGCGCAGATGCGGCACCGCGGCGCGCGCCATCTGGAAGTAGCCGTAGATGTTGGTCTTGAACGTGAGGTCGAGGCGCTCGTCGGTGATGTCCTCGATGCTGGCCGCGTGCAGCTGGAAGGCCGCGTTGTTGACCAGGATGTCGAGCTTGCCGAAGGCCTGCACGGTCTCTTCGACGGCGCGCTTGCAGAAGGCCGGGTCGCGCACGTCGCCGGGGATCAGCACGCAATGCTTGCCCTCGGCCTCGACGCAGCGCTTGGTCTCCTCGGCATCGACCTGCTCTTCGTCGAGGTAGACGATCGCGACCTCCGCGCCCTCGCGCGCGTACAGCAGTGCCACCGCGCGGCCGATGCCCGAGTCGCCGCCGGTCACCAGCGCCACCATGCCGTCGAGCTTGCCGCTGCCGAGGTAACCCGAGGCCTTGAACCGCGGCTGCAGGTCCATCTCGGCTTCGAGCCCGGGCTTCTTGAGATGCTGCGCCGGCATCGGGTTCTCGGGCTCGGGGCGGTGGCCGGCCTGCATCGGCTTCTTGCTCTTGGGCTTGTCGGGGGCGGCACGGTCCTTGGCGTCCTGTTCGCGCTGTACCTTGCGCTGCTTCACGGCGACGTCGTCGGAATCGGAAGAAGAAGTCATGGCTCGTTGCTCCTGCGGGTTGAGGGGTCGATGCGATTCACCGTAGTCAGCAGCCGCTGCGCCCCTTGTCGTCCAAGACCGCGTCCACCGCGCAGACTCGACGAAGTCCCACAGCGCGGCGCGGCACCGGCCGATGAGCCGGCGCGCACGGCCGGGCGAAGGTGCGGCGCTGCTGTTCCTTGGAGCCACACATGGGCACTCCCGCTTCCACCGCGGACCCTGCGAGCGACCGCGCCAAAGAGCGCTGGTGGGCCAAGCTCGGGCCGGGCCTGATCACCGGCGCCGCGGACGACGACCCGAGCGGCATCGCGACCTACTCGCAGGCCGGCGCGCAGCTCGGCTACGGCGCGGGTTCCCTGATGCTGTTCACCTATCCGCTGATGGTGGGCATCCAGCTCGCGAGCGCGCGTATCGGGCGCGTCACCGGGCACGGGCTGGTGGGGGCCTTCGAGCGCTTCTGCCCCAAATGGCTGGTAGCCGCGCTGGTGCTGCTGCTGCTCACCGCCAACGTCATCAACCTCGGCGCCGACCTCAACGCCATGGGCGACTCGGCCGCCATGGTGCTGCCGGGGCGGCCCGCGTGGTACGCGGTGGGCTTCGGCGTCGTATCGCTGCTGCTGCAGGTGTTCCTGCCCTACGAGCGCTACGTGCGCGTGCTCAAGTGGCTGACGCTGTCGCTCTTTGCCTATGTGGGCGTCGTTTGCGTGGTCGGCGTGGACTGGGCCGCCGCGCTCAAGGAGCTCGCCTTGCCTTCCTTCCAGTGGAGCAAGGAACACGTCACGACCGTCGTCGCCATCCTCGGCACCACCATCAGTCCCTATCTGTTCTTCTGGCAGGCGGCGCAGGAATGCGAGGAGATCAAGCGCGTGCCCGAGGACCAGCCGTTGCGCAGCGCGCCCGATCAGGCGCGCCGCCAGCTGCGGCGGCTGCGCATCGACACCGCGGTCGGCATGGGCTTCTCGAACCTGATCGCCCTCTTCATGATCTTCGCCACCGCGGCCACGCTGCATGTCAACGGCAAGACCGACATCGAGACCACGGCGCAGGCCGCCGCGGCGCTGCGCCCCATCGCGGGCGACGCGGCCTTCCTGCTGTTCGCGATGGGCATCATCGGCACCGGCATGCTGGCCCTGCCGGTGCTCGCCGGATCGGCTGCGGATGCGGTGGCGAGCTACTTCCATCTGCGCAAGGGCATGAACCTGCCGCCGGCCAAGGGCCGCGCCTTCTACGGCATCCTTGCCGCCGCCATGGCCGTCGGCGTGGGGATCAGCCTGTCGGGCGTGAATCCGATCTCGGCGCTGTACTGGTCGGCGGTGATCAACGCGGTGATCTCGGTGCCGGTGATGGTGGCCGTGATGATCGCGGCGTCCAGCCCCAAGGTGATGGGCAGCATCGTGCTGCCCTTCAAGTGGAAGCTGCTGGGCTGGCTGGCCACGGCCGCGATGGCGGCGGCCTCGCTCGCGCTGCTGGTGGTGTCCGTGGGCTGAGCGGCGCCTGGCCGCCTCATGGCTTGAAGCGCCGGTGGTAGTGCGCGATGCGTCGCAGCGCGTAGTCGGCGGCGGCTTCGCGGATCTCGTTGCGGTTGCCGTCGAACAGCTTGGTCTCGGTGAACACCTGCGTGCGCTTGCCTTCGCGAAAGCCCCACGCGAAGCACTGGGTGCCGGGCTTGACCGCCGGGTCGGCATCGTCGGCCACGCCGGTGTTGGCGATGGCCAGGTTCGCGTCGCTGTGCCTGAGCGCGCCGCGGGCCATCTCGAGTGCGACGGGCTCGCTCGTGAGGTTGTGGCGATCGAGGGTCTCGGCGCTCACGCCCAGGCAGCGCTGCTTGGACTTGGGGTCGTACACCACGAAGGCCGACTCCAGTACCTGGCCCGCACCGGGCACCTCGGCCAGGCGCGAGGCGATCAGGCCCGCGGTGCAGGACTCGGCCGTCACCAGCACCAGGCCGTGGTTGCCGAGGTATTCGGCGGCGGCCTTGGCCGGCGCCGTGCCGTCACCGTTCGGCATGGCCGGCGCGCTCCGGCTCGCGTGCGCTTCCGGGTTGGGCCAGCTTGCGGTGCTGCTCGGCCAGTGTGTCGGACGGCGTCACATGGGCGAGCGCGGCCTGCATCTTGTTCTTCCAGCCCGCGATCACGTCGGCCTCGCCCTTCATCATGGCCTCGAAGCCCGCCTTGGCCACCTCGGCCGGGTCGGCCTTGTCGTCCTGCTGGGCCAGCCTGGTGTCGAGCATGTGGGCGCGTGCGAAGAAGTGCGTGTCGGTCACGCCCGGCATCAGGCAGCTGACCGTGACGCCGGTGTCCTTGAGCTCGTTGCGCAGCGCGAAGGAGAAGGAGTCGATGAAGGCCTTGGTGGCGTTGTAGACGGCCTGGAAGCTGCCGGGCTGGAAGCCGGCGATCGAGCCGGTGATGAGGATGCGGCCCTGGCCGCGCTCCTTCATGTGGCGCGCCACGCGGTACAGCAGGTAGATGGTGCCGGTGATGTTGGTGTGGATCACGTGCTGGACCGCGGTGAAGTCCTGGTCGAGAAAGGCGCCGCCGAGGCCGTGCCCCGCATTGGCGAAGAGCGCATCGATGTTGCGCTCGCCGGCGGCAAGCAGCAGCTTGTCGACTCCCTCGCGCATCGCGAAGTCCGCCTGCACGCTCGCGACCTCGGCGCCCAGCATGCGCAGCTCGCCCTCGGCCTGCTCGAGCGGCTCGTCGGCGCCGATCACGAGGTCGAAGCCCTTCTGTGCAGCCAGCTTGGCCAGGTGGAGGCCGATGCCGGAGGACGCACCCGTCACGAGCGCGAGAGGGCGGAGGTCGGACGGTTCCATGGTGCTTCCCTCGCATGAAGTGGCGATGCCATGGAAGCTACGTAGCGCTGCGCGCGGCCCGTGTCGGACGGCATCGGGTTCGGACGCGGCGGTGGCTGACATCGGTCGCGATGCGTCGCCGGTGGCCGCAGACTTCATCGCGGCGATGTCGACGCACAGGCGTCCGCAGCGCGACTCAGGATCCGCCGCGGCGCTGGAAGTTGCCGCGCTGACCGGCGTTCATTCGACCTTGAAGGCTTCGCGGATTTCTTCGAGTGCAGCCTGTGCCAGGCGCACCGCCGTCTCCAGATCCGGCGCGTCCTCGGCCGGTATGTCCGCCGGAGGATTCAAGGCGAAGGCCAGCCGCTCGCATGCGGCCTCCCACTTCAACTTCGCGCTGACCTGCGCGGTCTTCTTGTCCATGTGCATCCTTGTGGTATCGACATCATCCTACCGCCAAGGGTCCTGAGCGCCCACTGACCGGCGCCCATCGCGGGCTAGCCTGAATTGGACGGACAAGAAACGGACTCATTTCATGGCGCTCGCGGTGTTCCTCGTGGAAGACAACCCCAGAATCAGGGAAAGCCTGATTCCGGCGCTGGCCGACCTCGGATCGGCCAGCGTGATGGCCACGGCCGAATCGGAGGACGAAGCGATCGCGTGGCTTGGAAGGCACAAGGGCCAGTGGGATCTGGCCGTCGTCGACTTCTTCCTGAAGCAGGGCTCCGGCCTCGGCGTCGTGACGTGGTGCGCGGGTCGCGATCCCGGCCAGCGCGTCGTGGTCCTGACGAACTATGCCGCCCCATCGACGCGGGCAGCCTGCCTTGATGCCGGCGCCGACGCAGTCTTCGACAAGTCCATCGAGCTCGAGGCCTTCTTCGACTACTGTCTGCAGGCAGCGCCGGACTGATTGCCGAGCTCGTCGCGTCTGCGGCCTACGCGTGCGCTGCGCGTGCACCCACGCGCGCGCGCAGCGCGCAGGAGCATCCTTCGAAGCGAGCCGGCGGTCTGACTTCTGCGCCGCTGCAACAACCGCAAAGGGTAAGAGTGATCAAGATCGGCATCGTGGATGACCACGGCATCGTGCGCACGGGGCTGCGCGAATTCTTTTCCCAGCATGTGGACCTGCGCGTGGTCGGCGAAGCCGCCAGCGGACGCGAAGCGATCGAGCTGGTGCGCACGACGGAGCTGGATGTGCTCGTGATGGATCTGTCGATGCCCGGACAGAGCGGCATCGATGCCATCGCGATGATCCGTGCCAAGGCGCCCGAGCTCGGCATCCTCATCCTGAGCGGCTACCCCGAGGAGCACTACGCGATGAACCTGATCCGCCAGGGCGCGAGCGGCTATCTCAACAAGGAATGCGAGCCGATGGAGATCGTGAACGCGATCCGCATCGTCTCGCTGGGCCGCCGCTACATCACGCCCGGCGTGGCCGAACTGCTGGCGCGCCAGCTCGACCGCAAGGACGACTCCGCGCCGCACGAGCAGCTGTCGGAACGCGAGTTCCAGGTCTTCCTCAAGCTGGCGAAGGGCGAAACCGCGGGCCGCATCGCGGATCATCTGTCGCTGTCGGTGAAGACCGTGAGCACCTACCGCACGCGCCTGATGGAGAAGATGAATCTCACCTCCAACAGCGACCTGACGTACTACGCGCTGAAGAACCGGCTGATCGACTGAGTCACCGGCGATCAGTGCGCCGGCCGCCGCGGATGCTCGAAGAAGAAGCGCAGCATCTCGGCGCTGGCGTCGGGGCCTCGGCCATCCGTATAGGAACCCTTGGCGCTGCCGCCCGACCACGCGTGAGCTCCGCCGTGGACCACCCAGTGTTCCGCCACCACCCGCCCGTCGGCCGAGCGGTGCGAATGCCGGGTTGCACCGCGCCCGCCGCCGCTCTGTACATGCTCGACTTCGACGGAGGTCGTCTTCCCCACGCTGGCAGCCATGACCTGGGCGCCGTTGTTCGCATGGACGGTGGCGTCTGCATCGCCGTGGAAGACGATGGTCGGCACGCCGCTGGCCACGTCGCCTCGAATCGCGCCGCCGGCCTTCATCGCCATCAACGCGGCCGGAAGGTCGGAGGCGACACCCGCTGCCAGGCCGGAGTGGACCCCGACCGCCGCGAACAGGTCGGGATAGGCTTCACCCAGGATGGCGGCCATCGCGCCGCCGGCCGACAGTCCGGCAACGTAGACGCGCTGGGGGTCGATCGCGTGGCGCGCCATCACATCGCGTGTCATGCCCGCCAGGAGCGCCGGCTCGCCGCGGCCGCGTTGCTGATGGCTGTGCTTGAACCAGTTCCAGCAACCCTGCGGATTCGCCTGGCGCGACTGCGCCGGATAGAGCACGAAGAAGCCCTGCGCCAGCGCAGCCTCGTTCATCGCCGTGCCGGCGGCGAAATCATCGGGATCCTGGGTGCAGCCATGAAGCATCACGACCAACGGCAGCGCGCGCTCGCCGGCCTGCGGCGGGACGAAGAGCTTGTAGTCGCGGCGGCCGGCTGCGTCGGCAAAGCTGCCGGCGATGAAACTGCCCGAAGCGGGTACATCGACGTACGCGGCCGGCGCCTCCGGATCGACGCCCGCCGGCCGGGGTTCAGGCACTCGCCGGGCCTCGATGTCGATCACGTCCGGCATTTCGCTCGGCGTCGGTTGCGCAAGTTCGACGCCGCCCAGCGCGGCCTGGATCGCGGCGGTCGCCGCATGAAGGTCGCCCGCCCGGGTCAGCCGGCTCGCTTCGGCCATCAGGTGCTTGAAGTCAGGGTTCATCTTGGTCTTTCAAAAGGGGTTGGGGTTCAGCCGATGCGCCCGGCGAGCGCGGCCTTTACGGCCGGGCTCGCATGCAGGGCCCCCAGCACGGTGATGGACTCGATGGTGGCCAGCGCCAGCGCTGGAGTGACGTCGAGCGCGATCGAAGCGAGCCCGAGCACGCGGATCTGCAAGGTCTCGCCGGCCGCCTGAACCGCCTGCAGGTCGGCAGCGGAGTAGTGCTGGATGCCAAGCACCAGGGCCTTGCGCGAGACGACCTGGCGCACCACGTCGATCTGCGTGGCGAGCTGGTTTCGAATCGCGGTACGGATCAGGTCGGTGCGGTTGGCATAGAAGCCTTCCTGCACCAGCAGGTCGATTTGCCCGAGGTCGACACAGCCCACGTTGATCGTGATCTTTTCGTCGACCGGCTTGGCAGCGGAGGCCAGGGTGGCGCTTTTTCGGGGCATGTCGCCATCCTAGCACCATCCAAGTGGATGGTTTTATCTTTTCTTTTCAAGCCACTGTATATTCATACAGACCACGGCATGCGCACCGAACCCGCTTCTTCACCTGCCACTGCGCCGACCTTCGGGGTCTCGGTGAAGTCGCTGTGCGCCTTCGCCGCCAAGGCGGGCGACCTCGACCTGCGCTTCCTGCCCGCGCCGAGCGCGCAGGAAGGCATTGCCGGGCACCGCCTGGTGCAGGGCCGGCGCGACGAGGACTACGAGCGCGAAGTGGCGCTCGCCGCGCGCTTCGGCCGGCTGCAGGTGCGCGGGCGCGCCGACGGCTACGACGCCGGTCGCTGCAGGCTGGAAGAGATCAAGACCTTTCGCGGCGAGTTCGCAGCCATTCGCCCGAACCATCGCGCGCTGCACTGGGCGCAGGCCAGGGTCTACGGCTGGATGCTGTGCGAAGAACGTTCGCTGTCCGCCATCGAGGTCGCGCTGGTGTACCTCGAACTCGCGACAGGCGAGGAGTTCGCGCTCGCCGAGCGCTGGACGCGCGAGGCGCTTAGGGAGGACTTCGAGGCGCTGTGCGCGCGCTATCTCGCGTGGGCCGAACAGGAGGCGAGTCATCGCGAAGAACTCGACCAAGCGCTTGCCGGGCTGGCCTTTCCGCACGCCGGGTTCCGCCACGGCCAGCGCGAACTCGCGCAGGCCGTCTACCGCTCGGCCGTCTCGCGGCGCTGCCTGCTGGCGCAGGCGCCCACTGGCATCGGCAAGACAGTCGCCACCCTGTTCCCGCTGCTCAAGGCGCGCCCTTCGGAGCGCATCGACAAGATCTTCTTCCTCACGGCCAAGACTTCGGGCCGGGCGCTGGCGCTCGACAGCCTGCGCCTGCTCGCGCACGGGCAGGCACCGCTGCGCGTGCTCGAACTCGCGGCGCGCGAGAAGGTCTGCGAGTACCCGGGCCGCGCCTGCCACGGCGAAGCCTGCCCGCTCGCGCGCGGCTTCTACGATCGCCTGCCCGCGGCCCGCGCCGAGGCCGCGCAGGCGGGCTGGCTGGACCGCGAGGCCACGCGCCGCATCGCGCTGGCGCACCAGGTCTGCCCCTACTTCCTGGCGCAGGAGATGGCGCGCTGGTGCGAGGTGATCGTGGGCGACTACAACTACTACTTCGACAGCAGCGCGTTCCTGTACGCGCTGGCGAAGGAGGAAGAGTGGCAGGTGGCGCTCCTGGTCGACGAGGCGCACAACCTGCTTGGCCGCGCGCGCGGCATGTACAGCGCAGAGCTGGAAACCGGGGCCCTGGCAGAAGCGCAGCGCCTTGCACCGGCCGGCCTCAAGCCGGTGCTGGGCAAGCTGCAGCGCGAGTGGACGCTGCAGCAGCGCGACCAGGCCGTCGCCTACCAGGCGCACGAGGCCATTGCGGAGCGCTTCGAACGCGCCCTGCAGGAGGCGGTCTCGGCCATGGCCGAACACTTCGCCGCCCGTCCCGACGAAGCGCAGGGCCCGCTGCAGCGCTTCTTCTTCGATGCGCTGCACTTCCTGCGCCTGGCCGATGCCTTCGGCACGCATTCGGTCTTCGAATCCACCCTCGGCGAAGGCGGCCCCGCGGCGCTGGCGATCCGCAACCTGGTGCCGGCGCCCTTTCTCGAACAGCGTTTCGCCGATTGCGCATCGGCCGCCTGCTTCTCCGGCACGCTCGCGCCTTTTGCCTTTTACTGCGACACGCTGGGCCTGCCGGAAGACACCGCCACGCTGGACGTCGGCTCGCCCTTTCGCAGCGAGCAGTTGACGGTGCGCGTGGCGATGGACGTCTCGACGCGCTTTCGCGACCGCGGCCGCTCGCTCGCGTCGCTCATCGGCATCATCGGCGGCCAGTTCGCCGAGCGCCCGGGCAACTACCTGGCCTTCTTCAGCAGCTTCGACTACCTGGACAGCGCCTTGCACGCCTTCGCGGCGCGGCATCCCGAGGTGCCCGTGTGGGCGCAGTCGCGCGGCATGCGCGAGCCCGAGCGCGAGGCCTTCCTCGCGCGCTTCGCGCCCGGCGGCCAGGGCATCGGCTTCGCGGTGCTCGGCGGCGCGTTCGGCGAGGGCATCGACCTGCCGGGCGACCGGCTGGTCGGCGCCTTCGTCGCCAGCCTGGGCATGCCGCAGCACAACGAGGCCAACGAGATCATGCGAGAGCGCATGCAGGCGCTGTTCGGCGACGGCTACGAGTACACCTACGTCTATCCGGGGCTGCAGAAGGTGGTGCAGGCCGCCGGACGCGTGATTCGAAGCGAGGAGGATGCGGGCGTGCTGTACCTGCTGGACGACCGCTTCGCGCGGCAGGAGATCCGCGCGCTGCTGCCGGGCTGGTGGCATGTGCAGCCCTTGTTCGGGCGCGTCGAGGCCGGTGAGGCACCGCCTACGCAGAGGCGGTAAGCCGGCCTGCGCGCCCGGCGATGCGCGAAGCGCAGCCTTGCCGGATTCCCCTCTCAGGAAAGGAAACGCAATGGCTGACAAGACAGCACGCCCGGGCCCGCCCGGCCCCTTGGGCGAGAACGAAGCCCGGCTCGGCGACCGCGGCGATGCCTCCGGCCGCAACATCGACCAGAACCGCGCGATCGGACAGGACGATCCGATGCAGGGCAGCCGCATGGGGCGCAAGGCGCACGACAAGACCGGCTTTCCGGGAACGCCCGATATCGGGACCGATGCCGCCCAGCTGGAAGAAGCCGAGCGCATGCGGCGCGACAACCGCTGAGGCTTCCAATTCGAACAGGACGTATCCCATGTCGACCCTCAGCTCCCGCCTTCTGCCCTCGGTCACCAACATGATCCGGCTGGACCACACGCACGTGTTGTCCACCTTTCATCAATACAAGGCCGCCGCGCCCGCGCGGGTCAGAAAAGGCCTGGCCAGCACCATCTTCACCGCGCTGGAAATCCATGCCCAGCTCGAGGAGGAGATCTTCTATCCCGCGATGGCCGACATCGAAGGCGGCGATGCCATCCTGGGCGATAGCGTGTCGGAGCACGCCGAGATGCGGCGCCTGATCGACCTGCTCCGCCGCATGGAGCCGGAAGCGATCGACTATGACGCCACGCTGATGTCCCTGATGCGCAATGTGCTGCATCACGTCGCCGACGAGGAGACGCAGGTTCTTCCGCAAGCCGAGCGCTTGATCCCGGACCAGCTCGGCGAGCTCGGCCTGCGCATGACCAAGCGCCGCATGGAACTGGTCGCGCCGCGCAGCGGCGAGATCGCGATGAACATGGCGCGTGCGGCCTCCGGCAACAAGATCGCGATCACGCTGGTAGCCGCCGCGGCAGCGGCCGGGTGCGTGCTGATGGGCTCGCGCCGTCGGATGCGCGCGCCCGCGAGAAGACTGCTGCGCCGCTGACGCCGCTGACGCCGCTGACGCCGCAGTCGCGCGGGACAGCGCTGACGCGCAGGGTCTTGGCGTTCCTACCCTGTGCCGCGCCAATGCGTGGACGATGCGAACTCCAAGCAATGGAAAGGAATCACCATGCCAAGAGGTGACAAATCGTCCTATACGGGCAAGCAGAAGCGCAAGGCCGAGCACATCGAAGAAGGCTACGAGAAACGCGGCGTGGCCAAGGGCGAAGCCGAGCGGCGCGCCTGGGCCACCGTGAACGCGGAGACCGGCGGCGGCAAGAAGAGCGGCTCGGGCCGCGGCAAGGCCGAAGACCATGCGCCTTCGCGCAAGGGCGGCCACATCGGCGGCGCTGCCTCCGCCGGTCGCAGCGCCGCGGAGCGCTCCGCCTCGGCGAAGAAGGCTGCCGCCACGCGCAAGCGCAATGCCGCTGCACGCGGCTGAGCGCAGCGCTCAGGGCTCCGGCTGCGGCAGGCCGCCCTTGCCGAGCTCGGCCAGCTGCAGCTCGATGGCGAACAGCCGCTCGTTGAGAATCGCGGTCTGAAGCCGCAGCGCCTCGATGATGGCGCGCGTCTGGGGGTCGGGCGCGTTGTTCGACAGCTCCTGCAGCTCGTGCAGCTTTCTGCGCAGCTCGTTGCTCATGGCGGGCCCTCGTCGGATCGGTGATGCGTGATCGTAGGCCCGGACGCGTGCCGGGCCAAGCTGCGTCAGAATCCGGGGCTTCTTCCCCACGACCGCCGCCATGAACCTCGCCGATTCCTTCGCAGACGTTAGCCGCTTCGTCGACATCCGGCGCGACATCCACGCTCATCCCGAACTCGGCTTCGAAGAGCACCGCACTTCGGAGAAGGTGGCCAAGCTGCTCGCCGAATGGGGCATCGAGGTGCACCGGGGCATCGCCGGCACCGGCCTGGTGGGCGTGCTGCGCCAGGGCACGAGCACGCGCAGCATCGGCCTGCGCGCCGACATGGATGCGCTGCCGCTCCATGAGGCCAACGAGTTCGCCCACAAGTCCACCCACGCCGGCCGCATGCACGCGTGCGGCCACGACGGCCACACCACGATGCTGCTGGCCGCGGCCTGGCACCTGGCGCAGAAGGGCAGCCGCTTCGACGGCACGGTGAACTTCATCTTCCAGCCGGCCGAGGAGATGGGCAAGGCGGGCGCCAAGAAGATGATCCAGGACGGGTTGTTCGAGCGCTTCCCGTGCGACGCGGTGTTCGCGCTGCACAACTTTCCGGTCGGCGAGGTCGGCCGCTTCGCGCTCAACGAAGGCGCGCTCATGGCCTCGAGCAACACCTACAAGGTCACGATGCGCGGCCGCGGCACCCATGCCTCGATGCCGCACACCGGCATCGACCCGGTGGGCGCGGTCGTCGCGCTGGCGCAGGCGCTGCAGACGCTGGTGCCGAAGACCATCGCCAGCACCGAGCGCGCCCTGCTCGCGGTCACGCAGTTGCAAGGCTCCGATGCGCCGAACGTGATTCCCGACGTCGCCACGCTCGGCGGCACGGTGCGCACCTTCTCGATTCCCGCGCTGGACCGCATCGAGGAGCGCCTGCACACGCTGGCCCAGGGCATCGCGCAGGCGCACGAATGCACGGCCGAGGTCAGCTTCGTGCGCGCCTCGCCGCCGGTGGTCAACCACAAGGCGCAGGCGCAGTTCGCCGCCGCCGTGATGCGCGAGGTGGTCGGCGAGAACATGGTGACCGACGACTTCCCGGCCGTGATGGGCGCCGAGGACTTCGCCCACATGCTGCTCGCGCGGCCCGGCTGCTACGCCTTTCTCGGCAACGGCGACGGCGACCACCGGCTCGAAGGCCACGGGCCCGGTCCTTGCATCATCCACAACACGTCTTTCGACTTCAACGACGAGATCATTCCGATCGGCGCCAGCTACTTCGTGAAGCTGGTGGAACGCTGGCTTCCGGCCGGCACCTGAACTTCCAAGACCACCATGACGAAAGCGGCCGCTGCGATGTCCCACCTGTTCACCCGACGTTCCCTGGCCGCCTTCGCGGCCGCAGGGCTGCTGGCCCTCGCGGCCGCGGCGCCTGCGCATGCGCAGCGCGTGATCCGCATCGTGGTCCCCTTCGGCACCGGCGCCGTTCAGGACACGGTGGCGCGCGCCTTCAACAACGAGCTGGGGACGGCGCTCAATGCCAGCGTGATCGTCGAGAACCGCGCCGGCGCGGGCGGCACGGTGGGCGCGGCCATCGTCGCCAAGGCGCCGGCCGACGGCAACACGCTGGTGCTGGCGGCGGCCAGCCACCACATCGCTGGGCATCTCTACAGCAAGCTGCCCTACGACCCGCTCAAGGACTTCGTCGGCGTGGCCGACATCGGCAACGCGGGCTACGTGGTCGTGGCCTCGAGCGACATGAAGGTGTCGAACACGGCCGAGTTCATCCGCGAGGTGAAGGCGAATCCGGGCAAGTACAACTACGCCTCGGCCGGCAACGGCAGCGCCACGCATCTCGCGATGGCCTCCTTCCTCGCCAAGGCAGGCCTGCAGATGACGCACATCCCGATGAAGTCCACCGGCGAGGCGGTGAACGAGCTGCTGGCCGGCCGCGTGCAGGCGGTGACCTCGTCCAGCATCGGCGTGATCGGCCTGCAGAGCGATGCGCGCATCAAGCCGCTGGCCTCCACCGGCAAGGTCCGCAGCCCCTTCCTGCCCAGCCTGCCGACCGCCGACGAAAGCGGCCTGCCGGGCTACCAGTTCGATTCATGGATCGGCCTGCTGGCGCCGGCCGGCACGCCCAAGGCCGAGGTCGACAAGATCAACGCAGCGGTCGTCAAGGTGCTCGCCGATCCGGCCATGAAGGAGCGCTTGGCGCGCCTGGGCATCGAGCCCGCGCGCACCACCAGCCCGGCGGATTTCCAGAAGCTGCTGCGCGCCGACTGGGATGCGATGGGCGCGGTGGTCAAGGCCTCGGGCGCCAAGATCGATTAGAGCTGCGACCTGAAAGAGCGCGGGGTGCGCTATCCCTGCGGGCTCGGTGGCAAGCTCTTCAGGTACAGGAAGAGGGCGCGCACGTCGGTGTCGTTCATCTGGCCGAGCGACTCGAAAGGCATGACCTTGATCGGCGTGCCGTCGGGGCGCTTTCCGGACTTGAACATGCGCACGAAGGCGTCGGCGTCGGCATAGCGGGTCATGGACGTGCCTTCGCCGGGCGTGAGCTTGGCCGCGGCCGGCCAGTCGGGCGGGCCGCCGGGGATCTTGCCGCCTTCGAGCTTGGCGCCGTGGCAACCCAGGCACATGTTGGCCACGTAGGCGCCGTGCGGGAGGTTCACGCCATCGGCCACGGGCTGCGCGGGCGGCAGCCCGTGGTCGATCTTCGAAGCAGCGTCGTGCATCAGTCCGAAGCCGTAGAAGGCGCGCACCGGCAGCGGCAGGTCGAGCACCGCCGCGCCGCCCGCGGCGGGCGCCATCTTGCGCACGTAGGCGACCAGGGAGGCGAGGTCGTCGTCGGTGAAGCGGTTGTAGTCCTCGCTCGGCATCACCATCAGCACGCGGCCGTTCGGGCCGACGCCGTGGCGGATGGCGCGCACCCAGTCTTCCGGCGCGTAGCCGGCGACCACGCTGCCGGGGCCGGGGCTGATGTTGGGCCCGGCGATGCGCATGCCCTTGCCGTCGTCGAGGAACATCCTGCCGTTGCCCTGGGCGCCGTGGCAGTCGACGCAGCCGCGCGAGGCGTAGAGATAGCGGCCGCGTTCGAGCGCTGCCGCGTCTTCGCGGAAAGGCACGGCCTTCACCGGGACGTCGAGCTTGCGCTGCATCTTGTGACGGGCCAGCTGGTCGCCGGCGAACAGGGCGGCGACGGCGAGTGCGACCAGGACCACCAGCGCGAGCGCAGCCCGCTTGAGCCACCGCCTGGACGTCGTCGTCATGCGAGCTCCTTCGCCTGGCGCGGTGCGCCGGTTGTCTTCTGCTTGATGAGCCCGGCAGCCATCTTCAGCTGCAGGCGCAGTTTCGGCTTGTGGCCCCAGGCGCTGGTGACATCGGTGTGTTGCGTCTCCCAGCCCACGGGGTCGATGGTCTGCGTGCCGGCGCCGATCTCGAAGTCGAAGCCCGAGGGCGTGGCGCCGTAGAAGGAAAAGGTGCCGTCCGGATCGGGGTGCTGGCCGAGCTCGAGCGACAAAGGCACCTTGTGGCGGCGCGCGCGCTCCAAGGCGATACCGATGTCGCTGAGCCGCGCGGCCTGCAGCATGAAGTGGTGGATGCGCTTGGAAAGCGGCATGTCGAACAGCGCGATCGAGTGATGCCTGCGGTTGCAATGCAGGAACACGCCGCGGATGTCCATCGGGCCCACGCGCGTCGCGAGCCGCTCCGTCACGCCGAAGCCCAGCAGGCCAACGTAGAAGGCCTCCATCTTCGCCAGGTCGTGCGACACCAGCACGGCATGGCCGAGCCCCAGCTCGCCGGTGCGGAAACCTTCGGGGAAGGCCGGCGATGCAAAGTGCTGCGCGGCCGGCGCGAGCCCCGTGTACAGCTCGACGGCGTTGCCGCAAGGGTCGATGCAGCGATGAAGCCGCTGCACGCGGCGCGCATCGCGAAGCGCCGCGCCGGCTGCCGTCGCTTCGATGCGGCCCTGGCGCAGGCGCTGCAGCAGGCCGTCCAGCACTTCGTCGTTCGCGCATTCGAGGCCCAGCGCGGCGAGGTCGTCGGCCGGCCCCTCCTGGACGATCAGGCGTTGGCAGGCCTCGTCGATCTGCCAGCCGAGGCTGCCGTCGGCGTTGGCGCCGGGTGCGGATAGGCCGAGCATGTGCTGGCAGAAGGCTGCCCATCGCGCGGGACGGCGCGCTTCAAAGACCAGATAGCCGAGGCGGAGATCGGGGGACATGGCAAACTCTCTATAAATGTATGGTGGATGCAAAAATGGTGCTTGTGTCTAAAAATGAATGATGTAATGAATTTAGGTGATCCGTCCATACCTCTTTTGCCAGAGGCCCTGGCCGAAAGTGTGTGGCGGCCGCAGCCCGGCCTGGGCAAGCGCGAGCGCACGCGCGTGCAACTGGTGCAGGCGGCGATCAAGGTTTTCACGGCGCGCGGCTTCGCCGGCGCCACGATGCAGGAACTCGCGGCGGTCGCGGGCATGACCACCGGCACGGTCTACAACCATTTCAAGACCAAGGAGGAAGTCGCGAGCGCCGTCGCGCTGCTGCTGGCCGACACGCTGTGCCGCCGCATCGCCGACAGCCAGCATGGGATCGCCGAGGGCGCGCAGCGCATGGCCATCGGTAACCAGCGCTACATCTGGCTGGCCGAGCAAAGTCCGCAATGGGCATTGATGATGCTGGACGTGGCGGCCGCGGCGCCCGAGCTGCTGCTCGAGATCCGCGACTATGTGCTGGTCGACCTGCGCCTGGGCGTGAAGCAGAAGGCCTTTCGCGTTCCCAGCGAGGCGGCGGCGATGGACCTGATCAACGGCACCGTCGCGCAGGCCATGCGCAGCGTGGCGCTGCGACTGGCGCCGCCGAACCATGGCCGCGAAGTCGCTGCCTGCGTGCTGCGCGGACTGGGCATGGAGTACGCCGCGGCCAATGAAGTGGCGCAGCGGCCGCTGCCACCCTTTCCGCCGATGGCGGGCATGCGGCGGCACGCCCGAGCATCGAACGGGTCATCGATTTCCTGAAGCAGGAACTCGGCAACAGCGAAGCCGAGGTGGCCGCGCATGTGCAGCGCCATCACGCTCAGTTGGCCCCAGGCACTGGCCAGCGTACCGGGTATTGGCGCGGCCAGCGTGGCCGTGCTGCTGGCGGAGCTGCCCGAATTGGGCAAGCTCGACCGGCGCCGCATCGCAGCGCCGGTGGGCGTGGCGCCCTTGAATCGCGACTCCGGCCAGATGCGCGGGCAGCGCTCCATCTGGGGCGGTCGTGCCGATGGGCGACGCACGCTGTATATGGCCACCCTGACGGCGGTTCGGCACAACCCGGCGCTCAAAGCCTGCTACGACCGCCTGCTGGCGGCCGGCAAGCGCAAGAAGGTCGCCCTGGTAGCCTGCATGCGCAAGCTGCTGACCATGCTCAACGCCATTGCCAAACATGGCTCGACTTGAGATTCGACCATGCATACCCATGACTGCCAAGACGGTTGCTCAGTCCGGCTCGCCGAGCAGCGGACAGTTCCAGCCGAGCAGCTCGGCCAGCCGCTGCACGATCCAGGCGGCTTCCGCTGCCGACACGCCGGACTCGGGCGAGTTCAGCCCGGCATGGATGCGCAGGAGGATCTCCTCTTCCGACGGCACCTCGGCGTGATGCAGCAGCTGCGCGTGCTGCACCAGGTGGTTGGCGAGGTCCTCGCACACTTCATAACGCGCCCGCACGGTCGCCAGCGGTTCGCGCAGGCGCTGCCTCGCGTCGGTGTAGACCGCGAAGAAGGACGGCGGGATATGGATCTGGTAGTCGTCGGACATGAAAAACGCGCCCGAAGGCGCGTGTTCCGGAGCTCGAATGAAGCGCGAGGCGCGTTCAGCCGCCCTTCTTGGCCCGCTTGCCGGGGTTCTTCTTGCTGCGGGTCGCGGTGCCGCGCTCGAGGCTGACCTTCTGGCCGCCACCCATCTTGGGCAGGTTGTAGCCGGGCATCGGAACGGGCTTGGGGGTGGCTTTGCGATCGGCCTCGGTGCGGATTTTCTGGGTCATGGAAAGCTCGGATAAAAAAGGGCTAGGGGCGTAATTAAGCCACATCGTCGAGCAGCCGTACCTTGACGGTCTTGCCCTTGACGCGGCCGGTGGAAAGCTTGTGCGCGGCCTCGCGCGCGATGCGCCGGTCGACCGCCACGTAGGTGGAAAACTCGTTGACGTTGATCTTGCCGACCTGATCGCGCGTGAAGCCGGCATCGCCGGTGAGCGCGCCCAGCACGTCGCCGGCGCGGATCTTCTCCTTGCGCCCGCCGACGATCTGCAGGGTGGCCATGGCCGGCTGCAGGGGTTCGGCCCGCGCACTCGAGAGCTCGGCCAGCGGATGCCATTCGGATTCGCGGCCCTGCAGCTGCTCGATCTTTCCGACGCTGCCCATCTCGTCCATGCTGGCCAGGCTGAGCGCCAGGCCTTCGGCATCGCCGCGGCCGGTGCGGCCGATCCGGTGGATGTGGATCTCGGGGTCGGGCGTCACGTCGACGTTGATCACGGCTTCGAGCTGCGCGATGTCGAGCCCGCGCGCGGCCACGTCGGTAGCGACCAGCACCGAGCAGCTGCGGTTGGCGAACTGCACCAGCACCTGGTCGCGCTCGCGCTGCTCGAGTTCGCCGAACAGGGCCAGCGCGCTGAAGCCCTGGGCCTGCAGCACCTGCACCAGGTCGCGGCACTGCTGCTTGGTGTTGCAGAAGGCCAGCGTGCTCGGCGGGCGGAAGTGGTTCAAGAGCAGGCTCACGGCATGCAGCCGCTCGCTGTCCTTCACCTCGTACCAGCGCTGGCGGATCTTGCCTTCCTCGTGCTGCGCCTGCACCGTGATCTGCTGCGGGTTCTTCATGAACTGCGCGCTGAGCTGGGCGATGCCTTCGGGGTAGGTGGCGGAGAACAGCAGGGTCTGGCGCTCCTTGGGGCACAGGCGTGCGACCTTGGCGATGTCGTCGAAGAAGCCCATGTCGAGCATGCGGTCGGCTTCGTCGAGTACCAGCGTGTTGAGCGCTTCGAGCTCGAGGCTGCCGCGCTCGAGGTGATCCATGATGCGGCCCGGGGTGCCGACCACGATGTGGGCGCCGTGCTCGAGGCTGGCGAGCTGCCCGCGCAATGCGACGCCGCCGCAGAGCGTGACGACCTTGATGTTCTCTTCGGCGCGCGCCAGGCGGCGGATCTCGGTCGTCACCTGGTCGGCCAGCTCGCGCGTCGGGCACAGCACCATGGCCTGCACCGCGAAGCGGCGGGGATTGAGGTTGGCCAGGAGCGCCAGCGCAAAGGCGGCGGTCTTGCCGCTGCCGGTCTTGGCTTGGGCGATCAGGTCGCGGCCGAGCAGCGCCGGCGGCAGGCTGGCCGCCTGGATCGGCGTCATCTGCAGATAGCCGAGCTGCTTCAGGTTCGCCAGTGTCTGCGGGGTGAGCGGCAGCGCGGCGAAGTCGGTGGCGGAACCCGTCACGGCAAGAGGATCAGCGGCGCTGCGAGTTGTTGCCGCTGTTGACCGGCGGCGGACCGCGGCGTTCCAGGTGGCGGAAGGTGATGCGGCCCTTGGTCAGGTCGTAGGGCGACAGCTCCAGCGACACCTTGTCGCCGGCCAGGATGCGGATGTGGTGCTTGCGCATCTTGCCGCCGCTGTAGGCGATCAGCTGGTGACCGTTGTCGAGGGTCACGCGGTAGCGGGAATCGGGCAGCACTTCCGTGACTGCGCCGTTCATTTCGATCAGTTCTTCCTTGGGCATGGGGACTCCGAATAGTGTGTAGATGGGTCGAATCGGGCGCCTGCGCATTGCGACGCCGCAATGCGCGAACAAACAGTGAAACGGGCGCAGGCCGGGCCGGAAATGGCGCCCACCGGAGCGGACAGCGCGCTGTTCGCTTCAACGGTACGAAGGCAGTGGTGGCAAACATGGGCGCCGGGTCTGGCGCACCAACACACTGTGTGAGCCGGCTTCTGAGTGAAGGCCTGGAATTCCAGGTCAGCCGGCCGAGTGACGAAATACTTCGTCGGGTATCGAAACGAACCCTGCATTCTAACCGAGATGGTATGACTGTTGCTTGGCAACGCGATGCCGCAGCGGCCCGGAGGCCGCCGTTGGGCGCACGGTAGGGTTGATGCGGTGGGGCACTTGCGAGCCGGACACTTGCGGCGCACCATCACTCAACCATCGTTCCAAGGAGCGCGGCCATGAAAACGCAAGGATCGCGTCGGGCAGTCTGGGCGCTTCTCGTGGGCGCCTTCTGGCTGTTGATGCCGCCTCCCGCAGATGCCGCTTCGCCGCGCCAGGCCGAAGCCGTGTCGCCGCAGGTCCAGGCCCTCCAGCGCGCGGGCGACGCGGTTGTCGCGCTGCGCGTCACCGCGACCGAGGGCGCCACCTCGGCCGACAGCCTGGGGATGCGCCGATCGGGCTCCGGCGTGGTGATCGGGCCCGACGGCCTGATCCTGACCATCGGCTACCTGCTGCTGGAAGCGGAGACCATCGAAGTCATCACGCAGGACGATCGCACCCTGCCCGCGCGCCAGGTCGCCTATGACCTCGCGACCGGCTTCGGCCTGCTGCGCCCGCTGGTGCCGCTGCGCGGCGTCGAGCCGGTGCCCATGGCAGGCGTCGCCGGCCTGACCCCGGGCGAGCCGCTGCTGGTGGCCACCGGCGGCAGCAGCGGCACCGAAGTCGGCTTCACGCGCCTGATCGCCATGCGTCCCTTCTCGGGCTATTGGGAGTACCACATCGAATCGGCGCTGTTCACCAGCCCGCCGGTGGCCAACCACAGCGGCGCTCCGCTCTTCAACCGCAATGGCGAGCTTGTCGGCGTCGGCAGCCTGTTCGTGCTGGAAGCCGCGGGCGCCGATCGCACGCTGCCCGGCAACATGTTCGTGCCGGTCGAACTGCTGCGCCCGGTGCTGGCCGAGATGCAGTCCACCGGCAGCACCCGCGCGAGCATCCGGCCCTGGCTCGGCCTCTCGTCCTCGGAGCGCGACGGGCATGTGCTGATCGTGCGCGTGGACCGGCAAGGGCCCGCGCTGGCGGCGGGGCTTCAGCCCGGCGACGTGGTGCTGGAGGTCGACGGCATCGAGGTCGCCACGCTCGAAGCCTTCTACAAGCAGCTCTGGAAGCGGCCGGCGCCCGACGCGGAAGTGGAGCTCACGGTGCAGCAGGGCTCGGAGACGCGCAAGATCCGCATTCAGGCCATGGATCGCATGCGGACCCTGCGCAAGCCTTCCGGGATCTAAGGCCCCCCGGCTTGCCACTTCTGTGCTTCGCCACCCTCCGAGGGGGGCGGCCGTCTCGGGGCGGCCCGGCGGCGCCGCAGGCTACGCAATCCCCAGCGTCCTCTTGTTGGCTGCAGTGTCGACATCCCCGGCCGCGAAGTCGTCGAAGGCCCGGTCGGCCACGCGGATGATGTGTTCGGCGATGAACTTCGCGCCCTCGCGGGCGCCGTCCTCGGGGTGCTTGATGCAGCACTCCCATTCGAGCACCGCCCAGCCCGGGAAATCGTAGGCCGCCATCTTCGAGAAGATCGCCTTGAAGTCGACTTGACCGTCGCCCAGCGAGCGGAAGCGCCCTGCCCGGTCGATCCATGGCTGGAAGCCGCCGTAGACGCCTTGCTTGCCGGTCGGGTTGAACTCCGCATCCTTCACGTGAAAGATCTTGATGCGCTCGTGGTAGTGGTCGATGTAGGCCAGGTAGTCGAGCTGCTGCAGCACGAAGTGGCTCGGGTCGTACAGCAGGCAGGCGCGCGGATGCTGGCCCACGCGCTCGAGGAACATCTCGTAGCTGACGCCGTCATGCAGGTCCTCGCCCGGATGGATCTCGTAGCAGACGTCGACGCCGGCGTCGTCGAAGGCATTGAGGATCGGCAGCCAGCGCCGGGCGAGCTCGTCGAAGGCTTCCTCGATCAGCCCCGGCGGGCGCGGCGGCCACGAATAAAGATAGGGCCAGGCCAGGGCCCCGGAGAAGGTCGCATGCGCCGTGAGTCCGAGATGAGCCGACGCGCGGGCCGCCAGCTGCAGCTGCTCTACCGCCCACTGCTGCCGCCGGACCGGGTTGTTGCGCACTTCGGGCGCGGCGAAGCCGTCGAAGCCGGCGTCGTAGGCCGGATGCACGGCCACCAGCTGGCCCTGCAGATGGGTCGAGAGCTCGGTGATCTCGATGCCGTGCCGCGCGAGCATCCCTTTGACTTCGTCGCAGTAGGTCTTGCTTTCCGCTGCCGTCTTGAGATCGAAGAGGCGGGCATCCCAGCTGGGGATCTGCACACCCTTGTAGCCCAGGCCCGCCGCCCAGCCGGCGATGGCCTCGAGCGAATCGAAGGGTGCGCCGTCGCCCGCGAACTGGGCCAGGAAGATGGCCGGGCCCTTGATGGTCTTCATGGGGATCTCCTGGGTCACGAATGGGAAAAGAGGCGATCCTATCTCCGCGGCGCTGTCCGACGAAGCGGCGGGGTGGCCTGTCCTCTGCGCGGGCCTTTGGAACGTTTCACAATGATCCTCTGTTCACCAAGGGCGGCGCGGCCCGCGCGGCGCCAGCCTTGTTTGCGATGCCACAAACCGTTTCCGGCCGCCTCAAGATCGGCCTGTCCGCCTGCTTCTCCCACGCCGACCCGGAGCGCTCGCTGTTCACCAACAAGACGCTGCAGTATGTCGAGCAGTCCATAGCGCACTGGCTGATGTCGGCCGGCGCCATGGTGGTGATGGTGCCTTGCCCCACCGGCGAGACGGCGCGCGGCGACACCAAGCTCTCGCACTATGCGGAATGGCTCGACGGCGTGGTGATGCACGGCGGCGCCGACGTCTGGCCCGGCAGCTACGGCGAGGTGCCGCTGAAGGACGCCTGGGTCGGCGACCGCATCCGTGACCTCTACGACCTCGCGCTGGTCGAGGCCTTCGAGGAGGCCGGCAAGCCGATCTTCGGCGTCTGCCGCGGCCTGCAACTCATCAACGTGGCCTTCGGCGGCACGCTCTACCAGGACATCGAGGCGCAGCATCCCAACGCCCTCAAGCACCGCGACCCGGTGACCTATGACCAGAACTTCCACGACATCAGCATCACGCCGGGTTCGCGCCTCTCGAAGCTCTACCCGGGCATGGAGAGGGCGCGGGTCAACAGCATCCACCATCAGGGCGTGAAAAACATCGCGCCCGGCTTCGAGGTCGAGGCCTGGAGCGTTCCCGACCGCGTGCCCGAAGCCATCCGCCGCCGGGTCGATCGCGGCCGCAGCTACATCTCCGCGACCCAGTGGCATCCGGAGTTCCACAAGTACGGCAGCACCGAGACCCTGGACGACACGGCCATCCTGCAGGACTTTCTCTGGGCCTGCGCAACCGCGAAGGTGAGCCCTCGGGGACCGCTGCGCAGCGCACCGGGCCGTATCCGCAACCGTGCGGCGCGGCTGCTGCGGCAGGCGCTGCTGATGCGCTAGCGGTTGCGGCTTCCGCTGACGGCCGCGTCGATGGTGCCGAACACCGTGATGCCGCTGCTGCCGGTTGTGGCGGAGCGGTCGCCATCGGCAGCGGGCCGCGATGCGCAACCGGCGACAGCGCCGAGCGCTGCCGTCAACAAGAGCATGGAAACGAGCTTCTTCACGGGAATCTCCTTCTTGATCAGCCGAGGTGCTTGCCCACGATACCCGCGAGCTCGAACATCGTCACCTGGTCCTTGCCGAACACCGGCCTCAGCTTGGCATCGGCATTGATGGCCCGCTTGTTGGCCGCATCCTGCAGGCCGTTGGCCTTGATGTAGTCCCACAGCTTCTTGATGACCTCGGTGCGCGCCACGGGTTCCGCGCCGATCACCGCGGCAAGGGCCTCGCTGGGCTTGAGTCCGGCGCCCGGCTTGCGTGGCGCCTTGGGCGCGGCGGCCTTCTTCGCGGGCGCGGCCTTCTTGGCTGCGGGCGTCTTCGTCTTCGCGGCGGTCGCCTTTTTTGCGGCCGCCGGCGCCGCCCTCGCAAAGGTCTTGCGCGGCGGGAACTTGCTGTCGCGCGGCTCGAACTCGAACGTCACCTTGCCTTCGTCCTTGTTCCAGGCCAGGAAAGCCTTGAACGCACGGCGCGTGCGCATCGAGACGAACTTGTCGAGCAGGTCGGTCTTGCCGGTGGCGAGCAGCTTCTCGACCTGGGCGCGCTCCACCGGCTGCTGCAGGATGATCTTGCCGGTCTTGAAGTCGCAGCTCGGCGTGGGCTGCTCGGTCGTCGGAACCGACTTCTCGCAGACGTAGTTGCTGCCGTTCTCGAACACGCGCGCGCCGCATTTCGGACACGGGCCCAGCGATTCCTGGCCGCTGAAATCGATGATCTCGCCGCTCTCGGCATTCTTGTCGTCGCCGAAATCGAATTCGAGCTTCCAGTTCTTCGCCTCCTCGTCGTACTTGAGCACGATCTCCGAGACGAAGGGCCAGCCGGCCTTGGAGCGGAAGCCTTCGAGCGGGCCGATGTGCTTGTCGCGCAGCAGGGACTCGGCCTCGGCCACCTCGAAAGTGCGGCCGGCCGGCGACTTGCCGAAGGAGAAGCCGCAGGGCTCCTGGCCCAGTTTGCCGGTGCAGGCATAGCGACGGTAGTTCTCTTTCACCACGCCGCCGCAGTTGGGGCACGGCGTCTGGAGCGTCGCGTAGTCGCCGGGCACGGTATCCCGGTCGTATTCCTTGGCCTTCTTGACGATGTGCTCCGTCATCTGGGCGATCTCGCGCATGAAGGCTTCGCGGCTGAGCTTGCCGTGCTCCATCTGCGCGAGCTTGTATTCCCACTCGCCGGTGAGTTCGGCCTTGGAGAGCTCTTCCACGCCGAGGCCGCGCAGCAGCGTCATGAGCTGGAAGGCCTTCGCGGTCGGAATGAGTTCGCGGCCTTCGCGGTGGATGTACTTCTCGGCGAGCAAGCCTTCGATGATCGCGGCGCGCGTGGCCGGCGTGCCCAGGCCCTTTTCCTGCATCGCCTCGCGCAGCTCGTCGTCGTCGATGGTCTTGCCCGCGCCTTCCATGGCGCCGAGCAGCGTGGCTTCGGAGTAGCGCGCGGGCGGGCGGGTCTTGAGCCCCTTGGTCTCCACCGATTCGGCGCGCACCATCTCGCCGGGCTTGACCGGCACCAGGCGCTTGCCGTCCTTGTCGTCTTCCTTCTCGTCGTCCTGCGCTTCCTTGCCGTAGATGGCGAGCCAGCCCGGCTTGACCAGCACCTTGCCGTCGGTGCGGAAGGGATATTTCTTGCCGCCCTGCTCCACCGTGCTGATGCGCGTGGTCACCTGGTACTCGGCGCTCGGGAAGAAGACCGAGAGGAAGCGCCGCACCACGAAGTCGTAGAGCCGCTGCTCGGCTTCCGACAGGCCGCTGGGCGCCTGCAGCGTCGGGATGATCGCAAAGTGGTCGCTGACCTTGGCGTTGTCGAAGATGCGCTTCGAAGGCTTCACGTAGTTGTCGTCGAGCGCCTGTTTCGCGAAGGGCGCGAGGTGCTTCATGCCGCTGTTGGCCAGCATGCCCATGGTCTGCTTGACCACCGGCAGGTAGTCCTCGGGCAGCGCGCGCGAGTCGGTCCGCGGGTAGGTCAATGCCTTGTGGCGTTCATAGAGGCTTTGCGCGAGAGCGAGCGTGGTCTTGGCGCTGTAGCCGAAGCGGCTGTTGGCTTCGCGCTGCAGTGAGGTCAGGTCGAACAGCAGCGGCGAGGCCTGCGTGGTGGGTTTGCTCTCTTCGGTGACGCTGGCGGGCTTGCCGCGTGCGGCTTCGGCGATCTCCTTGGCTTCGCGCTCGTTCCAGACGCGGTCGGCGCGCTGCTCGGGGTCGGGCACGCCGTCGGGGCCGGGCGGCGGCTTCTTCCAGTGGGGGTCGAACCACTTGCCGGGGTATTCGCCCGCCTCGGCGGCGAAGCTGCCGTGCACTTCCCAGTAGTCGCGGCTCACGAACTTGCGGATTTTTTCCTCGCGCTCGACCACCACCGACAGCGTCGGCGTCTGCACGCGGCCGACGGTGGTCAGAAAGAAACCACCATCGCGCGAATTGAAGGCGGTCATCGCGCGCGTGCCGTTGATGCCGACCAGCCAGTCGGCCTCGGAGCGCGAACGCGCCGCATCGGCCAGGCCCTGCATCTGCTGCTCGTTGCGCAGCTGCTCGAAGCCGTCGCGGATGGCCTGCGGCGTCATCGACTGCAGCCACAGGCGCTTGACCGGCTTGCCCAGCGGCGCCTTGCCGCCGGCGTACTGCTCGATCAGGCGGAAGATCAGCTCGCCCTCGCGGCCCGCGTCGCAGGCGTTGATGAGCTGGGTCACGTCCTTGCGCTTGGCCTGCTTCACCACCGCGTTGAGGCGGGTCTTGGTCTTGTCGACCGGCTTCAGGTCGAAGCGCGGCGGGATCACCGGCAGGTTGGCGAAGCTCCACTTGCCGCGCTTGACGTCGAACTCCTCCGGCGCCTGGATCTCGACCAGGTGGCCGACGGCGCTGGTGACGACGTACTTCTCGTTCTCGAAGTGCTCCTCATGCTTGTCGAACTTGCCGGCCACCGGCGTGAGCGCGCGCACGATGTCCTGGGCCACCGATGGCTTCTCTGCAATTACCAAAGTCTTCATTGACAAGTCATCCTTACAATCTGGCGCTTCTCGCGTGCGTACGCGCACGCGCATGCGTACATATTCAAACTAACAGACTTCGGCGATGCCTTCCAAATCCCCTATTTCCGGCGGCCGCCGCATCCAGACGCGGCGCTCTGGCGTTCACGGCAACGGCGTGTTCGCCGTGCAGGACATCGCGGAGGGAGAGACGCTGATCGAATACAAGGGCGAGCTCATCAGCTGGAAGGAGGCCTTGCGCCGTCATCCGCACGATCCGGCGCAGCCGAACCATACCTTCTACTTCCACATCGATGACGGGCGGGTGATCGACGGCGGCGTGAAAGGCAATGCCGCGCGCTGGATCAACCATTCCTGCGAGCCCAACTGCGAGGCCGACGAAACCGAGGGCCGGGTCTTCATCAAGGCGCTGCGCGACATCCCGGCCGGCGAGGAGCTCAACTACGACTACGGGCTGATCATCGACGAGCCCTACACGAAGAAGCTCAAGGCCGACTTCCCCTGCTGGTGCGGCTCGGAAAACTGCCGCGGCACCCTGCTGGCGCCCAAGTCGGACGACAAGAAAAAAGACAAGAAGAAAAAGAAGGACAAGAAGAAGGCCAAGAAGAACGGCAAGGAAGCCAAGCGCTGACCATGGCCGCCCCCTGGTTCGAAGACGAGATCGCCGCCGCCCTGGCTCCGCTGCTTCCGGGGCTTTCGGTCGAGGTCGTTGCCGAGATCGATTCGACCAGCAGCGAGCTGATGCGGCGGGCCCGCGACGGCCGCTCGTCGCCGGTGCTGCTGGTGGCCGAGCGGCAGACCGCCGGCCGGGGCCGCATGGGGCGCCCCTGGCAGAGCGCACAGCAGCCAGGCGAACCCGCCTCGCTGACCTTCTCGCTCGGCCTGCCGCTCTTGCCCAGGGACTGGTCGGGGCTTTCGCTCGCGGTCGGCGTCAGCGTGGCGGAAAGCCTGGACCCCTCGAAGGCGGGAGGCATTTCGCTCAAGTGGCCCAACGACCTGTGGGTCGAGGACCGCAAGCTCGGCGGCATCCTGATCGAAACCGCCCTGCCCCAGAACGGCACGGCCGAGCGCTACCTGGTGATCGGCATCGGCCTCAACATCGGGCCGCGCGAGGCCACAGGCCTCAGCACCGCGCCGGCATGGATCCAGCAGTGGCGCCCGCGTGCCACTGCGCCCGGGCTGCTGCGTGAGATCGTGGTGCCGCTGGTGGACGACGTGCTGCTGTTCGGCGAGCGCGGCTTCGTGCCCTTTGCCGAGCGCTTCGCGGCCCGCGACATCCTGCGCGGGCGCGAGGTGCAGCTCAGCGACGGCACCGTGGGCCGCTGCGAGGGCGTGGGCTGGGGCGGCGAACTCCTGGTCCAGACGGCCTCGGGCATGAAGACGATCACCAGCGCCGAAGTCAGCGTGCGGCCGGTGCAATAGGCATGCTGCTACGCGCACTGGTTCTTCTGCTGCTGGTGGCCAACGTGGGCTACTTCGCGTGGGCCCATGGCGGGCTCGCGATGTTCGGTACGACGCCGGCGCGCTTCAGCGAGACCGAACCCGAACGGCTGGCGCAGCAGCTGCGGCCGCAGCTGCTGCAGATACGCAAGGACGAGGCGCCTGCTGCGCCGAAGCCTTAGTCTCGCATCGTGAACACGATCGACAGATACGTCACCGGGCCAGCCTCAATGGCGTCGATGCCATGCAACGCTGTGGCGTCGAACTGCAGCGAGTCTCCTGGCCCCAGCTTCACCACCCTCGCGCCGTAGCGATAAGAGACTCGGCCTGAGAGAAGGTGCAGGAACTTCACACCCGGGTGCTGGAAGATAACGTAGGGCTCGGCCTCCGGCAGCAGCGTGACCAGGTAAGGCTCTACGAACAGGTTGCCTGAGAGCTGATGGCCCAGCAGCTCATAGCGGTAGCCAGCCACAGCACCGACCCGATCCACCAAGATGCCCCGGCCTGCGGGTACGTGCGAGAAGTCGGTGCGGCTGGACTGGTCGCCGAAGAAGCGTGAGACGGGCACGCCCAGGCCAGTGGCGATGCGATCCAAGGTTTCGACGGAAGGTGACACGAGACCGCGCTCTATGCGGGAGAGCATGGAGCTCGAAACGCCAGCAGAAGTGGCCAGCTCGCCACCGGAAGCGCCAGAAGCGATCCGTAGTGCGCGTACTTGCTGGCCGAGGCGCGTAGCTGAACTGCTGCGCGGTGGCGGTCCCACCGAGGGCAGGCGCGCGCGCACGGATGCTGGCACACGGAAGGGCCGGGATGTCGGGAATGGCGAGGCTGGTCGTGCAGAGGCCATGGGATAACAGCTGCCAGGTAACTATATCCCGGGAATATATATGCCGTGGTCCTTTATGCAAGCAAACCTGACCATTCGAGCATGGTCAATGCAGTCGATTCCGGCAAGAAGAAGGTGCCGGAACTGGTACTTTTTGGAGAAAGCGTTCGTCGGTATCGCAAGGAGCGCGGCTATTCCCAGGAGGCATTTGGTGATGCCTGTGGAATCGATCGCAGCTACATGGGTGGCATTGAGCGCGGTGAGCACAACTTAGCATTGATCAACATTCTCAAGATCGTTGCCGCTCTAGGCATGCAGCCCTCGGAGTTCTTCCAGGCTATGGATCGACCAGGGAGAAAGCCTAAAAGGGCCTAACCCTGGTCACTTCCAGTAGAGCTCATTCAATCAATCACGCGAGATGTTGGGCGGCCCCATCGGGGTGCTGAAGCATGGCAGTCCTCGCCCAAAAAGCCGGACCGATCGAGGCCCTATAGACCACACCTGACCACTCTCGTTCTCTTCGAACTCAGGATCGGCCGACGGGTAGCGGGGGGTAGGCCAAGTTCCTTATGGAACGCATTGTGCTTCGTCGTCGCCTCACGGATCCCGTCCTCGCCGCTAGGTCGATCCCCGCTTCTACTTGAGTGGTGCTGACGTAGCGCGAGATGCTCAGGCTGTGGCCGTTGAGAGCGATCTCCTCCATCGTCACGCGTTGAAGTCCCCTTCCTCAACCTCGCGATCCTGGTAGGCGTTGACGATCTTATCGACGTGATCTTGCGTTAGCTGGTTCTGGCGCTTAGGCGCTGTCGCCCCCGTCGGCGTCGAAGCGCAGGCTGAAGCGCGTGCCGGGCGGGCGCTGGCCCGGATGGGCATCTTCCAGCTCCACCGTCGCATAGTGCTGCCGCGCGATCTCCCGCACGATCGGCAGGCCCAGCCCCGAGCCGTCGGCCTCGTTGCCGAGCACGCGGTAGAAGGGCTCGAACACCAGCTCGCGTTCGTGCTCGGCGATACCGGGGCCGTTGTCCTCGACCTGCAGCACGATGATGCGGCCGAAGGGATCACCGAGCACGCGGGCCGTGATCACGCCCGGCCGCTCGGGCACCGAGGGCGTGTAGTTGATCGCGTTGTCGACCAGGTTGCGCACCAGCTCCTTGAGCAGCGTCGGATTGCCTTCGAGCACGACGCCCGGCGCGCCCGCTTCGGCGCCGTCGTAGCCCAGGTCGATGCGCTTCTCGATCGCACGCGGCACCGCCTCGCGCACCACCTCGATGGTGAGGCGCGCCAGGTCGCAGGGCTGGCGCGCGATGCTGGCGCCGCTGCTCTCCGCGCGCGCCAGCGACAGCAGCTGGTTCACCGTGTGCGTGGCGCGCATGCTCGCGCGGCCGATCTGCTTGAGCGACTGCTTGAGTTCGTCGGCATTGGCGCCCTCGCGCTGCGCCAGGTCGGCCTGCATGCGCAGCCCCGCGAGCGGCGTCTTGAGCTGGTGCGCCGCGTCGGCGAGGAAGCGCTTCTGCGTGCCGATCGAGTCGTTGAGCTTGCTCAGCAGGTCGTTGACCGACAGCACCAGCGGCACCACCTCGAGCGGCACCGAGGATTCGTCGAGCGGGCTCAGGTCGCCGGGCCGGCGCTCGCGGATGCGCGCCTCCACCACCGACAGCGGCTTGATGCCGCGCACCAGCGCGAGCCAGATCAGCAGCACCGCGAGCGGCAGGATCGCGAACTGCGGCAGCAGCACGCCACTGATGATCTCGGAGGCGAGCACCGACTGCTTCTCGCGCGTCTCTGCCATCTGCAGCAGCACCGGCGGGGCGTCGTCCGTGGCGCCCGCCACCCAGAGCGAGGCCACGCGCACCGGCTTGCCGTGCATCTCGCCGTCGCGCAGGTACACGGTGCCCATCACCGGCGGCTCGTCGGTGTGGGGAAAGGGCAGGTCGGGCTCGCCGCTCACCAGCTCGCCGCGCCCGTCCAGCACCTGGTAGTACACGCGGTCGGCATCATCGCCGCGCAGGATCTCGCGCGCCGCTTGCGGGAGCACGAACTGAGCCGCGCCCTGCTGCGGGTTCACCAGCTTGGCCAGCGTCCGCAGGTTGTGCTGCAGCTCCCGGTCGAAAGGCGCATTGGCGATGCCCTGCGCGACCAGCCAGGTGACGCCGATGCTGACCGGCACCAGCAGCAGCAGCGGCGTGAGCATCCAATCGAGGATCTCGCCGAAAAGGGAGCGCTGTGCGCGCTGGAAGAGCTTCACCGAGGGCTCAGGCGAATCACGGAATCTTCTCGAGGCAATAGCCGAGGCCGCGCACGGTGGCGATGTGGATCGGCCCCTTCTCGATCTTCTTGCGCAACCGGTGGATGTAGACCTCGATCGCGTTGAGGCTCACCTCCTCGCCCCATTCGCACAGCCGCTCGACCAGCTGGTCCTTGCTCACCAGCCGCCCGGCGCGCTGCAGCAGCACTTCGAGCAGGCCGAGCTCGCGCGCCGAGAGCTCGATCATCTTGCCGTCGATGGTCGCCACGCGGCCGGCCTGGTCGTACACCAGCGGGCCGTGCTTGATCGCGTTGCTGGTGGCGCCCATGCCGCGCCGCGTGAGCGCGCGCACGCGCGCCTCGAGCTCCTGCAGCGAGAAGGGCTTGGCCATGTAGTCGTCGGCGCCGTAGTCCAGGCCCTTGACGCGTTCCTCGACGCTGTCGGCCGCCGTCAGCACCAGCACCGGCAACTGGGAGCCGCGGGCGCGCAGCCGCTTCAGGATTTCGAGGCCGTGCATGTTGGGCAGGCCGAGGTCGAGGATCAGCAGATCGAATTCGCTGTTGGTCATCAGCGCGGCGTCGGCCTGCGAACCGGTCGCCACGTGGTCGACGGCCGAGCCGGAGGTGCGCAGACTGCGTAGCAGGGCATCCGCCAGCACCTGGTCGTCTTCTGCAATCAGTATTCGCATGGCGTGTCTCCAGACGCTAGGATTCTAGGCCGCGGCATAGGCTTCGAGACCGATGGTTACCACGGTGGCGATCTCGTCGCCGACGCTGGCGCGGAACTCGCGCTCGGCCTGCGCGACCGCGTTGCGGAAGGCTTCCAGCCAGGCCAGCCCATCGGCCGTGAACAGCACGCGCCGCGCGCGCGCATCGAGCGGATCGGGGCCGCGCGTCACCAGGCCCCATGCCTCGCACTGGTCGACCAGCGTGCCCATGGCCTGCTTGGTCATGCCGGCGCGCTCGGCGAGTTCGGTCAGGCGCGAGCCTTCGCGCGACAGATGGCGCGTGATGTGGATGTGCGCCGCGCTCACCTGCGCGCGTGCCGCGAGGTTCGACAGCGCCAGCGGCACGTCGGCATCGTGCGCCATCAGCGCCAGCACGCGCTCGTCGAAGCGGCGCATGGCATGGCCGAGCAGGCGGCCCAGGTGGGTCTGGCGCCAGGCGTCGGGGTCGATCGGAAATGCAGCGTTTATCACGTGCCGTCGATAGTAAAGCAAACTGACCAAAAAATAGGCTCACTCGAATTCACCAACCCCTACACTACTGTTCAAGCATCCAGCCTGTGGTTAAAAGCAGATTGGACAAGCCCAACACAACCCATTGATATTCAAGGAGATTTCCACATGGACGCACTCGTCAAAGGCACCAGCATCTCGGTCGCAGGCAGCGAAAAGGCCAAGGCCCTCCAGGCCGCGCTGGCCCAGATCGAGAAGCAGTTCGGCAAGGGCACGATCATGCGGCTGGGCGAAGGCGAGGCGCTGGAAGACATCCAGGTGGTCTCCACCGGCTCGCTCGGCCTCGACATTGCGCTCGGCGTCGGCGGCCTGCCGCGCGGCCGCGTGATCGAGATCTACGGTCCGGAATCCTCGGGCAAGACCACGCTCACGCTGCAGGTCATCGCCGAGATGCAGCGCCAGGCCGGCACCTGCGCTTTTGTCGATGCCGAGCATGCGCTCGACGTGCAGTACGCGCAGAAGCTGGGCGTGAACCTGTCGGACCTGCTGATCAGCCAGCCCGACACCGGCGAGCAGGCGCTCGAAATCGTCGATTCGCTGGTGCGCTCCGGCGCGGTCGACCTGATCGTGGTCGACTCGGTCGCCGCGCTCACGCCCAAGGCCGAAATCGAAGGCGAAATGGGCGACTCGCTGCCCGGCCTGCAGGCCCGCCTGATGAGCCAGGCGCTGCGCAAGCTCACCGCCACCATCAAGAAGACCAACTGCATGGTCATCTTCATCAACCAGATCCGCATGAAGATCGGCGTGATGTTCGGCTCGCCCGAAACCACCACCGGCGGCAATGCGCTGAAGTTCTACGCCTCGGTGCGCCTGGACATCCGCCGCATCGGCACCATCAAGAAGGGCGACGAGGCGATCGGCAACGAGACCAAGGTCAAGGTGGTGAAGAACAAGGTCTCGCCGCCTTTCAAGACGGCCGAGTTCGACATCCTGTTCGGCGAAGGCATCAGCCGCGAGGGCGAGATCATCGACATGGGCGTGAACGCCAAGATCGTCGACAAGTCGGGCGCCTGGTACGCCTACAACGGCGAGAAGATCGGGCAGGGCCGCGACAACGCGCGCGAGTTCCTGCGCGAGAACCCGGCGCTCTCGCGCGAGATCGAGAACAAGGTGCGCGAATCGCTGGGCATTCCGCTTCTGGCCGAGGCGGTCGAGGCCGCGCCCGAGAAGTAAGCCTCGGGCCATGGCTTTCAGCGCTCCTTCTCTCAAGGGCCGCGCCCTCCGTCTCCTGAGCCAGCGCGAGCACTCGCGCAGCGAGCTCGAGCGCAAGCTGGCCAGGTACGAGGAAGAGCCCGGCACGCTGGCGCGTGCGCTCGACGAGCTGGCCGCCAAAGACTTCATCAGCGAGGCGAGGGTGGTGCAGTCGGTGCTGCACCAGCGCGCGGCCCGCCACGGCGCGGCGCGCGTGCGCCAGGAGCTGCTGCACAAGGGCATTGCGCCTGAAGCGGTGGCCGAGGCGCTCGCCGGCCTCTCGGGCAGCGAGTTCGACCGTGCGCTCGAAGTGTGGCGGCAGCGCTTCGGCACGCTGCCGCACGATGCGGCGGAGCGCGCGAAGCAGATGCGCTTTTTGCTGGCGCGCGGATTCGCCTCGGCGGTCGTCGCCAAGGTTCTGCGGCACGCCCCGAACGAGTGAAGGCCGCGCGGCACGCGGCCGCGGGGCTCAGAGCCCGAGCATCAGCTTGAGGTTCTGCACCGCCGCACCGCTGGCGCCCTTGCCCAGGTTGTCCAGCCGCGCGATGACGACGGCATGGCGGTGGTCTTCGTTCGGGAACACGCGGATCTCGAGCTCGTTGGTGTCGTTGAGCGCGAGGGCGTCGATCTTGCCGTCCTCGGTGGGCGGCAGCACCTTCACGAACTTCTCGGGCGTGTTGCTCTTCGCGTAGTGCGCGGCCAGCGCTTCCTGCAGGTCGCCGGCCTTGGGGCGGCCGGGCAGCTCGTCCAGGTGCAGCGGCAGCTGCACCAGCATGCCTTGCTTGAAATTGCCCACCGAGGGGATGAACACGGGCCGGCGCGTGAGGCCGGTGTACTTCATGATCTCGGGAATGTGCTTGTGCTTGAGCCCCAGCGCGTAGGTCTCGAACAGCGGTGCCTTCCCGCCCTCGTAGGCCTCGATCATGGTGCGGCCGCCGCCCGAGTAGCCGCTCACGGAGGGCAGGGCGATCGCATGGTCGGCCGGCAGCAGGCCGGCATCGATCAGCGGGCGGACGATGGCGATCGCGCCGGTCGCGTAGCAGCCGGGGTTGGCGACGCGCTCGGCCTTGGCCACGGCCTCCTTCTGGCCCGCCGCCAGTTCGGGGAAGCCGAACACCCAGCCGGCGGCCGTGCGGTGCGCGGTCGAGGCGTCGATGATCTTGGGGCGGCGTCCCTGGCCCTCGAGCTGGTCGATGAGCGCCACCGACTCGCGCGCGGCATCGTCGTGCAGGCAGAGCACCACCAGGTCGACGCCGGCCATCAGTTCGCGCTTGGCGGCCACGTCCTTTCGCAGCTCCGGCGCGATGCTCACGAGTTCGATCTGCGGCATCTTCTGGAGCCGCTCGCGAATCTGGAGGCCGGTGGTACCGGCTTCGCCGTCGATGAAGACCTTGGGCATGGTGGAAGCCTCGGATTGCCTGGGAAGTTGCGTAAGAAGAAATTACGTATTGACCGCAGCGGCGGCCGGCCGTTGGTGCGGCGCACCATGATACAGTCGCCTGCTGTCCGCCGCCCGATTGCCTACACGCCGTGGCCCGTGGACAACAACCCAAATTCTCCCGTTCTCAACCTCGTTCCGAGAGACACCCTCATGAAGATTCACGAGTACCAGGGCAAGGAAATTCTTGCCAAGTTCGGTGTGCCTGTGCCCCGCGGCATCCCGGCATACACGGTGCAGGAGGCGGTGGAAGCCGCCCAGAAACTCGGCGGCCCCGTGTGGGTGGTCAAGGCCCAGATCCACGCCGGCGGCCGCGGCAAGGGCGGCGGCGTGAAGGTGGCCAAGAGCATCGACGACGTCAAGAAGCTCGCCGGCGACATCCTCGGCATGCAGCTCAAGACCCACCAGACCGGCCCCGAAGGCCAGAAGGTCCGCCGCCTCTACATCGAGGACGGCGCCGACATCCAGAAGGAATACTACGTCTCGGCCGTCACCGACCGCGCGACCCAGAAGGTGGCCTTCATCGCTTCCAGCGAAGGCGGCATGGACATCGAGGAAGTCGCGCATTCCTCGCCCGAGAAAATCATCACCGTCTTCGCCGACCCCAAGGACGGGCTGACCGACGCGCAGGCCAAGCAGATCGCCGACGGCATCGGCATCCCGGCCGATTCCACCGCGCAAGCCGTGGACATCTTCAAGAAGCTCTACACCTGCTACATGGAGACGGATGCCTCGCTGGTCGAGATCAACCCGCTCAACCGTGACAGCAAGGGCAACATCATTGCCCTGGACGCCAAGTTCAACTTCGACAGCAACGCGCTGTTCCGCCATCCCGATATCGTGGCCCTGCGCGACCTCGACGAAGAAGACGCGGCCGAAGTCGAAGCCTCGAAATTCGACCTCGCCTACATCTCGCTGGACGGCAACATCGGCTGCCTGGTGAACGGCGCCGGCCTCGCGATGGCCACCATGGACACCATCAAGCTGTTCGGCGGCGAGCCGGCCAACTTCCTCGACGTGGGCGGCGGCGCCACCCCCGAGAAGGTGACCGAAGCCTTCAAGATCATGCTGAAGAACAAGAACGTCGAGGCCATCCTGGTCAACATCTTCGGCGGCATCATGAAGTGCGACACCATCGCCACCGGCGTGATCGCAGCCTGCAAGGCCGTGAACTTGCAGGTGCCGCTGGTGGTGCGCATGAAGGGCACCAACGAAGTCGAAGGCAAGAAGCTGCTGGCCGATTCGGGCCTGCCCATCATCAGCGCCGACACCATGGCGGAAGCGGCCCAGAAGGTCGTGGCAGCAGTCAAGAAAGCCTAAGGAAACGTCATGTCGATCTACATCAACAAAGACACCAAAGTCATCACCCAGGGCATCACCGGCAAGACCGGCCAGTTTCACACCGAGAAGTGCCAGGAATACGCGAACGGCAAGAACTGCTTCGTGGCCGGCGTGAACCCGAAGAAGGCCGGCGAGTCGATCTTCAGCATCCCGATCTTCGGCTCGGTGAAGGAAGCCGCGACGCAAACCGGCGCCACCGTGTCGGTGATCTACGTGCCGCCGGCCGGCGCTGCCGCCGCGATCTGGGAAGCCGTCGAAGCCGACCTGGACATGGCGATCTGCATCACCGAAGGCATCCCGGTGCGCGACATGCTCGAAGTGCGCAACAAGATGAAGGCCAAGGAAGCCGCCGGCGGCAAGAAGACGCTGCTGCTGGGCCCGAACTGCCCCGGCCTGATCACGCCCGACGAGATCAAAATCGGCATCATGCCCGGCCACATCCACAAGAAGGGCCGCATCGGCGTGGTCAGCCGCTCCGGCACGCTGACCTATGAAGCCGTGGCACAGCTCACCGAGATCGGCCTTGGCCAGTCGAGCGCTGTCGGCATCGGCGGCGACCCGATCAACGGCCTGAAGCACATCGACGTGATGAAGGCCTTCAACGACGACCCCGACACCGACGCCGTCATCATGATCGGCGAGATCGGCGGCCCCGATGAAGCCGACGCCGCGCGCTGGTGCAAGGACAACATGAAGAAGCCGATCGTCGGCTTCATCGCTGGCGTGACCGCCCCTCCGGGCAAGCGCATGGGCCATGCCGGCGCCTTGATCTCCGGCGGCGCCGACACGGCGGATGCCAAGCTCGCCATCATGGAAGAGTGCGGTTTCACGGTCACACGCAACTTCTCGGAGCTGGCCAAGCGCCTCAAGGCGCTGCTCTAAAACATCCGCCTCCTCGACCACACAAGAACAAAAGCGCTCGCAATTCACGTTGCGGGCGCTTTTTCAATACATAACAGTGGATATGAGACATGGATTATTTGCAAACTGCCGATTTCTGGATCGGGCTCGTCAAGATTGTCTGGATCAACATCATTCTTTCGGGGGACAACGCGGTGGTGATCGCGATGGCCGCCCGTTCGCTGCCGCAGCAGCAGCAGAAGAAGGCCGTGCTGTTCGGCTCGGGCGCGGCCGTGGTGCTGCGCATCGCGCTCACCGTGGTCGCCGCCAAGCTGCTGGCGCTACCCTACCTGCAGATCCTCGGCGGCGCGCTGCTGCTGTGGATCGGCGTGCAGCTGCTCGGCGATGAGGAAGACGACAACGGCGAAGAAAAGGAATACGGCAGCATGCTCGCGGCCGTGCGGACCATCCTCTTGGCCGACCTGGTCATGAGCCTGGACAACGTGATCGCGGTCGCGGCCGCGGCGCAGGGCAGCATGGTGCTGCTGGTGCTGGGCCTGGCCATCAGCATTCCGTTGGTGATTTTCGGCAGTACCCTCATGATCAAGCTCATGGAACGTTTCCCGATCATCATCATGCTGGGCGCCGCGCTGATCGGCTGGGTCGGCGGCGAGACCATCGTGAGCGACGTCGCCTTGCGCGCCGCCCTGGCGGCCAACCCATGGCTGCACTATGCAGGCGCCGCGGCCGGCGCATTTTTCGTCGTCGCTGTCGGCCGCTGGCAGCAAAGGCGTGCGGCCGCCGCCGCACACTGAGCGAGCGGCCCCTCTCAACCACACTGACTCAATGGCGAACCTGGGCGTATCCGTTTCTCCTGACACCGGCTCGCTGACCTGGGACTTCGCCGCGCTCACCGACCCCGGCCGGGTGCGCGCCAACAACGAGGACACGATCGCCTTCGACGCCTCGCTCGGGCTGGTTCTCCTGGCCGACGGCATGGGCGGCTACAACGGCGGCGAGGTGGCCAGCGGCATGGCCATCGCCTTGCTGCAAGCCAGCTTCGGCCGCTGGCTGGCCCACGCCGGGCCGAGCGCCAACCCGCGGGCCATGCGCCGCGCGCTGCAGGCCGGTACCGACGAGGCCAACGCGGCCATCCTCGAAGCCGGCGTCGCGAACATGCAGCTGCAGGGCATGGGCACCACGCTCGTGCTGGCCGCCTTCGGGCCCAGGCGCGCGATCGTCGGCCATATCGGCGACTCCCGCTGCTACCGGCTGCGCAACGAAAAGCTCGAACAGCTCACGCGCGACCATTCGCTGCTGCAGGAGCAGCTCGACGCCGGCGCCATCACGCCCGAGCAGGCCATCCTGTCGCCGCACCGCAACCTCGTCACGCGGGCGCTCGGCATCGAACGCCATGTCGAACTCGAAATGCACGAGCACAACGTGAAGCCAGGTGACCTTTTCCTGCTATGTTCCGACGGGCTGAGCGAGATGGTCCCCGACGCGCAGCTTTTCACGCTTTTGTTACAAGATATCGGGCTTTCGGAGAAAGCAACACTTTTGGTTTCAACTGCGAATCACAATGGCGGCAGGGACAACATTTCCGTTGTCCTCGCCAGAGCAGGCTCAGGTGAAGCGCTCGAGGCATCCGGATAGCCCAAAAAAATGAGATCGAGGAGTCGGCCATGCCGAAGATGATCGTTTCGATCGACGGTGTCGTCATCAAGGAGGTGACGCTCGCCAAGGACCGCACCACGCTGGGACGGCGGCCGTATAACGACATCGTGATCGACAATCTGGCGATCAGCGGTGAGCACGCCGTGCTGCACATGATCGGCGGCGACGTCTATCTGGAAGACCTCAACAGCACCAACGGCACGTACATCAACGGGCGTGCGGTCAAGAAGCAGGCGCTCGAGCACAACGACGTCGTCGAGGTCGGCAAGTACAAGATCCGCTACCTGGTGGGCAGCGGCGCCCCCGATGGCGCCGGGCCCGCGCCGCACATCGCGCCGGCTCCGTCGGGCCCGATTCCGCTCAGCTCCGCCCCCACGGTGCACCAGCCCTTCGGCGGCGGCACCGGCGTGGCCGTCATGCGTGTTTTGTCGGGCAGCGGCGCTGGGCGCGAGCTTTCCCTGCAGAAGGTCGTCACCACCATCGGCAAGCCCGGCGTGGCCGTCGCCGCCGTCACGCGGCGCCTGCACGGCTACGTGGTGGCGCCCATCGACGGCGGCACCGAACTCAACGGCGAACCGCTAGGCAACGAGGCCGTCGCCCTGCAGGACGGCGACGTGCTCGAGCTCGGCGGCACGCGGATGCAGTTCGTCGCTGGTTGAGCCGAGGCATTGGTACGGGCCACGGCCTTGACCCCACTGCTGGCAGCAGATGCCAAAAAAGTCCTTTACCGGCTCCACGCACAGCGTTTAGCCTCGATGGCGTTGCAGCCCAAAGACCAGAACTGGGATGGTGCAACCCGGTTCGGAACCAACTAGAAAACAAAGGGCCTCGCATATGCAGGTGCGCGTGTTGGGTTGCTCGGGCGCCATCGCCAAGGACTGCCGCACGACCTCATTCCTGGTCGACAGCGACCTGCTGGTCGACGCCGGTACCGGCGTCGGCGACCTGAGCCTGGACGAAATGGCCGCCATCGACGACGTCGTGCTCACCCATTCGCACCTCGACCACATCGCCGCGCTGCCCCTGATGATCGACGCCGTGGCCAGCCGCCGCGGCAAACCGCTGCGCGTGCACGCCCTGCGCGCCACCATCGAGGCGCTGCGCGCCCACGTGTTCAACAACGTCATCTGGCCGGATTTCGCGAGCATTCCAAGTCGCGAGGCGCCGTTCGTGAGCTTTCACGACATCGTGGTCGGCCAACAGCTCCAACTGGGAACGCGGGCGCTCAAGAACATCGAGGTGCTGCCGGCTGTGCATACCGTGCCGGCCTGCGGCTACGCCGTGCGTTGCGCGAAGGGTGGGCCGAATTGGGTGTTCAGCGGAGACACCGAGCGCAATCCGGCCTTTTGGCAGCGGGTGAACCAGCTCGATGTGGGGATGCTGGTGATCGAAACGGCGTTCAGCAATCGGGAGCAGGCCCTTGCCCAGCGCAGCTTGCATTTGTCGCCTGCGACTTTGGCAGACGAACTGGCGCATATCGCGACCGGCAGGAGCTACCCGATCTATATCACTCACACCAAGCCGGCTGAAACCGAAGAGATCATGAGCCAGATCGACATGCTGGCGGCCGGCTCGCAGACCCATGGCGCGAAGGGGTGGGACATTCGGTGGCTGGAAGCGGCGGGGGTGCTGCAGGTCTGACACTGTCGGTGGATGACTGACAAAATTTGTCATTCCGCGTGTGGCATATGCAACGGGTTGTGTCACCTCTTGTAACTGCAGCGTGAACAAATGCACACCAAGGTTTGCTTCAGAGGCGCCCAGCCGGGGTGGCACAGATGCTGCGGAGGTTCAACGCACCGGGGGCTTTCCTCGGGCCCCTTCAATCAACCGGAGTTTTTGAATGAACCGTCGTTCCATCGCACGCAATGTGCAAAAGGGTTTCACCCTTATCGAACTGATGATCGTTGTGGCGATCATCGGTATCTTGGCTGCTGTGGCGCTGCCGGCGTATCAGGACTACACGAAGCGCGCTCGCGTTTCGGAGGGTCTAGGCCTGGCTTCTGCTGCTAAGGCTGGCGTGGGCGAGTATTTCGCGTCTAAGGGTGCGTGGCCGACCAGCAACGCCTCTGCTGGTCTGCCGAGTTCTGCCTCGATCAAGGGCAATGCCGTGACCAGCGTCGCGGTCGGCGCCAATGGCGTGATCACCATTACTTACAACACGTTGGTCGACTCCGGTAAGAACGTCACGCTGACGCCGTCGAGCGCCAATGCTGGCAGCGTCAAGTGGACGTGCAAGCCTGGTGCGAGCGCGATGGCATCGAAGTACCTGCCGTCGGAATGCCGTTGAGTCAATAGTCAACAGCTCCCAAAAAAAGGCACATCATGTGCCTTTTTTTTCATTTCTGCGAACTGCCCCTCGATGAGACCTACCCTAACGATCCGACTCCCCTGGGCCGTTGGACTTTCGAATGCGACATGGTGGAAGTGGGGGCTGCTCCTGCTCACGGTCGCAGCCTGCTACGCGCCAGGGCTAAAAGGGGGATATGCCTTTGATGACGACGTCAACATTTTGCAGAACTCCAGCCTGCGACTGCACTCCCTCCAATGGGACGGGCTGTGGTCCGCTGCTTGGTCAGGCGATGCTGGGCCGCTGGGAAGGCCGATCGCGCTTGTTACTTTCGCCTTGAACCTGTACTTCGGAGGCACCGATCCGTATTATTTTAAGCTGATCAATTTGCTCATCCACTTGGTTAATGTGCTCTTGGTGGGCGCTCTTGCGCAAACCTTGTGCGATGCATTTGAGCAAAAATCGACTCGGACTACCTCAATTCAGAACCCCAACGCTTGGTCAGGCTGGGTGGTCGCCAGCATCTGGGGACTCCATCCGCTAAATTTGACAGCTGTGCTATACGTCGTACAGCGCATGACCAGCCTGTCTGCGTGCTTCGGGTTCGCCGCGTTGCTCATCTTCTGCCGCTACCGAATTGCAACAACAAGAGGCCCAGTGGGTCGCCGCCCGTACCTCGCCCTGCTGGGGCGCGTACCAATCGTCTTAGCCTTGCTTGCCGCGTCCGTCCTTACCAAAGAAAGCGGACTGCTTTTTGTGGTTCTGCTGATCTGGGTCGAGTACTTCGCGTTTCGTTTTCGCTATCGCGATAGGCCGTTAGTTTTGTACGGCGTGCGGGCAAAGCGACTAATTTCGGGGGCGCTCCTGCTGGCTGGTGCAGCCGTTCTAATTTTTAAGCTCCCGACGATGTTGGCGCCTGCGGCATTCGCCAATAGAGATTTCGATTTGAAGGAAAGGGTGTTTACCGAATCCCGTGTCCTGTTTTATTACTTACAGATGATATTTTTGCCAAGGGCGTCAGGGCTCTCGTTGTACCACGACGATTTCACAATATCGCGCTCATTTTGGGATCCGCTAACTACGGCATTTTCAATATGGGGGTTGGCGCTGATCAGCGCAGTAGCAGTAGTCCTCAGGCGCCGTCTGCCATTGCTGCTTTTTGCTTGGGGTTGGTTTCTCATCGCACACTCTCTTGAGTCGACCATTTTTCCGCTCGAGTTGGTGCATGAACATCGAAATTACTTTGCAATGTTCGGACTCTTTTTGCTTGTTTCGATTGGTTTCCAGGAAATCCGAGCAATTGATAAAAGACGTCTCGCGATGGTTCTTTTGACGTTGTATCTCGGCTTGTTGGCCTTCGTCACCTACAATCGCTCGCTTCAATGGTCGAATGTAGTGGATTGGGCTGCCAATGAGGCTGAAAACCGACCGTCGTCTCCTCGTGCCAACTATGAACTGGCCAGAAATTACATGGTTCTATTCCAGAATACAGGTGATGACCGTTTTGGCGCACTTGCGGACGAGGCTCTCGTCCGATCCACGCAGTCCTATTTGCCAACCGTTCTCCCGTTTCTCGCGCGTGTACATCTGGCATATTTTCGCGGACTGGAGCCAGATCCGAGTCTTCTGAACTCAGTCATTTCGCGCTTCAGAGACCTGCCGTACTACAATACAAACACCGGAGCCCTCAATTCATTCATGGCGTGCCAGATCGAAAAAACGTGCCGCCTGCCGGATGATCAGGCATTGAGTATTTTCAAGGCCGCTCTCGATAATCCGCTGATCCCCCGGGACCAAAAAGCGGAAGTCACCAAGATACTTGCTCAATACTACATCAACAAGTACGGCGATTTGCCGCGAGGCGCGGCCTTGATTTCAGCGGCCATTGCCATGAACGACGAAGCATCCAGCAGGATCATGTATGCGCAGGCATTGGCATTCCTAGGAAAATTTGCTGATGGACTTGTTGAACTGGATGTGGCCCAATCGATGGATCGCAAAGGAGTGTATCGCCGTCGTATCGACGAAGAGCGGAGCGCCATGCGCCACGCGCTGGCAAACCAATAAAGCGGCAAGATATGAAATCAATTGAAAAGGCAGAGACCACTTTAACGGGGGGGCAGTCGAATGTAGATGCTGATTGTGCTGCGCAAATCGATCATGAGAAGATGCCGGTCGCACGTGAGCTTAGCATTGTGATTCCGGCTCGCAATGAAGCTGAGGGATTGGCTCGCCTCCTTCCCGACCTCTGCGAATTGCTCCCGGGGGCTGAGATCATTATTTCAGATGACGGTTCAATTGATGACACGGTGAGCGTTGCGCAGAGGCACGGCGCGCGCGTCGTGCGTCGCCCCTACGGTGCCGGCAATGGCGCTGCGATTAAGGCCGGCGCGCGCGCGGCGACGCGGGATTGGATCGTGTTCATGGATGGTGATGACCAACATCGGGCGCAGGATGTCGCGCGCCTTCTCACACGCCTGCGTGAGGGCTATGAGATGGTCGTCGGCGCGCGAAATTCAGAGGGGCAAGCCAGCCGCCATCGCGGCCTTGCTAATGCGTTCTACAACCGCTTGGCATCTTGGATGGTCAATCATCCGGTGAAAGATCTCACGTCAGGATTCCGAGTCGTACGGCGAAAACGGTTCCTTGAATTTCTCCATCTTTTGCCAAACGGGTTCTCTTATCCGACAACCAGCACCATGGCATTCTTCAGAGCAGGCTACGCCGTAGCCTATGAACCTATTGAGGTAAAGCCTAGACTCGCCGGAACCACGAGCCATATTCGACTATGGCGTGACGGGACGCGGTTTTTGCTAATTATTTTCAAGATCGGTACGCTTTATTCGCCGCTCAAGCTCTTTGCTCCAATCGGCCTTGCATTTTTTTTGTTAGGGCTTGGTTACTATGCCTATACATTCTTCACTCAACATCGATTCACTAACATGAGTGTGCTGCTGTTTAGTGCGGCGGTAATTGTTTTTTTGATTGGGCTCATTTCCGAGCAGATCACTGCGTTGATGTATGGAGGTTCGGGAGCGAATGAGCGGGATGCCAGCTAGAATGAAATTTGAAGATCAAATAATGAGTTCAACGATGTGTGCAGCTCCTGCTGACGTGAGTCGTCTCACTATATTGGTCTTGGCGTCGACTTATCCTCGCTGGGCTGGAGATCCGGAGCCAGGTTTCATTCATGAACTCTGCAAACGCTTATCACTCGAGCATCGAATTATTGTGCTTTGCCCTCATGCAACTGGAGCATCGGCGACGGAAATGCTCGACGGGGTTGAAGTGGTGCGCTATCGCTATGCGCCTGAAAAATGGGAGGTTTTAGTCAACAATGGTGGCATTGTAAATAACCTTCGGCGAAAGCCATTGATGGCAATGTTGCTCCCCAGTTTTTTCTTATTTCAACTCTTCGTGGCAGCACGACTCGCCCGGCTTCATCGCATTGACGCAATTCATGCCCATTGGTTGATTCCTCAGGGATTGATCGCTGCATTGGTATGTCGCCTGTTTGCAAAAAAAATCCCGTTTATTGTGACTTCTCATGGCGCGGATTTGTATGCATTGCGAGGACGCCTGATGAGTTTGCTAAAACGCTTTGTTGCGAAACGAGCCAATGCCATTACTGTAGTAAGTGGTGCCATGCAATCGGATATGGCTCGTCTCGAAGTCGAGGTGAATAAAATAACCGTGCAGCCAATGGGCATTGATTTTGAGAGTCGATTTACTCCTCATCCTGCGACAGAGCGATCCTTGGATGAAATTTTATTCGTCGGCCGATTGGTAGAAAAAAAAGGTCTAAATTATCTGCTCGATGCGATGCCCGCAATCTGCGCAGCTAGACCATCGGTGCGCTTGAAGATTGCGGGATTCGGACCTGAAGAAGCGTCGTTGCGCGAACAAGCTGGTCGGATGGGGCTCAACCAGGTTGTGCATTTTGTTGGCCCCGTGCGACAAGCTGACCTTCCTGCACTTTATCGGCAAGCTGCAGTGTTGGTTGCGCCCTTTGTGCGCGCAAGTAATGGCGATGTCGAGGGTTTGGGTTTGGTGGTTGGTGAGGCAATCGGATGTCACTGCCCGGTGATTGTGGGTGATGTTCCCGCCGTAAAAGACGTAATCACTGACGGTGAGGGCAAAGTGATATCTCCGCTAGACGCTGCAGCATTAGCAAACGCAGTAGTCGCCGTTATGGAAAATCCGAAGTCAGCCCTTGATTCGGTGACTAAGGCCCGCATCAGATTGAATCGGCAACTATCTTGGCCTGTAGTTGCGGCCGGATACTCTAAGTTGCTAAGAAAAATTTGCGGTTCAAATGGCTCTCAATTGGTTGTGTAGAAAATAGATTTGAGTCGCACCCAGAGTTGCCGCGATTCGTTTTAATTCCCTCAAGCCACACTGCTATGCCCGAGATCTTTGGATCGAATGAGGGACAGACCGCGACGGACCTACGTGGCGCACAGAAGACTTTGCATGGCCTACGCTCCGGCTATGTGACGGTTATTGCAGGGATGGGTTTTCGCGCGGCATTTCAGGCGGCGCTCACCATCCTTCTTGCTCGTCTCCTCGGAAGAACCGACTATGGCGCGTACATTGTCATTGGCAGCATCGCGGGTCTTTTCTCCGTCTTAGCAGGTCTCGGGGCGTCGGCCCTTCATCTCCGAGATACCGCAATTGCTCCCGATGCGTGGCGCGGCAGTTTCGTTGCCCATCACGCGAGCATATGGAAGACGCAGCCAGTCCTCTTGACGTTGACAGTGCTTGTGGCATGGCTTGTCGTTCGCGAGGAGGTGGGCTGGTTGTCGCTGCTGCTGCTGGTCATGGGCGATCTCCTCGGGTTGCCTGCTTGCGATCTATTGGTGCGTTCGTATCAGGGGCGTGAGCGCTACCTGCGTATGGCGCTGGTGATGTGCGCGTTGCCGTTGGCGAGGATGTTGCTGCTTGCATCGCTTGTGATGACGTTTGGTTCCGTCAACATCGAGTCTTGGAGCGTTCTGAGTTTTCTTAGCGGTGCGGCCATGGCCGGTTTGGTTGTGGGTTTGGCCATGGGCGCAAGAGGAAAGCGCAACCGAACCGAGGAGGCGTACTCGAGAGGCTTCTTCGCCGGGCTGGGCTTCTCTATCGCGGCGGCGTCTACGCGCATTCATGCGGACGCTGATAAGACCATCATTGCCAAGTTGGCGACGTTCGGAACAGCGGGCGAGTACTCGTTGGCCTACCGGATGATGGATGTAATGCTTCTGCCTATCAACGGATTGATCGAGTGGAGTACGCGCGCGCTATTCCGTCATGGACAAGGAGGTGTGGCGACTTCGTTGAAGATGCTTTGGCGCAGATGGCTGGTATTGCTCGGCATGGCGTTGTTGGCATGCGTCCTGGCATACGTGCTCGCTCCAGTTCTTCCGATGATTTTCGGTGAGCAGTTTCAAGGAGTGGGTCTCATAGCTCGCTGGCTTGCGTTGCTGCCCCTCACGACGGCGTGCTGGATGATAGTCCGGAGCATCATGGCCACATCGGGGCACGAGAAACTTGTCGGCGTGGTCGAATTGGTGGGCGCAGGGACCAGCGTCTTGCTGGGGATCACTCTGGTTTCACAACACGGCTGGCGTGGTGCGGTGCTCGCAACGTATGGCACGCACATAACGATGACCTTGACGGTCATCGGCTTCGCTATGCTCAGACTCCGCTCAGTCCAAGAGCAGCGAACAACCTAGTCAGATCCTATGGACGTTCAGATGAATAGAACCCTCTTCTCTCCGCCTGTCAACATACCGGACGCTTGGCTAGAGCGCGTCACCAAGCGTCCCGGCTGCGGAAGTGACCAGCGCCCCTCACTTGCCACGGGCACGACGAATATCGATCCGCTGAGAAATATCGAACACGAGTACTGGAACAACTGGGAAACCCTCAGACACCTGCTCATGTTCAATGCCGCTTCGGTGCGAGACTTCGTCGCTCGCCCCCTCGATTGCAAACTCGTTGAAATCCCCAAGCCCAACAGAACGGGCGGGTGACGGATGCGGATCGGTGTCGACGCGCGTTGTCTTACCGGCCATATCACCGGTATCGGACGGTATGTACGCGAAATCCTGCTCTGTTTGCATGATCTGCTGCCCGAGGCCGATTGGCTGTTGTACACGCGTCGCCCGATGGCGCTGGACTGGCCCTCCGCACGTTGGCGGGTCGTTGTCGACTCGCATCCTCTGTGGCGTCGATTGCCTGGGCTCGTATGGGTAAAGATGCGCCTCGGTGCATTGGCCCGCGATGATGGTCTCAACGCGTTCTGGGCAGCGGGAACTCTGGCTCCTTCGTTGGATATCCAGACCGTTGCCACGGTCTATGACCTGAATCATCTGCTGGTTCCGGAAACAATGGCGCCGGTCAACCGTTTTGCCTACCGCCGTTGGTTCGCCGACGATGTTCGAAGTGCAGCGCAGGTGATCGCGATCTCCCAAGGTACCGCGGCACGCCTGCGCGATCTTGTAGGTCGTTGCGCAGACGGCGTGGCGTTACCTAGCTCCAGATGGTCAGGCATGGATACGAGTTCGCTCGGAAGACGTCCTTTTGTAGAGCCATACGTCTTGTCGGTCGCAACACGCGAGCCGCGGAAGAACCTCAACAGTCTCGTTGTCGCGTTTGCAGCGCTCAAGGCGCGCGGCCTTCTTCCACGGCACGTTCTCGTCCTGGCTGGCGCTGCAGGCTGGGGGCGGAAACTAGAAGCGTTGCATGGCGCCTATCCTGACTGGCTTCGTGAAGTGGGCTACGTCCCTGATCAGCACATGGCGGCATTGTTCGCGCATGCCGACATCCTAGTTCAGCCATCTCACTATGAGGGATTTGGCATGCCTGCAGCAGAGGCTGCGTCGTTCGGAACGCGTGTGGTCGCCACTGACATTCCTGAATTGCGCGAGGCTGCGGGGCCTTCCGGGGTCTTCACCCGACCGGATGCGGCCAGTGTTGCCCAGGGCATGCTCGATGCCCTCGCCATGCCGGAACCGACGCCGTTCGCCGGAAGCTCTTGGCGGGATGCTGCGGAGGTTATGGCAGCAACGTTTAGGCGCCTGTCGCGGGAGCCGAATCGTTTATGAAAGTGTGGCTTCCGAGCATTCGTTCAAGTAGCGGTAGCGATGTCTTCGTGGAGCGATTGGCAGCGTTGCTCTCTGAAGTGGGCTGCGAACCAATTGTCACTTGGTTTCCGCTGCGCTGCGAATTGTTGCCGTGGCTGCTCCGAGCCGCGCCAATGCCGAAAGGCATTGACATCATTCACGCCAACAGTTGGAACGCGTTTGCATTCTCCGGAAGGGGCCGCCCCTTAATCGTCACGGTGCACCACTGCGTTCGTGGGCGTGGCTACCCCGCTTGGAAAGGGCCTTTTCAGGCGCTTTATCACGATCACTGGATCGGTCGTTTTGAGGCCCTCTCCTTCCGGAGAGCGGACGCAGTGCTTTGTGGCAGCGCGTCAGCCGCTGCCGAGGTCGAGGAGAGCTTTGGGCTAGAAAAGAAGATCGAAGTAGTTGACTACTGGCTTGATGCCAATGTGTTTCGTCCTTCCTACACGCCTACTGTCAGACCGCCCAGAGTCCTATGGGTCGGAAACATGTCACTGCGCAAGGGGGGCGATCTCCTTCCGGCTTTTCGACAGTGCCTGGACCCAGCAATCGAGTTGCACGTGGTGGCCGGCCGGCGAGGGCAAACCGCCGGCTTGGAGGCGCTCGGGTCCAATGTCAAGGTCTGGTCTCGTCTTCGCGAGTCTGACTTGGTGAAGCTCTATCAGGACTGTGATGTCACTGTTTGTTTAAGCCGTCATGAGGGCTTCGGCTACACCGCCCTCGAAGCGATGGCATGCGGCCGGCCGGTTGTCGCATTCAACGTAACTGGATTGAAAGACGTGGTAACAGATGGCGTGACGGGCATTCTGAGACCGTGTGGCGATCTGGCGGGTGTGGCAACAGCGTGCAAAGAACTGATAGAAAGGCCGGAGCAAGCTCAATCCATGGGGCGAGCAGGCCGTGAACGTGCCGACCATCACTTCGGCGCCGCACGTGCAGCGGCTCTCTATATCCAAATCTACCGCGATGCCGCTGCTGCATTCCGTTTTCGCCAGAACTAAGGGGCGGCCTTTCCCGTGGATTGCAGTCGACGAAACTCGGGGGGAATTTACTCGAAGCGGCGAGGGAGCTCTGAGGTAGGCTTCGAGATAACCTGGAGATGCTAGTGATCGCAAACACCATTCGAGTCGGAATTATCGGCCTGGGCTACGTCGGCCTCCCCCTCGCTTTGCGTTTCGCCGAAGTCGGACTGCCGGTCCTCGGATTTGATATCGACGAAGAAAAAGTACATGCTATCGATCAAGGCCGAAGCTATATCAAACACATCGGCGATGCGGCGGTTGAACGTGGCCGCCAGCAAGGGTTGTCGGCAACTTCGGACTTTTCCCGTGCCGCTGAAGTGGACGCGCTGATCATCTGTGTGCCGACGCCACTCGATCAATATCGGGAACCCGATCTGCGTTTCGTCATCGGCACAATCGAAGCCTTGTTGCCCCACATCCGTCGCGGCCAACTCATCTCGCTTGAAAGCACGACGTACCCTGGAACAACAGAGGAAGAACTCAAGCCTCGAATCGAGTCGCGCGGCTTCGAGGTTGGGGAGGACATATACTTGGTCTTCTCGCCCGAGCGTGAGGATCCTGGCAATTCGAAGTTCACCACCCAAACCATTCCGAAAGTCGTCGGCGGCTGCACACCGGCTTGCCTGAACGCAGGCGTTGCGCTGTATAAAACAGTGATCGATACGGTAGTGCCAGTAAGTTCCACGCAGGCGGCGGAGATGACCAAGCTGCTCGAGAACATTCACCGTGCGGTCAACATCGGACTAGTAAACGAGATGAAGATCATCGCTGATCGGATGGGGATCGACATCTACGAGGTGATTCGCGCCGCGGCAACCAAGCCGTTCGGTTTCGTGCCGTATTACCCCGGGCCGGGGCTGGGCGGCCACTGCATTCCGGTTGATCCGTTCTACCTGACCTGGAAGGCGCGCGCATACGGTTTGAACACGCGGTTTATCGAGTTGGCGGGGCAGATCAACAGCGACATGCCGCACTGGGTGATGCAAAAGATAGCGGAGGCACTCAACAACGGCGAAAGGTCGGTGAAGGGCAGCAACGTGTTGGTGCTGGGTATTGCCTACAAGAAGAATGTCGACGATATGCGGGAGTCACCGGCAGTTGTATTGATGGAGCTCCTCCAGGCCAAGGGCGCCATGGTGTCGTATGCCGATCCTTGGGTGCCGGTCTTCCCGAAGATGCGTGAGCATCATTTCGACTTGGCGAGCATCGAGCTGACGCCGAAGTCGGTCGCGTCGTACGACGTGGTGCTGATCGCTACGAATCACGACGCGTTCGACTACCCAATGATCCAGGCGAATGCGAAGTTGATCGTCGACACCCGTGGCGTGTACTTGGATCCAATGCCAAATGTCGTGCGGGCATGATGCACGGCCGGCCACCTGGCAGGTCCGAGATTGACGAGCGCCTGACTTGCCCCGTGTACCAGAGTCCATCAACTTGGAGGCTTGCCTGCCTGTGAAGGAGCGGTGTCGCAAGGGCGGTTTCAGCGACACCACTTTCCCACTTTCTATGAATGCGCGCACAGTGCCGCGGCATGGGGTGCCCGATGCCAAGCGACTGCGTGATCTGAAGGAGGAGAGCGCCAAGCTCAAGAAGCTGCTGGGCGAAGCCCCGCGCTGAACACCGCCTTCAGGGTAAAGCGTTAAATCTCACCGGCCAGCCGCGCTGGCCATCACCGTGATGATCGACCAATGCGATTCTTGTCTTCTTGTCCGAGCGACGTGCGTGCAGGCTTGTGGAGCTCTCTTCATTTGCAACCTGCCTGAGATCGCCCGCGTACTTGAAGGACGTGCGCGCGGGCGCGAGCAACGCACGCAGTCGATCAGTCGCGCCGCAGAGTTGCTGCCTTATCATCAGCGACGGGCCATCGTCACGAAGGGGTCAGTGCGCTTACCGCCCAGCGCCCGAAAGCGTCCTGTGGAGGCGCACGACGCCCTTGCTGATCGCGCACTGCCCAGCGCCTCCCACCACTTCAATCCACCGTCGGCACTTCACGCCAATTGAGCAACCGCAGCGATTGGCTCGGCGGCGGCGTGAAGCGTTGATTTGACACCCCGCCGGTCGCATCGCCGGCTACCAGCCGCACCTTGTTGCCCACCTTGACGAACTCCAGGTCGGTGACCGCCGAGGTAGTCTGGACATAGGAAATGATGGTATCGCTGCTGTTTATCAGAGTCGACTTGCCATTCCCAATATCGATGGCATAGATTCGGCTGATACCCGAGGGACTGCACGGATTGCCGGCTGTCATGAAGGGTGCGAAGGCCACGATGCCGCGGCTGTACGTGGGATGGTTGTTGGGCACCAGCCGCCAGGCGGAGGTCGTATCGGCGCCCAGTTCGATATACCAGCCCATCGAAGTATTGGAGAGAGAGATACCCTTCGTCACGTCATCGACTTCGTCCAGCATTGCGCGCGTCAGAGGAAACGAGGCGCTGGACGGCAGGTCGGTTGCTCTGTTGAAGGTGTTCACGCCGCCGTCCATGATGGCATAGAAGCTCTGCGGCGCGGTCGACTCCACGTCCGAGATGTCGAGCAATCGCCCGGTACCCACCAGCACGAAGCGCTTGCGCGTGAGCGGCTGAATCTCGACCAACGGCAGCGTGGTAATGGGTTGTGCGGTGCCGTCGTCGCTCTTGAGCGTTGCCAGCAGTAGGGGAGTGGGGTAAGCGGTAGTGGTAGTGGTGTCCTTGGCCGCCGTCACGTCAAAGCGCCAGACCTGGCCGTTGAGATCGCCCACGTAGAGGGCGTCGACGGTACCGTCGCTGAATTCCTTCATGAAGCCGGTGACCTGCGTCAGGCCGTCCGAAGCACTGCCGGTACGCACCTTCTCGAGCAGAGCGCCATTCGTGGGATTGACGAAGTAGACGTAGCCGTAGCCGTCGCTGTTGTTGTAGCCCGAGGTCAGTATCGCGACCCAGCCGTACTTCTTGGTCTTGACCACCAGAGGCGCGCCGTAGCTGTAGCCCATGGTCGAATCGGTGAACTCCCATTTCACCTTGGCGGCCACCTTGGCCTCGTCGGTCATGGAGGCCGGGTCGGTCACATCGATGGCGTAGTAGCTCTTGCCGCCCTTGCCAAGCCCGCCAATCAGCAGGGTGCGCCAGTCGGAATCCGACGCCTTGGTGGTCTTGAAGGCGCCGCCGGCATTGTTGAAATCGAGCTCGAAGGCGAGCGGCGTGGTGTCCACGTAGTATCTGTGCGAATACAGTGGGTTGCCCAGCTGGGCCAGCAAGCCGTCGGCGTCCGAACTGCTGGGCTTTGCGAACAGGGCGCTCGGCACGTAGGCAAACACTTCCTTTCCGGCATTGGCATCGGTGCTGCTATTGAGCGAGCCGTTGAAGCCGTGCAGCATGCCGTCATTGGCTGCCACATAGACCATCGTGGGACGGTCTTTCCACTTGGTCTTGAAGTCGCTGTAGCCGACGTTGACCGTTTCAGAGAAGGCGCGTGACGGCGCGGCCACTGGTGTGACCTTGGCGTTGACCACATCGCCCAGCAGTGCCTTGCGGAACCGGTACGACTTGGTGGTGGTGGTCTCGGTGCGCTCGTTGCTGCGGTCGCCGCGCAGCCAGTTGAGATAGTTCTCGCTGTCGTCGCCACTCACATAGCTGGTGTCCAGGGTTCCAAGCTGCGTAGTGCTGAGGCTGGCCTTGCGGAACGGGATACCTGCCGATCCGCTCCATGTCACGACGCGTCGATCCGTATTCCACCCGGTGCCGGCGAGCTGCGATTCGAGGGTGGTGCTGGTGGTCCATTTGGCGGTGACGGTGGGGGTGCCGTCGGCCGCAATGGTCAATTCGCTGGCCGAGACGACACCGCTCCAGTACTTGGCGTTGAACTGCGCGCCATAGGAAGCCGAGCCGCTGGAAGCGAGCTGGAACGTGGATGGCGAGAACGAGGTGGTAAAGGTTTCGATCGCGTTGGCGATGGCTGCAAAGGCCTTCTTGAGGCCCGTGATCATGTCGTCCGGATTGCCCGCGGTGAAGTAGTTGTCGGGCTTCTTCTGGGTGGCGTCTGTGGCGAGACGGGTATCTGTCAGCGTATCGCCGCTGGTGGACCACCAGAGGTCCGGGATGGCTTGATCGAAGGTGTAAGGATCGAAGCCGCTGGGCACGCTGAGGCCGCCGAACTTGGCGGTCAGGTAGAACTGGTTGTTCTTTTGAAACGACTGCTCCAGCACGTCGACCCAATAGGTCTGCACGGTCTGTTTGCCGTCCACGTCGGAACGGATGTCCTTGGTGTTGGCGTCGTAGGCCAAGCCGGCCATGTAGGCGGAATTGCCACGGCCCGGGCCGCCCCAACCCGTGTTGTTGGTGCCGATGGCGCCGAGGCCTTGCAATGCACCTACCTTATCAGTCGCCTTCACGGCATCGACCGTCGTGTCCGCCGCCACTTTTGGCGGCAGCGCGGTGTTCTCCAGGTCGGTTGGATTTGCCTTGTTGCCGGGTACGTTTCTGTCGGCGTGGGTATAGATGTCGCCGATGCCCAGGACAAAGTTGCGTTGGCAGGTGTACTGGATTGGATCTTTCCAATCGGAAGCAATGACCGGGAAACCATCCACCCAGGTCTTTATCGTTTCGTTGGACGCGCCAGCAGTGCTGGTCCATTCAGGCACATTGCCAAGATTGCGGAAGTAGCGCAGAGCGGCGTAGTACATCTCGCTGACCGGATCGCGCGACTTGTAATTGCCGGGTGTCAATTGGCCGAACTTGTTGAGGTAGTTGATCACACCGCTATCCGCGATGGTCACGCCCAACGCCGAGGTGATTTGATCGGGGTTCTGCACAAGCGTCCCGTCAGTAGCATTCCACTCCCCTACCGTATTGGTCTTCGCCGATTTCAGCGGTACCGGCTCGCTTGGGCCTACAAACTTCTGCTGCGCGCGCAACACGCCGCCGTCGCGCGCGTTGCCGTTGCCTGTGCCATCTGCGGCCGTGGACTGGTTGAGGTAGCCAAAGGCGCTGAAGCGCATCTTTTGCGCGTACTGCTGCAGCAAACCCTCGGGCTTGTAGTTGCTGCCGTAGGCCTTGCAATTGGATTCCACTCCGCCGGCGCCGGCTGAGGTGTCGCACACCTTCGTGCGCATCGTGAGGTCGTAGACGCCGCTGCCGGTTTCGTTGTTGTAGTCGACCGCCGTCGCGTTGCCGGCCGTGCCGCCAAAAGAGCTGAACACCGTGGGAGACGAGGGTGTTGCCCATTGCAGCTGGATCACGGCATCGGCTCCGCTGTCGAAGTATTCGAGCTTGACGGTGAAGCTGGTGCCCTTGTTCAGGGTGACCGTTGCGTCGTTGATGGTGGGAGAGTGGTTCGTCCAGTTGTCGATCCGCAGCACATCATTGATGTAAAGGCGAACGCCATCATCGGAGATGGTGCGGAAGGTGTAGGTTCCGGTTTCTTGCGCGACGAAGGTGCCGGTGTAACGCGCCGAGAAATTGTCGGCGTTGATGTTCGAGAACGGCTTGGTCGAACCCCAGTTGTGATCGGCTGAATCGGCCGCTACGGTGCGGGTCGGGCTGCCGCTGAGCGCGGTGTTGTTGTAGTAGTCGCCTTTGAGCGTGCGCGGGTTGGCGGTCAGGCGCATCTTGAAGCCCATGCCATTGACCTTGATAGTCAACTGGTTGGCGCCGGTGAAGGGCGTGGCGCCTGCGATCTCGCTCACCGGCAGGTCACGGTCGTCAAACAGGCCCTGGCCCGAATGCCAGCCTTTTTCAAGAATGGTATCAGTGGTTGTGTCGACTACGCGGCGCCCACCGGTCATGGCCCAGCGAAAGGGGTCGATGGTGGCCGTGGCAGCCCAGTTCAGGAAGTTGCCGCTCCACTTGCTGTCGTTGCTGCCGGTGCATGTATGGCTGGTGGCCGTGCCGGCCGGCTGGAAGTAGCTCTTGTTGCCGGTGGCGCTGTTGTCAGCCTTGGTCACGCCGTTGCTGGTGGCGTCATAAACATAGGTGTAGCACTTGTTGGGATCGAAGTAGCCCTTGAACTCACTGGCGCTCGAATAGGCGGCCGTGTGGGCCGTGCGCGAGGCCGTGGGCCATTCGACCGAGAGCGCCAGCGCCAGATTGCCGGGCACGTCGGCGGTGGCTGCCCAGGGTTGATCGGCCAGGCTGGCGGCAGGGATCGGATTCTGCATGCCGAGCAAGGCCGCGCAGACGATGGTGGCACGCGCGGCGCGGCCCAGGCTCGGGTGCGGCGACAAAGGGTGATTCATGGCTCGTTGCCCCGGCTATTCGAGAGGATTGGTAAAGGACGATTGCAGGAACACCTGCGTGTCGCGCGGGCCGCTCACGCGGACTGTCAGGCGATAGACCAGCGCCAATGCGTTGCCCAGGTCCTTGCCGGCGCGTCGCGCATCGCCGCCGATCAAGTCGGTGTCGGACGGAACGGAGACGCAGTGGACATTGGCTGTGGAGTAAACGGGCGGCGTGTTGGTGGTGGTGATGGTGGGCTCGCCGGTGGCGCTGCACAGGCGGTCGATCACGTAGCGGATGGTGACACCAGCGGCGTCGTCCTTGATGTCGGCACCGGTCGGCGAAAAATCGACGCCAGCGACGTTCTTGCCGGTAGGCGTGGCACCTGCTTTGAGCAGCACCAGCGGAATGCCCCGGTCATTGGCCACCAACTGCACGGCGCTGTAGTTCCTGGCTGGCATGTTGGTGTACGTGTCGGCAACCGCGGCCAGCGCACCACTCTTGAATTGCGTCAGCACCGTCGAGGCTGCCAATTCGCCCCGATTGACGAGGTCGCGCTTGAAGGCGAGGTTGCCGGCGCTGAACAGGGAACTGTTCATCGATCGCACCACTGCGACGCCGCCGGACAGCAGCACCACCAGCACGATCAGGCAGAACAGCAGCACCACGCCGCGCTCGCGCGATGCCTTGGGAAGGGATTGCTTGGTCATGTGGTTGGCAGCAACAGCATGTTGCGCAGCGGAACGGTGAATTCGACGACGCGGTGGCGGTAGTGACGGTCGGTGACTGGCACGTCCTGTTGGAAGGTCGCGTCCAGGCTGGTGAACAGGGTGAGCTTTGATGGGGCGACAAAGCTCTTGTCCTCCTCCCCATCCACCTTGACGTTGGTGGTGCTGCTCTTTTCGTAGAGAGTGCTGCGCATCACCAGCGCAACGCGCACGGCCACGATCTGGCGTGCGGTCGCGGGCGTTTTCATCACGGTGGCGACGTCCCAGCCGGTCGCGTCGGGCGCGGCCCAGGTGTCGAGCTTGCCATCCAGATTGGTGTCCAGACCGTAGCGCGCGTAGAGGCCGTAGACGCCTTCCGCGATCGGCTGTGGCGCGTCGGTGCCCCCGGTGCGCAGCAGGTCATAGCTGAAGAGCGTGTGGTTGTCGCCCACACCGAAGAGCAGGAACTGGATGTTGTCGGGCTTGCCCAGTGCCGAGAGATAGCCCGAGCCGTCCGCTACGCTCACGAGTGCCGTAGTGTTCGAAGCGTTGTGATAGTCGCCAGCCAAGGGCAATCCGCCTCGACCGAACTCGTGGCTGAGTCTGTCGGTGTAGTTGTCGTCGAAGGTCGCAGCCGAGGAAACCTGCTCCAGTCGACAGTCCGCCTTGCCGCTCTGGCTGACGAGCACCAGATCGTTCTTCAGCAGGCCGATGGTGGTGTTCAGCGTGAGTTGGTCGCCGCCGGCGTTGCCGACGCTCGGGCGTGCCACGTCGCCGGCCGCACCGTTGCTGCCCATGACCATCAACACGTCCGAGCCTGACTTGGATTGGCCCTTGCCAATCAGGACCGGTGCCACACGCAGGTCCTTCTGCCCGGCAAGATCACCCAGGAAACCGGCGAAAGGGGCCTTGAAGGCGCCATCGGCATCCGTGCGCGGCAGAATTGCTGCGTTGGCGCGATCGGCACTGAGCTTGCAACCGAACACTCCGCCTGCGCTCCACGCCTGCGTGAAAGCCGAGCCTGCGCTGCGCAGCGCGCGATCGATCACGCTGGCCGAATAAGCGCCCGCCTGGCCGATGTCGTTGTTCGAGGTGGTGGTGCGCTTGTGCGCCTCGCCAATGGTTATGGTGCTGGTCACGGCCAGCGTGACCACCAGGCCGATGACCACGGCGACCAGCAGTTCCACCAGGGTCAGGCCGCGTTGCGACCGCTGCAGCGGATTGCGGCGGAAGGGGCGCGTTGATTTCATGGCAGCACCACCTGGGTCGTGAGCCTGCTGTCGGCCGCCGAGGCGGCGCGGCTAGGCGCGCGCCAGCTGATGCTGATGGTGGCTGTGCCGCCGTTGGGGGTCACGCTCGCGCTGGCGCCGGGCAGGGCGCTTTCCACCTTGTCCTCCCACTTTTCCTTTTCCGCACTGGGCAGGTCGACTGTCTTGTTGAGCCACATGGTGCTGGCCAATTCGTCGGCCAGTAGCGCGGCGCGGTTTCGATCCTCGGCATCGACCGAGAAGTTGATGGCGCGCGCCTGCAGCCCGATCAGGCCCAGGATGCCGAGCGAGAACAGCAGAATCGACACGAGTACCTCGATCAAGGCGATACCGGCCTGGCTGTGCGCGGCGGGGTTGCGAGGAGCGGATTTCATGAGGCGGTGCAGCCATCAGGCTGAGTGGCAGAAAGGGTCCGGGCCGGGTCGCACATGCGCACCTGGCCGCCGAGCTTGATCTGCACCTGCAGCGGCCGGTCGGCACCGGCGAGTTCCACCAGATAGGTGGAGTCGCCGGCTGTGCAACTGGCGCTGGTGACGCCGGGGGACGCATTGGTCACCAATCGGCCCAGGGAGTTGAAGCAAACCGCCACCGGGCCGGTGATGGTGACGTTGGCGCCGGCCGCTGCGAGCACGCCGGCCTCCACGAAGGCTGCGGTCTCGCCGCTGTCCGTCAGCGTGATGGTGTTGATTGCCCAGTACTTGCCGTTCGCCTTGGCGGTGTAGCCGTCGCTGGGATTGCTGTCGTCCGTCAGCGCAAACACAACCTGGCGGCTGCGGCGCGTGGCCTCGGTCTGCGCAGTGCGCAAGCCATCCTGCAAGGCGTTGGCGATGGTGCGCACCTTGCTGTTGGCAATCCAGGTCGAGAACGCCGGCATGGCCAGCATCGCCAGAAGCGCCAGGATGGAGATAGTGACCATCAGCTCGATCAGCGTGAAGCCGGTCGCGCGTCGGTTGCGTGCCGGGCGAGCGTGCATCAGCAGCCGCCCTTCTTGCTGACCCAATCGTTGGTGCAGCCGCTCCAGCCCGATACACCAGTGACTGTCGAGGTACGGTTGTTCTGCTGGTCAACGGTGAAGGTGAAGCCGCTGGTCGTGCCGCTGCCTTCCGCCTTCAGCTTGAACGCAGTGGCGGTGGGGTCGCCGTCGCAAGACAGCGTGAAGGTGCCAACTTTGCGCTTGGTTTCATCGACCTCGCAGGGCGAAATGAAGGTGGTGCCGACCGAGTCGTAGGTGCGATTGTCCTGGTAGAAGCGCTCCATGTCGGCCCGCATGGCGGCCAGGCCGTTGTGCGCGTCGACCAGCCGGCCGCGCAGCACATAGTCCCGGTAACTGGGCAGGGCGATCGCGGCAAGTATTGCGACGATGGCGACCACGATCATGACTTCGATGAGCGTGAAGCCTGGCTGGCGGCAACGAGGCTGGAAAGCGTTTTGCACTGTGATGACCTTTGATCGCAACGTTTACGATGGTCACAAATTGTCACCAATACAACGATTTTTGACTTGCCCGTTTGTCAGCAACCCGCTTCCGTTCGTCGACTCTGAACGTGCGATTCGTGTACTTTTTCCTGCAGGTACTATTCCGCGCATGACGCCAGCTGCCGCTCGCGCGGACGCGCCCGCACCCGTTGTCACCTCGACCGTCGCCCTTGCCGCGCTGATCGCGCTGCCTTTTCTTTTTCCATTTGCCGCCGGTCCGTCGGCCAACGTCTGGCAGCAACTGGCGGCATGGAGCTGTGCGGCATTGCTGCTGCTAGCAGGACCTATAGCGCTGCCCGCGCGGGGCGTGGTGCTTTGGTTGGCGTTGGCCGGTGTGTCGATCCTGATGAGGCGATCAGACAACCCGACGCTCGATATCTCCGCGGTTGTCGCCGTAGCGGTCGTCGGCCTGGCAGCCTGCGTGGGTGCCGGGCTGGCACGCGCCTCGGCGTCGCGGCCCTCGGCGCTGGCCTGGGGCCTGCTCCCGGCCGGCCTCCTCAGCGCCGTCCTTGGCCTGCTTCAGTACTACGGCCTCGCCGAGCCGCTGGTTCCCTGGACCACCTCGCCTGATCTGGGCCAAGCCTATGGCAACCTGCGCCAGCGCAACCAGTTCGCCACGTTGATCAGCATGGCCTTGATCGCCGCGCTCTGGCTGCATTCGGCAAGCGGCCGCCGCATACGCGTTGCGCTGCTGCCGGCCGGGCTGCTGGTGCTGATCCTCGCAGCCGCCGCCTCCACCTCGCGCACCGGGCTGCTGCAGTTTCTGCTGATCAGCGGCACCGCCGCTTTTCTTGCCTGGCGTGAACGGTATCGCTCGAACGGGGAAGCCGCGGACTACAAGTTGCCGCACCCTTTGCTATTGCTGGCCCTGATCCCCGCTTACTTCGCCGCCGCCTGGCTGCTGCCGCTGCTCGCCAATTCCGAGGTCGAGAGCATGATGCGCCGTCTGCGCGAAGGCGCGCCCGATGCGCACAGCCGCTTGGTGCTCTGGCGCAACGTCGTCGACCTTATCGCCCAGCGTCCATGGACAGGCTGGGGCTGGGGCGAGCTGAGCTTTGCGCACTACAGCACGCTCTATGGCGGTTCGCGCTTCGTCGAGATCCTCGATAACGCCCATAACCTCCCGCTCCATCTCGCAGTCGAGCTCGGGATTCCGGCAGCGCTGCTGATCTGCGGCGGCTTCGGCTGGCTGGTGCTGGCCGCACGGCCTTGGCGCGAGACCGATCCGGCGCGGCTCATGGCGTGGGGCCTGCTCGGCACGATCGTCTTGCACAGCCTGCTCGAGTACCCGCTTTGGTACGGGCCCTTCCAACTCGTCTTCGGGCTCTGCCTGGGCTTTCTATGGTCTGGATTGCAGAAAGCACGCTTGAAGCGGAATGCAGGGCCTTCGTTGGCTGCTGCGGGCGTCCTGATGGTGGCCGTCGGCTACGCCGCCTGGGACTACACCCGCATCAGCCAGATCTACCTTGCACGCGAGGAGCGCCTCCCGGCCTGGCGCGACGATACCTTGGCCAAGCTCCGGGACTCCTGGTTGTTCGCGAACCAGGTGAAGTTCGCCAAGCTCATGCTGACGCCGGTCAGCGCCGCCAACGCGGCCGAGGTGCATGCGTTGGCGCAACACCTTCTTCACTTCTCGCCCGAGCCACGTGTCATCACCAAGCTGATCGACAGCGCCATGCTGCTCGGTCTGAATGACGAAGCATTGGCGCAGGCGATGCGTTTCAAGAAGGCGTTTCCACGCGAGTACGCCCGCTGGCTCGACAACCAGCCGGTGGACGATCCGTCCGAATAGGGCTGCTTCAGCCCGCCGAGGGTTCGTCAGCCACGTAACTCCCCGACTTCCCCCCGTGCTTCTCCAGTACATGCACCCCGTTGATCGTCATCCCCCGATCCACCGCCTTGCACATGTCATAGATGGTGAGCAGCGCCACCTGCACCGCCGTCAGCGCCTCCATCTCGACCCCGGTAGGCCCGACGGTCTCGACCGTGGCGGTGCAGGCCACCTGCGGCACCCCGCCCTCGGCAATGGCGAAAGCCACCGCCACGCGGGTCAGCGCCAGGGGATGGCATAAGGGAATCAGGTCGCTGGTCTTCTTGGCGGCCTGGATGCCCGCGATGCGCGCGATGCCGAGCACGTCGCCTTTCGTGGCCGTGCCCGATTCGATCAGCGCCAGGGTCGAGGCTTGCATCTCGATGCGGCCGGTCGCCACGGCCACGCGGTGGGTGGCCGGCTTGGCGGCCACGTCGACCATGTGGGCCTGGCCTTGGGCGTCGAAATGGGTGAGTGGACTCATGGATGAACGTTCCGTAGAGTGAAGCATCATACGAGGCCGAGCCATTGACGAGGAATGCCGCGCTTGACTCTTTTCTCTCTTTCGATTCGACCGCCGAAGCCTCGGCTGCGGAGCTTGTGCGCTGCCCTGTTGATCGCGTCCCAGCTCGCCCTGCCGCCCCTGGGGCAGGCCCAGCTGCTGCCGGGGATGGGCGACGGCGAGATGACCGCCAGCGCCGAGCGCCGGCTCGGTGACCAGATTGCGCGCGAGCTGTACCGCGACCCCGACTACATCGACGACCCGGTCCTGGTCGAGTACGTGCAGGACATCTGGCAGCGCCTGCTGGCGGCGGCGCGCACCCGCGGCGATCTCACGCCGGAGCTCGACGAACGCTTCGCCTGGATGGTGCTGCTGGGGCGCGACCGCAGCATCAATGCCTTCGCGCTGCCGGGCGGCTATCTCGGGCTGCACCTGGGGCTGATCTCGGCCACCGGCAGCCGCGACGAGCTCGCCACCGTGCTCGGGCACGAGCTTTCGCACGTCACGCAGCGCCACATCTCGCGCATCATGGCCAAGCAGAGCCGGCAGATGCCGCTGCTGCTCGCCGGCATGATTCTGGGCATGATCGCGGCCGGCAAGAGCCGCAATCCGGATGCCGGGCAGGCGGTGATGATGGGCAGCCAGGCCGCCTTCGTGCAGAGCCAGCTCGGCTTCTCGCGCGACATGGAGCGCGAGGCCGACCGCGTCGGTTTCGGCGTGATGACGCAGGCCGGCTTCGCGCCGCAGGGCGCGGCCGCGATGTTCGAAAAGCTGCAGTACGCCTCGCGCCTCAACGACAACGGCTCCTATCCCTACCTGCGCAGCCATCCGCTCAACAGCGAGCGGATCTCGGACATGCAGGGCCGCTTCCAGTTCAAGCCGGGCGCGGAGCACGCGATGCAGCTCGTCATGGACCACGCGATGATCGCCGCCCGCGCCCGGGTGCTTTCACGCCCCGGGGTCGACGTGCTGCGGCTGTGGGTCAACGCTGCCGGCGCCGGCGAATTCGCGCGCAGCTCGCCGGCCCAGCAGGCCGGCACGCTCTACGCGGCGGCGCTGTCGGCCAACGAGCTGCGCGATTTCAAGGCCGCACGCGCGCTGGCGCAGCGGCTGGTCGCGCGGACGTCAGAGGATGCTGCGGCCTCGCGCCTGGCGCGCCTGCTCGCGGCCGAGATCGAACTCGCGGCGAGCGATGCCCCCAAGGCGGCCGCATTGCTCGATACCAAGGCCAAGGACCGCCCCGAAATGCTGCTCGCCGCGCAGGCGGCCGTCGCCACCCGCAATCCGGCGCCGATGGTCGCGCCGCTGCGCGACTGGGTGGCCCAGCATCCGCGCGACGCGACCGGCTGGCGCACGCTGGCCAATCTCTATGGGGCGCAGAACGACACGCTGCGCGCGGTGCGCGCCGATGCTGAGGCCAATGTCGCCGTGCTCGACTACGCGGGCGCGCGCGACCGGCTCAAGGCTGCGCAGGAATTGATGCGAAAGAGCACGGAGGGGCAGGGCGGCGTGCCCATCGATCACTACGAGGCGTCGATCATCGACACGCGCGCGCGGGCGGTCGAGGTGCTGGTGAAGGAGCAGGCGGCCGAAGCGCCGCTCAAATGACTCGCTTGGCGAACAGGCCGCCCAGCGCCGCCTCGATGACGATACCGAGCAGCGAGTAGATCAGGGAGCCGATCAGCGCGGCCACGAAGCCGTTGACATGGAAGCCCGACAGCAGCCCCGAGGCGGCCCAGAACAGGAGGGCGTTGATCACGAACAGGAAGAGTCCCAGCGTGACGATGCTGACCGGCAGCGTGAGCACCACCAGCACCGGCCGCACGAACATGTTGAGCAGGCCGATCACGGCCGCGGCGATCAGCGCCGAAGTGAAGTTCGGCACCTGCACGCCGCTGTAGACGTAGGTGACTGCGAGGAGCGCGAGCGCGCTCAGCAGCCATTTGATGAGAAGTCGCATGCGTCGGACGCGGGGCGCTGGCAGGGCCCTATTCCGACAGCTCGTTGGCCAGCACCAGCAGCGCGCCCATGCCCAGCACCGCGCCCGGCACGGCCCAGCCCGACTGGCCGGGCGAAGGCACGTCCGGCGCCACGGGCTCGAGGTCGACGCCGATCTTCGGCCGCCGCGCATCGATCACCTGGGCCGCGCCGTGCTCCAGCTTCAGCCGCTGGGTCAGCTCGGCCAGCGGCCCCTTGGCCAGCACCGGCGTGACCTGGCCGCCTTCGAGCCGCAGCGCCGGCAGCAACTGCTCCTGCACCTTGGCGAACCATTTGGCGCGCCAGTTCTCGCGCGCGCTGTGGCTCACCCACTTGCTGATGCGGTGCGTCATGCGCGGCGCGCAAGCCACCAGCACCCAATGCCGGGCACCCGTGCCGACCGCTGCCGGCGACAGCTTCGCGAGAAACTCGCGCGCATAGGCCGCGTCGTCGACATAAAGAATGATCTTTTCCATGGGTGCTCCTTCTTTCTTGCGAGATCAGGCCGTGGCGGTGCTTTCGGGCTTCGGCTTGCGCATGGCAACCCACTTTCCGATGGCCAGCACCAGCAGCGCACCACCGATACCGGCAATGTAGCGCACCGTGTCGGTCTGCGGCAGCTTCGGCACCCAGGTCCAGGCGGCGGGATTGCTGACGGCCGGGTCGGTCACAGCCATCGTGCCCGCGATCCAGCCCAGCAGCATGCCGCCCAGCGTGATGATGATCGGGAAGCGGTCCATCAGCTTGATGACCAGCTGGCTGCCCCACACGATGATCGGAATGCTCACCAGCAGGCCGAAGATCACCAGCGGCATCTGGTGGCCCTGGCCCGCGCCTTGAGCGGCGCCGGCGATCGCGATCACGTTGTCCACGCTCATCACCAGGTCGGCGACGATCACGGTCTTGACGGCGGCCCAGAGCTTGTCGCTGGCGGCGATGTTGCTGTGCGCATCGTCATGGTCGGGCGCGAGCAGCTTGACGCCGATCCACACCAGCAGCAGGGCGCCGACCACCTTCAGGAAGGGAATCGCGAGCAGCGTGAGCGCAAAGAAGATCAGGATCACGCGCAGCACGATGGCGCCGGCCGTGCCCCAGAGAATGCCCTTGGTGCGCATCGCCGGCGGCAGCTTGCGGCAAGCCAGCGCGATCACGACGGCGTTGTCGCCACCGAGCAGGATGTCGATCATGATGATTTGACCGACGGCGACCCAGAATTCGGGGGCCATGAACTGTTCCATAAAGTCCTCTGTTCGTTTTGCTCTATCCCGAGCAGCTCGGATGAAGCGACTGAATGAGGACCGGGTGGCCCCGGGAACTTGCAATCGCTTCGATCAAACCTGCACGGGTTCAAATCGAAGGTCTTGCTCGGCAGCGCGCATGGCTGCCCGTCAGGCCGGAAGTGTTGTGTGCTTCGTATTGACGACCTGACGATATCCGCCTTCGCGAAAGCGGACGGGAGCTACTCCCCTTCGTGGCCCGGATTAAAGCATCGAGACCCCCGGCGTGGCAACCGAAATTTCCCCGCGCTTCAAAGAAAAAACGTCTGCATGTGGCATTGCTCGGCAGTCCGTTGCTATGGATTTTGTAGCGCCGCATAACCTTCGACCGCCTCGGGACTTTGCCGGACTATGATGCCCGCTCGCTTTTTTCCGTCCTCATGGCCGCCATCCACATCACCGACATCGAGGCCGCCATCAACTTCTGGCGCGAGCAGAAGCCCTCGCCCGATGGCATCACCCTCGCGCCCGAGCTGCGCGCGCTGGCCGAGGTCTACGCGCTGATGGTGTTTCATCACGAAGACGAGGTCGACGAGGTCGGCTTCCCCGCACAGGCCTGGGATGCCTGGCTGGCGTGGTACCTCGGCACGCCCGACACGCCCTGCATCGCCATCTGCTCCACCAGCCAGGGTGACGACGAGTGCAAGGGCTGCGGGCGCAGCTTCGACGAGGTGCAGCACTGGCCCGCCATGACCCCGGGCGAGAAGCGCTCGACCTGGCGCCGCATCACGATGCAGGACAGTGCCTGGCGCTTCAACAAGTACGCCGAGCGGGCGCGCGAGGCCGAGCACGTCTGGCCCGACGACCCGGTTCCGGCCGACGCGCCGAGCTGAAGGAAGACCCATGCGCCGCCTCGTGCAAGCCCCCAACCTGGCGATCGCCACGCTGTGGGTGCATGCGCTGCGCGAAGACGGCGTCGCGGCCTCCGTGCAGCGCGAATACCTGGGCGCCGCGGCCGGGCAGTTGCCGCCCGATCAGTGCCTGCCCGAGATCTGGATCGAGGACGAATCCCAGTTCGCACTGGCCGAACGCCTGCTCCATGAGCTGCAGCACCGGCCGCAGCGGCGCTGGCAGTGCAGCTGCGGCGAACTCATCGAAGGCGGATTCGAGCAGTGCTGGCAGTGCGGCGCGATGATGCCGCCCCCCTGAACCGAATCCCGCCTACTTCAGCCGCACGAGCTCGATGTCGATGTTGTGCGTGCCGTCGCCCAGCATCAGCGCGCCTTCCTGGATCGTGGCCTGCAGCTGCATGGAGCGCTGCGCGAGCGCGGCGAGCGACTGCGAGGCGGCCGTCGGCACGCGGAACACGCTGAGGTTCTGCGGCCGCGTGAGCTTGTTCTCGATGCCGCGCCACCAGATCTCGGCCGCGTGATTGAAGCAGTAGACGATCACTTCGTCGGCCTTGCCGCAGGCCTTGATGATCGGCTTGTCCTCGGGTTGCCCGACCTCGATCCAGAGCTTCACCTCGCCGGTGAAATCGCGCAGCCAGACGTCGGGCTCGTCGGGGTTCGACAGGCCGGCGCCGAAGGCCAGCGTGCCGTCGCCGTTGCACACGTCCTGCAGCTTGTGGGCGTTGAGCGCCAGCGCCACCAGCCGGATCATCATCCGCTCGTCGGTCTCGCTGGGATGGCGTGCGAGCGTCAGTGCGTGGTCGGCGTAGTAGCTGTGATCGATGTCGGCGACTGCGAGCGTGGCCTTGAAGATCGTGGATTTCAGCGCCATCAGATCCGCCGCCGGGCCGCCCCAAGGCGGATCAGCCCCCTTGGGGGGCAGCGAGCACACGAAGTGCCGAGCTTGGGGGCCTTCATCCGCCGCCGGGCCGCCCCAAGGCGGATCAGCCTCCTCGGGGGGCGGCGAGGACACGAAGTGCCGAGCGTGGGGGCCTTCATATGCGCCGCGCGAGTTCGGCGGCCTTGCCGATGTAGCTGCCCGGCGTCATCGCCAGCAGGCGCTCTTTCTCGGCTTCCGGGATCTCGAGCGAGCGGATCAGGCCGTGCAGCGCCTCGGCCGTCACCGTCTTGCCGCGCGTCACTTCCTTCAACTGCTCGTAGGCGCCCTGCACGCCGAAGCGCCGCATCACGGTCTGGATCGGCTCTGCCAACACTTCCCACGAGGCGTCGAGGTCCTCGGCCAGGGCCTCCTCGTTGAGCTCGAGCTTGCCCAGGCCGGTCGCAAGGCTCGCGTAGGCCAGCACGGCATAGCCGAAGGCCACGCCGATGTTGCGCAGCACGGTGCTGTCGGTCAGGTCGCGCTGCCAGCGGCTGATCGGCAGCTTCTCGCTCAGGTGGCGCAGCACTGCGTTCGCGAGGCCGAGGTTGCCCTCGGCATTCTCGAAGTCGATCGGGTTGACCTTGTGCGGCATGGTCGAGGAGCCGATCTCGCCCGGCTTCAGGCGCTGCTTGAAGTAGCCCAGGCTCACGTAGCCCCAGATGTCGCGCGAGAGGTCGACCAGGATAGTGTTGGTGCGCGCCACCGCATCGAAGAGCTCGGCCATGTAGTCGTGCGGTTCGATCTGGATGCTGTAGGGCTGGAAGCTGAGCCCCAGGCCGAGCGGCGCCGGCGTCTCGACCACCTTGCGGCTGAAGCCTTCCCAGTCGAATTCCGGCCAGGCCGCCATGTGCGCGTTGTAGTTGCCGACCGCGCCGTTCATCTTGGCCAGCAGCTGCACGGCGGCGATCCGTTCGCGCGCCTTCGCCAGGCGCACGGCGACGTTCGCAAACTCCTTGCCGACGGTGGTCGGGCTCGCCGTCTGCCCGTGGGTGCGCGAGAGCATGGGCACGGCGGCGAACTTGGTCGCCATCTCGCGCAGGGTCGCGATCAGGGCGTCGATCGCCGGCAGCACCACCTTCTCGCGGGCCGCCTGGATCTGCAGCGCGTGGCTGGTGTTGTTGATGTCTTCGCTGGTGCAGGCGAAATGCACGAACTCGGAGGCCGCGAGCAGCTCGGGCCGGGCTTCGAATTTCGACTTGATCCAGTACTCGACCGCTTTCACATCGTGGTTGGTGGTCTTCTCGATCTGCTTGATCGCGACCGCGTCGGCCTCGGAGAAATTGGTGACCAGGCCCAGCAGGTACTTGCGCGCGCCGCCCGTGAGCGGCTTGAATTCGGAGAAGCCGCAGTCCGACAGCGCGATGAACCACGCCACCTCGACCTGCACCCGCCGGTGCATATAACCCTGTTCGCTCATCAGCGGGCGCAGCGCCGAGAGCTTGGCCGCGTAGCGGCCGTCGAGGGGGGAAAGGGCGGAGACGGTGGAGAAACTCATGGGCCAATTTTAGGTGGCGCCCCGCCGCAATCAATTTGAGTTCTCGGCCGCCTCTCTAAAAAACGCGATCCGCTCGGCCGTGGCCGGATGCGAGGAGAAGGCCAGGCCGATGGTGTCGTCGTCGAGGCCGGCGCGTTTCTGCTCGCCGCGCCAGCGCTCGATGGCCTCGAAGAAACCGATCATCGTGCGCGGCGAAATGCCCACGGCGCGCATCAGGCGCACCGATTCCGCGTCGGCTTCGCGTTCGGCATCGCGCGAGTAGCCCAGCGTGGCCAGCAGCACCGGCGCGCTGCCGATCAGCGTGCCGTAGTCGCCGAAGGCCACCGAGACGGCGAAACCGACTGCCGAGACCTGCACCAGTTGCCGCATCGCATGGCGCAGGCGCACATGGCCGAACTCGTGGCCCAGCACGCCAAGCACGGCTTCGTCGTTGCCGGGCATCAAATGCACGAGTTCGTCGGTGAGGATGATGGTGCCGCCCGGCAGCGCCAGCGCATTCGGCCCCAGCTGCTTGTCGCGGCCGCGCCGGAACTCGAGCTTCCAGGCCGGCGCGTCCTCCGGATGGGCCGCCTGCACCATCCGCGCGAAGGCGCGGCGGATGCGTTCCTGCTCGGCGAGCGGCAGGGCGCTGGGCTTCAGCAGCGATCCGTCGATCGAGGCCAACACCTCCTCGCCGATCAGGGCGTCGACGCTCGCCGGCACCGCCGCGGTGACGCCGCGCGCCACCCACGGCAGGCCCCACTGGTACATGGCCGCAGTGGCGGCCAGCAGCAGCACGAAGGCGATCGCCACGCCGCGCCAGTTCTGCTGGGCGCGCACCACCCAGCTTTCGGCGCGGCCCTGCTGCGCGGCCCATTCGTCCCAGGCCGCGACGTCGAGCGCCTGCACGCTGGCGCCCTGCGGCAATTGCGCGATGCGCCCGCCGTGCCGCGTGCGCTCGGGCCAGCGCACCTGGGCCAGCGGCACCGTGAGCGCCTCGAAGGCTTCGCCGGGCGCCGGGGCAATCGTCAACAGGTCGCCCTGCACATGCAGGCGCGCCGCATATGGCCGGCTGCTGCGGCCGTCGAAGAAACGGGCGTCGAGCGCCGTGCTCACATCCCGATGTCCAGGCCGAACAGGTCGGCCGCCATGTCGCCGGTCGCGCCCGGGTCCTCGCGGCCCGCCACCTGGCTGATCTGGTCGAGCCCGATGCGGGTCTGCAGCTCGACCGCCTCGATCTGCGCGCGCCGAGTGTTCACCACCGCGAAAGGCCAGTAGAGGCCGAGGGTCAGGAAGATCAGCAGGTAGTTCTTGCACTGCAGGCCCAGGTAGCGCTTGAGCAGCAGGCGGCTGTCGAAACGCATCAGCTCGTTGCCGGTGGTCGACCACAGAAGATTCTGCAGCCGCACCTGCAGATAGGACTTGGGCAGGATGTTGAACAGCAGGATGCCGCCGAAGCCCAGCGCCACGGCCAGCAGCACGAAGGCCGCGCCCATGCCGCTCTTGCGGCCGGCGAAGGTCAGGCCGCCGAACACGACGATGGCGATCAGGAAGGCCACGAAGCTCAACCCGATCAGCTTGATGAAGATGCCGTAGAGCACGCCCACGTCGGCCTTGAGCCGGGTCTGCAGGCCGCCGATGGCGTAGTTGTCGTGCTGGTAGCGCTTCACGCGCCAGAGGAAGTAGGGCAGGCCCGCCATGAAGATCATCATGCCGAGGCCGATCACGCCGGCCGCGGCTGCCGGCAGGGCCTGCTGGACCTCCTTGTCGCCCGGCGCGCCCGCCATCGCGCCGGCGAGCGCCACCGGCAGCAGCGCCAACGCGAGCGGCGGCAGCATGCAGGCATAGGCGCCGGCCGTGTCGCCGGCGAAATGGAAGCGCAGGCCGCGCCAGCTGGTGTTGGCGAGCCGGAAGCGCATCGCGGCACGGAACAGGGCCGGCCATAGCGCGACGAAGGCCAGCGCCGCCACCAATGCGGCCCAGCCGGAGAAGTTGCTGCCCACCGAGTAGGCGACGAGGAAGCCGGCCGCGATCAGCGTGCCGCGCAGCATCTTCACCGGCTCGCCGTGGAAGTCCAGCGCGTCGCCGCCGACCCAGGTGTTGCTGTAGAAATACTTGAGCTTGCGGACCTTGGCCCAGGGCAGGTAGATGCCCAGGGTGACGACGATCAGCAGCAGGTTCACGATCCAGATGCGGAAGTACTCGCTGCCGCTGGCCGTGAACTCGATCGGATGGCGTTCCGGAGTGGCGTCGACGGGCGCTTCGATGTTCATGCTTTCCTACCTTCTCCCTCGTTGGTATGCAGCCGGATTCTGCACTGCGCGCGTTCACCTAGAATCAAAACGCTACAACGACGACCCCGCAAGGGAGAGAGCCTGCATGAAACTGATCGGATCCGCTGCCAGTCCCTATGTGCGCAAGGTGCGCGTGGTCATGGCCGAAAAGCGGCTCGACTACCAGTTCGTGATCGAAGACGTCTGGTCTGAAGACACGACCATCGCCAGTTCCAATCCGCTCGGCAAGGTTCCCTGCCTGATCATGGACGGCAGCGAGGCCATGTTCGATTCGCGCGTGATCGTCGAGTACCTCGACACCCTCTCGCCGGTGGGCAAACTGATCCCTCAGCAAAGCCGCGAGCGCGCCGAGGTGAAGACCTGGGAAGCGCTGGCCGACGGCGTCATGGATGCCGGCGTGCTTTGGCGCCTCGAGGCGACCTGGGCCCGCCGGGCCGACGGCGAACGCAGCCAGGCCTGGATCGACCGCCAGCGCGCCAAGGTCGAGGGCGGCATCCGTGCGATGGCCAAGGGGCTTGGCGACAAGCCCTTTTGCAGCGGCATCCACCTGAGCCTGTCGGACATCGCGGTCGGCTGCGCGCTCGGCTGGGTCGGCTATCGCTTCCCCGAGATCGACTGGCGCGCCGAGCATTCGAACCTGGCCCGCTTGTACGACAAGCTGATGCTTCGGCCCAGTTTCGCCGACACCTAACCCTGACAAAAGAAAAAAGGCGCCGCAAGGCGCCTTTTCTCTTTGAATATAAAAATGCTGCGAGGCGCCCCGAAACGAAGGAGGGAGGGAGGGAGGAGGAGAAGAATCGCCTCGGGATTTCGACCGGACGGCAGGCGCCTGGAAGACCTCGCAACATGAAAATGGCCGGGCTTTTTGCCGCCCGAGACCGGTATGAGCCCAGCCCGCGGGAGCCGGTTCCCGGGGCAGTGGTAAGCATTTGTGACGCAGTCGCGAAGGAGCGCGAAGGAAGCGCCTCAGTTGGGATCGAGCTGCTTTTCCAGGTCGCGCACGAAGCCGCGATCGTCCGGCGACGTCATGCTCGAATAGGACTCGACCACCTTGCCGTCGCGACCGATCAGGTACTTGTAGAAGTTCCATTTCGGCGTGGTGCCCGAGACTTGGGCCAGTTCCTTGAACAGCGGATTGGCGCCCGGGCCGCGAACGGAGGACTTGGCGAACATCGGGAATTTCACGCCGAAGGTGCTTTCGCAGAACTCGGCAATCTCCTTGTTTGTGCCCGTCTCCTGCGAGAAGTCGTTGGAGGGGAAGCCCAGCACCACCAGCCCGCGCGAGCGGTATTTGCTGTCCAGCGCCTCCAGGCCCTTGTATTGCGGCGTGAATCCGCAAAAGCTCGCCGTATTGACCACCAGCACCACCTTGCCCGCGTACTGGCACAGCGCCTGGGGTTTTTCGTCTTGCAGCCGCGGGAAGGTGTGTTGCAGGATGGGTGGGCAGCTGGCCGGGGCGCTCGCGGCCTGGGCGCTGGCGCTGACCGGCAGAAGAAAGGCGGCAGCCGCGAGCGCCGAAAGAAGAAGCACTGGCCGTCGGATCGAGGTTCGCATGGCGGTTTCCGGTGTGAAATGAGGGTTGCATCCGCACCACGGTGGCGTGCGCACCCTCCATCATCGCGCGCTTGTCACGAGCGCGCCAAGGCAGCCGACTAAAATCCGTCGGCTTAAGAAAGACATTGATGCTTTATCCGGAACTCTTCAGACAGCTCGAATCCGTCCGCTGGGACATGGACAAGGATATTCCGTGGCAGTCTTTCGACGCAACCCGCTTGTCCGAAGAGCAGGCCCAGACCATCAAGATGAACGCGATCACGGAGTGGGCGGCGCTGCCGGCCACCGAGATGTTCCTGCGCGACAACCGGCATGACAGCGACTTCTCGGCTTTCATGTCGATCTGGTTCTTCGAGGAGCAGAAGCATTCGCTGGTTCTGATGGAGTACCTGAAGCGCTTCAGCCCCCAGCACGCGCCCACCGAGCAGGAACTGCACGACGTGCGCTTCGACTTCGACCCCGCGCCGCCGCTCGAGACCCTGATGCTGCATTTCTGCGGCGAGATCCGCCTGAACCACTGGTACCGCCGCGCGGCCGAGTGGCACACCGAGCCGGTCATCAAGCACATCTACACCACGCTGAGCCAGGACGAGGCCCGCCACGGGGGCGCCTACCTGCGCTACATGAAGCGCGCGATGGAGAAATTCGGCGACGAGGCGCGCGCCGCCTTCACCAAGGTCGGCGTGCTGATGGCCAGCGCCCGGCGCACCGCCCAGGCGCTGCATCCGACCAACCTGCACGTCAACAAGGCGCTGTTCCCGCGCGACACCATCCAGAGCCGCGTGCCCGACCCGGACTGGCTCGAGCACTGGCTGGACAAGCAGATCAAGTTCGATGCCGTCTGGGAGCACAAGGTCGGCGAGCGCATCCTGCACAACCTGAGCCTCTTGATGAACCGCAGCTTCAAGACCGTGCAGGAGCTGAACCGCTACCGCAAGGAACTGGCGGCGACGCTGGGCCCCCAGCCGGCCTACCAGGGCGCCTGAGCCCGCGTTTCCCTTCGGCGCCCGTCACAGAACGTGCGCATCGTCCGTCTTGCTTGCATATGGACGCTTCCACTCAAACTTTCGACCGCCATCGCCGGCGCCTGCTGGGCATCGCCTACCGCATGCTCGGCTCGACGGCCGATGCCGAAGACGTGGTGCAGGACGCCTGGCTGCGCTGGAACGATGCCACCGTCGATGCACTGAACAACCCCGAGGCCTGGCTGGTCACGGTGGTCACGCGCCTGTCGATCGACCGGCTGCGCGCCGCCAAGCAGCAGCGCGATCACTACGTCGGCGCCTGGCTGCCCGAGCCGCTCGTGACCGATGCACCGGCCTCCCCCGAGCAGATGCTGGAGCGCGCCAACGACGTCTCGATGGCTTTCCTCGCCGTGCTCGAGCGGCTGGCGCCCGAAGCGCGCGCCGCCTACCTGCTGCGCGAGGTGTTCGATGCCGACTACGAGGACCTGGCCCGTACCCTGGGCAAGAGCGAGGCGGCCTGCCGCCAGCTGGTGCATCGCGCCAAGACCCAGATCCAGGATGAGCGCCCGCGCTTCGCGGTGGAGCGCGATGCCCACCAGCGACTGCTGGAGGGCTTCGCGCAAGCGGCGGCCAGCGGCGACATGCAGCGGCTGAAGGCGCTGTTGGCCGAAGACGTCGAGCTGATCGGCGACAGCGGCGGCAAGGTGCCCGCCTTTCGCGCGATGCTGCGCGGCGCCCAGCGCATTGCGCAGTACTACTACGCGGTCGTGCGGCTGCTTGGCGTCGGCCTGCGCCTGCAGGTGGTGGAAGTCAATGGCGAGCCGGGCCTGCTGCGCTTCTTCAACGGCGCGCTGGAGTCGGTGCAAACCATCGAGACCGACGGCGAGCGGATCCTGCGCATCCGCACGCAGCGCAATCCGGAGAAGCTGCAACGCATTGCCGCCCAGTTCTCGTCGCGAGCCATCACGCGCGAGGAACTGATGGCACTGCGGACGCCGGCGCCCTGAACGGTCAGCGGCGTTCGACGATCATCGGCGCGAGCTGAAGGCCATTGCGCACCTGTTCGGCCATGTCCCGCGCCAGCTCGCGCGAGGCATAGGGCCCGGCTTGCAGCCGGTAGGTGCCGCGCTCCGCGAACACGTTGAGCGCCGGCGCCAGCGCGGGCAGGCTGCGCGCCACCTGCTGCTGGAAGCGATCGACGCCGTCGCGCTGGCTGAAGGCGCCCAGCTGCACCCAGAAGCCGGAGGCAGGCGATTTCACGGATGCCGTCGGGGCTTCGGGCGCTGCGTCGGGCGTGAGCGGCGGCAGGGCCGCAAGCTCGCGCACCTCCGCGCTCGGCGTGGCCACCACCGGGCTGGCGAGGGCCGCAGGGACGGCCACGCTGTCGGAGGCCGGCGCCGCCGAAGCGCGAGGCGTGGGTGCTGCTGGCGACGCGAACGCCAGTGCCGTCGTGCCCGCATCGCCGCGCCGCCAGTTGCCGGCGCGAATTTCGTCGTTCGTGATGCGCTCGATCTCCACCGGCGCCACGCCGCGCAGCAGGTCGAGCTTGAGCGCCGCGGTGTAGCTCAGGTCGATGATCCGATCGTCGTGGAAGGGGCCGCGGTCGTTCACGCGCACGATGGCCTCGCGTCCGTTGGCGGGGTTGCGCACGCGCACATAGCTCGGCAGCGGCAGCGTCTTGTGCGCCGCCGTCATCGCGTACATGTCGTAGGGCTCGCCGCTGGCGGTGGACTGGTTGTGGAACTTGCGCCCGTACCAGGAGGCGAGGCCGGTTTCGCGCCACGGCCGATCGTCGGTAATCGGCACATAGGAGCGGCCCAGCACCACATAGGGCTTGCTGGTGCCGCCGCTGCTGCGGATCGCTTCGATGCGCGGCTCCGCATCGGGAACCTGGCTGAGTCCGGCGGGCGGATTGGCGTCCGGGCCGTCGCGGCCGATGCCGGCGCCGCCGCGCGGTCCGCTGGCGCAACCGGCCAGCAGCGCGAGCGCCGCGCCTGCGATCAGGGCAGGGAGATGCGGCTTATCCAAACACTACCTTCCACAAGGCCAGCATGGCCTCGCGCTCGGCCGCGAGCGAACTCATCGGCACCTGCGTCGGCTCTTCGTTGAGCCGCGCCCGGTGCTGCACGCGCCGCAGCTCGCGATAGGCGGCGGCCGCATTGCGTCCGATGCCGTCGGGCAGCAGCCCGGCTTTCTCGGCGCGCAGCAGCAGCGCGATGTTGCCCACGTTGGGAATCAGCTCGGGATGCGCCTTCGCTTCCGACAGCACGAGGAACTGCACCGCGAACTCGGCATCGACCATGCCGCCGGGGCTGTGCTTGACGTCGAAGCGCTCGGGCCGCACCGGCCGCGCGGCGCTGACCTTGGCGCGCATCGCGACGATCTCGGCCTTGAGCGCATCGCGGTCGCGCGGCGCGGTGATGACCGCCTCGCGGATGCGGTCGAAACGCTCGCCGAGCGAACGATCTCCCAGGACAAAACGCGCGCGCGTCATGGCCTGGTGCTCCCAGGTCCAGGCGGTATTGCTGCCCCGGCCGAGCTGGTATTTCTCGTAGGCCTCGAAGCTGGTCGTGAGCAGGCCGGAGTTGCCGTTGGGCCTGAGCGCGGTGTCGATCTCGAACAGGTCGCCCTCGCGCGTCTTGACCGTGAGCCAGTTGATCAGCTTGCGCACGAAGGACGCATAGACCTCGCTGGCGCGCTCGTCGTCGTCGTCGTAGACGAACACGATGTCCAGGTCGCTGCCGTAGCCGAGCTCTTTGCCGCCGAGTTTTCCGTAACCGATGATCGCGAACTGCGGCGCTTCGCGGTGCGGGTTGCGCACATGGGGCCAGCACCAGCGCGCCGTCACGCGCAGCACCGCATCGGCCAGGGCGCTGAGATCGTCGGCCACCTGTTCGACCGTGATGCGGCCGTCGACGTCGCGCGCCAGCGTGCGGAACACCTCCGCGTGGTGCGCATGGCGCAACAGGTTCAAGAGGCGCTCCTCGTCGGCCTCGCCGGTCTGGCGCAGCGACAGATGCCGGGCCTCCAGCTCGCGCTCGAACTCGGTGGCCGAGAAGCGCCCGGCCAGCATCTCGTTGCTGGCCAGTTCGTCGATCACGCCGGGGTGCTGCATCAGGTAGCGTGCCGGCCACTTGGCCGAGCCCAGCAGGCGCAGCAGCCGCTCCTGCACCGCCGGCCGCTCGACCAGCAGCGCGATGTAGTTGTCGCGCCTGAGCAAGGGTTCGATCCAGTCGGCCCAGCGCAGCGCGGCGTCGACATGGTGGCCGATCTGCCCCGGGGCTTCGCTGTCGGGTTCACGCAGCCACTGGCCGGTGCGCTGCACGAGTTGGCGCAGGCGCGCGCGCGTTTCGTCGCGCAAGGCGGTCACGCGCGGGTTTTCGCACCAGTCCCGGATGCGTTCGGCAAAGGCCTGCGGCAGCTCGTCGATCAGGTCGCTCAGGTCGGCCGGCACAGGGTTGGCGCTGCCGCCGTTGCAGCGCGAGCAAGGCTTCTTGCCGCCCAGCAGCTTGTCGAACTCCTGCGCGACGAATTCGCGATGCGCGTCGAGCTGCGCCAGGAAGGGACAGCAGTCGGCATAGCCGAGGGTGTGCGCGATCCAGCGCAAGTCTTCGTCGTGCACCGGCAGCACATGGGTCTGCTGGTCGTCCAGATATTGGATGCGGTGCTCCACCCGGCGCAGGAATACGTAGGCCGCGGCCAGCGCATCGGCCGTTTCCTGCGGCATCAGGTTGGCGCGCGCCAGGCGCTGCAGCGCATCGAGCGTGGGCCGTGTGCGCAGCTCGGGGAACTGGCCGCCGCGCACCACCTGCAGCAGCTGCACCGTGAACTCGATCTCGCGGATGCCGCCGCGCGAGAGCTTGACGTCGTTGGCGCGCTCGGGCCGCCCGGCGCTGCGGCGCGCGGCCTGCTCGCGGATCTGCCGGTGCAGCGTGCGCAGCGAGTCGAACACGCTGTAGTCCAGATAGCGCCTGAACACAAAGGGCAGCACCACGCCGCGCAGCGCCCGGGCCGAGCGGTCGTCCACCACCGATTGCGGCGCCACCACGCGGCTCTTGAGCCAGGCGAAGCGCTCCCACTCGCGGCCCTGCACCTGGAAATACTCTTCGAGCGCATCGAGCGACACCGCGCTGGGCCCCGAATTGCCGTTGGGGCGCAGCGCCAGGTCGACGCGGAACACGAAGCCGTGCGCGGTGGTGTCGCCCACCAGCGCGTAGATGCGCTTCACGGCGCGCGCGAAGTATTCCTGGTTCGCCAGGCGCGAGCGGCCGTCGGCGTCGCCGGCGGTCTCGCCGTCCTGGTCGTAGAGATAGATCAGGTCGATGTCGCTCGACACGTTGAGCTCGCGGGCGCCGAGCTTGCCCATGCCCACCACCCAGAGCTGGGCGCGCTGGCCTTCGGGGCCGAGGGGCGCGCCGTGCTGGGCGTCGAGTTCGGCGCAGGCTTCGCGGCAGGCGACATCGAGCGCGAATTCGGCCAGCTGGGTCACGGCGGTGGTGACCACGGCCAGCGGCGCATGATGGTCGCAGTCCAGCGCGATGAGCCGCTCCATCACCAGCTGCCGCACGGTGCGCAGCGCATCGGCCACGTTGTCGCCGCGTTCGCGCAGTGCGCTGAAGGCCTGCGCCATGTGCTCGCGCAGCGGCTCGCCGGGCGGCAGCAGCGCGAGCTCGGACGCGTAGCGGCGGCGCAGCCGCTGCACGAAGCGCGAGTAGTCGGACAACGATGGTGCCGCGATGACTTCGGCTTCGGTGGAACCCGGGTGGGAGCTGGCGGTCATAATTCCTGACACAGCGCGATCCTCAATGAACGACACGACGTCTTCCCCTTCACGTCTGCTCAAGATCACCGCTGTGACGGCGCACTGGTTGTTGGGTTTGCTGATCGGTGCATGGCTGCTGCTTGCGCTGTCAGTCGTTGTCCTACACGTCTGGATTGTGCCGCGAATCGGCGACTACCGTGCCGCGCTGGAAGCGCAGGCCAGCAAGGCCATGGGCGTGCCCGTGCGCATCGGTTCGATCACCGCCCGTTCCGGCAGCCTGTTCCCGAGCTTCGAACTGCGCGACGTGGTGCTGCACGACGAGCGCCAGCGCGAGGCGCTGCGCCTCGCGCGCGTGGTGGCCAGCGTCTCGCCGCGCTCCATCTGGCGCCTGAGCTTCGAGCAGCTCTACATCGAGCAGCCGCAGCTGGAGGTGCGGCTGGACGCGCTCGGCAAGCTGCATGTGGCCGGCCTCGACATGTCGACCGACACCACCGGCGAAGGCCGCGGCGCCGACTGGTTCTTCGCCCAACGCGAGTTCGTGATCAAGGGCGGCACGGTGCGCTGGACCGACGAGCGCCGCGGCGCCGCGCCGCTGCTTCTGACCGACGTGCAGTTCGTCGCCCGCAACGGCGGCCGCCGCCATGCGATGCGGCTCGACGCCACGCCGCCGGCCGGCTGGGGCGAGCGCTTCACCTTGCGCGGCCAGTTCCGCCAGCCGCTGCTGTCCGTGCGCACCGGCAAGTGGCAAAGCTGGGACGGCCAGGCCTATGCCGAGCTGCCGCACATCGACGTCACGCGGCTCGGCCAGTACGTGGCGCTCGACGCCCGCATTCGCGAGGGCAACGGCGCCATGCGCGTATGGGCCGATGTCAAGGAGGGCCAGGTCGTCGGCGGCGCCGTCGACCTGGCGCTGATGCGCGTCGACACCTCGCTCGGCAAGGGGCTTCAGCCGCTGGTGCTGCGTGCCGTCACCGGGCGCCTCGCCGGCCGCATGACCGAGGAGACCCTGGAGTTCTCCACCACCGATCTGCAGTTCGACACGGCCGACGGCATGCGCTGGCCGGGCGGCAACCTGTGGTTCCAGCACACGCCCGCGAAAGGCCGCACGTCCGAACGCGGCGCCTTGCGTGCCGACCGGCTGGATCTCGCGGCGCTGGCGCTGATCGCCGATCGCCTGCCGCTCGGCGAGGCGACGCACAAGCTCATCGGCGGCCTGGAGCCGCGCGGCCTGGTCGAACGCATCGACGCCAGCTGGCAGGGCTCGCTCGGCGCGCCCGACAGGTACCAGGCGCGCGGGCGGGTCAGCGGATTCGGCATCGCCTCGCAGCCCGGCGCGCCAGCGGCCGCCGTTCCCGCTGCACCGCGTTCCGCCGCTGCCGCGCCGACGCAGCCGCTGCCGCCGGTCGGTGCGCCCGGCCTGCGCGGCGCGACCATCGACTTCGATGCCACCCAGGCCGGCGGCAACGCCGCGTTCTCGATCGCGAACGGCGCGCTCGAGTTTCCAGGCGTGTTCGAGGACCCGATGATCTCGATCGACCAGCTGTCCGCCCAGCTGACATGGAAGATCGATGGCGAGAAGGCCCAGCTGCAGCTCGCCAATCTGAGATTCGCCAACGCCGATGCCGAAGGCGAGGCGCAGGCCAGCTGGCGCACCAGCGACCCGGCCGTCTCGCGCGGCCGCTCGCGCTTTCCGGGGGTTCTGGATTTGCAGGGCAAGCTCAACCGCGCTGACGGCACGCGCGTGTTCCGCTACCTGCCGCTGCACATTCCCAAGCACACGCGCGACTACGTGCGCGATGCGGTCACCAAGGGCAGCGCCAGCGTGGTGGATTTCAAGGTCAAGGGCGACCTCTGGGACATGCCCTTTAACGACCCGCGGCACGGCGACTTCCGCATTGCCGCGCGCGTGGCGGACGTCACCTACGCCTATGTGCCGCCCGTCGCGGGCGAGGCGAAAACCTGGCCCGCGCTGAACGGCCTCTCCGGCGAGCTGGTCTTCGAGCGCGCCGGCATGCTGGTGCGCAACGCGCGCGGGCGCGTCGCCGGCGCGCCCAACATCGAGGTCGTCAAGGCCGAAGCCCAGATCGCCGACATGGGCCACCATGCACCGCTGCTCAAGCTCGATGCCCAGGCCAAGGGCGCGCTCGGCGAACTGCTGCGCGCCGGATCGCCGCTCGCGGGGGAGGCCGGGCCGACGCTGGCGCACGCGCGCGCCACCGGCAACGCCGACTACCGCCTGCGCCTGGAACTGCCGCTCTCCGCGATGGACAAGGCCAAGGTGCAGGCCAGCGTCGCCCTGGCGGACAACGAGATCCAGATCGCCCCCGAGATGCCGCCGCTCACTCAGGCGCGCGGCACGCTGAGCTTCACCGAAAGCGGCTTCTCGCTGGCCGGCGTGCAGGCCCGCGCGATGGGCGGCGCGCTGCGCATCGAGGGCGCCGGCCGCTATGCCGGTGCCGCCAACGAACTGAGCATTCGCGCCCAGGGCACGGCCACCGCCGACGGCCTGCGCGCGGCGCGCGAGGTCGACTGGCTTGCGCGCTTGGCGAAGAACACCAGCGGCAGCACGCCTTACACGGCCTCCTTCACGGTTCGCGAGGGGGCCTCCGAGTTCTCCCTCGTCAGCAGCCTGCAGGGCCTCGCGCTGCAGCTGCCCGCGCCGCTGGCCAAGCCGGCCGAGGAGTCGATGCCGCTGTCGATCGAGAAGAAGGTCGTTGCGCGCGAGGCACGCCCCGGTGCTGCAGCGCTGCTTCAGGACCGGCTGTCGGTCGAGCTGGGCCGTGTCGGATCGGCTTCCTATGTGCGCGACATCTCCGGCAGCGAGCCGCGCGTGCTGCGCGGCGGCATCGGCATCGGCCTGGCAGCGGGCGAATCCGCGGCGCCGCCGGAGCGCGGCGTGCTCGCCAACATCCAGCTCGCGCGCATCGACGTGCCGGCCTGGCAGGCACTCTTCAGCGACACCACCGGCAAGCCGGCCGAGGCCGCCGGCAGCGACGCCGACGACGCCTCCGCCTACCTGCCCACCATCCTCGCGGTGCGTGCGAAGGAACTCGCCGTCGGCGGCCGAACGCTTCACAACGTGGTGATGGGCGGAACGCGCGACGGCGGCCTGTGGCGGGCCAACATCGACGCCACCGAGCTGAGCGGCTACGCCGAGTACCGCAGCGCGCAGGCCGGGCGGCTGCATGCGCGGCTCGCGCGCCTCAAGATCGCGCCCAGCGAGGCCACCGCGGTCGAGTCGCTGCTCGACGAGCAGCCGGGCACGCTGCCGGCGCTCGACATCGTGGTCGATGATTTCGAGCTCCTGGGCCGGCGCCTCGGCCGCGCCGAGATCGACGCAGTCAACCGCGGCGGCACGGGACGCGAATGGCGGCTCAACAAGCTGGCCTTCAGCACGCCCGAAGCCACCTTCAGCGCCCAGGGCAGCTGGGCCGCGGTGCCGGGCAGCGCCACGGCACGCGGGCGCGAGCAGCGCCGCACCACCATGGACTTCAAGCTCGAGATCGCCGATGCCGGCGAGCTGCTCGCGCGCTTCGGCATGAAGGACGTGGTGCGGCGCGGCCGCGGCCGGCTCGAGGGCGAGGTCCACTGGAGCGGCTCGCCCTTCTCGCTCGACTACCCGAGCCTGGGCGGCAAGCTGCAGATCGATGTCGAACAGGGCCAGTTCCTCAAGGCCGATCCGGGCATCGCCAAGCTGCTCGGCGTGCTCAGCCTGCAGGCGCTGCCGCGGCGCCTCACGCTCGACTTCCGCGATGTGTTCAGCCAGGGCTTCGCCTTCGATTTCCTGCGCGGGGATGCCACGATCAGCCAGGGCGCGGCCAGCACCAACAACCTGCAGATGAAGGGCGTCAACGCCGCCGTGCTGATGGACGGCTCGGCCGACATCGCGCGCGAAACGCAGAAGCTGCGCGTGGTGGTGGTGCCCGAGATCAATGCCGGCACCGCGGCCCTGGTGGCCACGGCCATCAATCCCGCGATCGGGCTGGGCACCTTCCTGGCGCAGATGGTGCTGAGCCGGCCGCTGATCGCGGCCGCCACGCAGGAATTCCAGATCGAGGGCACCTGGACCGATCCGAAAATCGCCAAGGTGCCGCGCCGGCTGCTGCCGGAGGCCGCGGGCGCGCCGGCCGCGCCCACGCCGCGCTGAAAGAGGAAGAACAACGGAGATCCGATCATGAAAGTCGCAGCCATCCAGATGGTGTCGGCCATCGCCCGCGAAGCCAACCTGGCGCGTGCACACGCGCTGCTGGGCGAGGCCGCTGCCGCCGGCGCCGAGCTCGCCGTGCTGCCCGAGTACTTCTGCATGATGGGCGCGCGCGACACCGACAAGCTGGCGCTGCGCGAGACCGCCGGCGCCGGCACGGTGCAGGGCTTCCTGGCGGACGCGGCGCGCGAGTTCGGCCTGTGGATCGTCGGCGGCACGCTGCCGCTCGAGACCGGCGACGAGACCCACGTGTTCAACAGCTCGCTGGCCTACGCGCCGGACGGCGAGCGCGTGGCCCGCTACGACAAGATCCACCTGTTCTTCTTCGACAACGGTCGCGAGCGCTACGACGAGCGCCGCGTGATCGCGCCCGGCTGCGAACCCGTCTGCTTCGATCTGCCCTCGCGCGACGGCCACCGCTGGCGCATCGGCATGAGCGTCTGCTACGACCTGCGTTTTCCCGAGCTCTACCGCGCGCTCGCGCGCCAGGGTGCAGAACTGCTGCTGGTGCCCAGCGCCTTCACGCGCACCACCGGCGCCGCGCACTGGGAGGTGCTGCTGCGCGCCCGCGCGATCGAGAACCTGGCCTGGGTGGTCGCGCCGGCGCAGGGCGGCACGCACGAGAACGGGCGCCAGACCTGGGGCCAGTCGATGGTGGTGGACCCGTGGGGCACGGTGGTGGCCGAGCGCGCGGTCGACGAAGGCGTGGTGCTCTTCGAGGTCGACGCGCAGCAGATAGAACGCGCCCGCGCGCAACTGCCTGCGCTCTCGCATTGCGTGCTCTGAGCTTGCGAACGGTGTCGTCGACCACGCTGCCCGCCGCCCGCACCCTTCGCCACGCCTTCGCGTGGCTGCGCTTCCTGCGCTCCGTCTGGCGGCGCTGGTTCCTCTGGGTGCTGCTGGCCGTGCTGGTGCTGGCGCTGCTGGTCACCGTGGTGTGGCTGGCGGGGCGCCACGAGGTCGAGCAGGTCCAGACCGCGCTGGACCGCGACACCGCCGATGCGGTATCCGACCTGCGCAGCGGCCTGCAGCGCAACGCGCAGAGCCTGCGCGCCTCCCAGGTGGGCGGCCTGGACCGCGAGCGCTGGCCGCTCGAGGCCGCAGCGCTGCTGCGGGAGCACCGCGAATGGCTCAGGCTCGAATGGCGCGACGCCGCGCTGCGGCCGCTGGCTGCCGTCGACACGCCCTACCGCCAGCGCGTGTTCGAGGAGTCGAGCCGCAGCGTGGACCAGTCCGACGTCGCGCTCGCCTGCGCCGCGGCGCGCAAGCTGGGCGCGCCGGCCTACTCGCCGAGCCACTACGTGCCCTCCGTCCCGAGCGGCGGCCTCGAGGTGATGGAGCTGTGCCTGCCGGTCGATGGCGGCGGCTACCTGGTGGCCACCTATTCGCTGCGCGACACGCTGGTCGAGCTGGTCGCGCCGACGCTGACGCGCGGCCAGGAGGTCGCCTTCACCGAGGCCGACGGCACCCGCCTGGTTGCCGTCGGTGCGGCGCGCCGCCTGGGCACGCGCGTGTTCACCTCGCAGCAGCTCATCGATCTGCCGGGCACCACCCTGATGCTGCGCGTCGACGGCTGGCGTGCCGCGCCCGATCTATTTCCCAATCTGCTCACCGCGCTGGTGACGGCGATCTCGATCGCGCTGGTGTCAGTGCTGGTGCTGCTGGCGCGCGACACGCGGCGGCGCCAGCGCGCCGAACGCGACCTCGCCGACGCGCTCGCCTTCCGCAAGGCGATGGAAGACTCGGTCATCACCGGACTGCGTGCGCGCGACCTGCAGGGCCGCATCACCTACGTGAACCCGGCCTTCTGCGAGATGGTGGGCTTCAGCGCCGAGGAACTCCTCGACCATGCCGGCGAGGCGCCGTACTGGCCGACCGAGCTGGCGCACGAGTACCGCCGGCGCCAGGCTGCGCGGCTGGCCGGCGGGCCGCCGCCGCGCGAAGGTTTCGAATCGGTCTTCATGCGCAAGGACGGCACGCGCTTCCCGGTGCTGATCTTCGAGGCGCCGCTGATCAATGCGCAGGGTGCCCAGACCGGCTGGATGAGCGCTTCCATCGATCTCAGCGAGCAGCGCCGCATCGAGGAACTCTCACGCGCCAGCCAGGAGCGCCTGCAGGCCAGCGCGCGGCTGGCGACCGTCGGCGAGATGGCCTCGCTGCTGAGCCACGAGCTCACGCAGCCGCTGGCCGCGATCGCGAGTTATGCGAGTGGCTCGCTCAACCTGCTGCACGGTGCGGGCCAGGCGCAGCACGGCAGCGACCATGGCGAGGTCGCGATGGCGGTGCGCCGCATCGCCGAGCAGGCCGACCGCGCCGGCAAGGTGATCCGCAGCGTGCACGACTTCGTGCGCCGGCGCGACCGCACGCGCGAAGCCGTCGCGCCGCAGGCCTTGCTCGACGCGGTGCTGCCGCTGGTGCGGCTGCAGGCGCGCAAGCTCGCGGTGCGTATCGAAGTCAGCTTCGAGGAGCGCCTGCCGCGGGTGCTGTGCGACCGCACGCTGGTCGAGCAGGTGCTGCTGAACCTTGCGCGCAACGGAATGCAGGCGATGGACCTGCCGGAGCTCGACGAACGCGTGCTGCGCCTGCGCGCCGCGCGCGCCCGCGCGGTCGGCGAAGCCAGCGATGCCGGCGACAAGCCCGACACGCGCCGCTGGATCGAATTCTCGGTGGCCGACCTCGGCTGCGGCATCAGCGAAGAAGTGGCGCAGCGCCTCTTCACGCCCTTCTTCACCACGCGGTCCGACGGCATGGGCCTGGGCCTGAGCCTGTGCCGCACGGTGGTGGAGCAGCATGGCGGCGCGCTGGTGTTCGAGCCGCAGCGGCCCCGCGGCACGGTGTTCCGATTCACTTTGCCTGCGGCCTGAATCAGTCGATGGACCTTTCCTGATGCAACCCTTGATCGATGCCCTCATCTTCATCGTCGACGACGACGCCAGCGTGCGCGAGGCGCTGGCCTGGCTGCTGCGTTCGCGCCGGCTGGTGAGCGAACATTTCGCGAGCGCGGAGGCCTTCGAGCTGCGTTTGACCGAAGAGCCGCTGGCCGACCAGCCGCACTGCCTGCTGCTGGACGTGCGCATGCCCGGCACCAGCGGGCTGGTACTGTTCGACCGGCTGGCCGAGCGCGGCCTGCTGGAAGTCATGCCGGTGATCTTCCTGACCGGCCATGCCGACGTGCCGACGGCGGTGGACGCGGTGAAGCGCGGCGCCTTCGATTTCTGCGAGAAGCCTTTTTCGGACAACGCGCTGGTCGACCGCATCGAGCATGCGCTCGGCGCATCGCTGCGCGCCATCGAGGCGCAGCGCGCGCGGCGCCTGCTGATGCGCCGCGTCGAGGAGCTGACCGAGCGCGAGCGCGAGGTGATGCGGCGCGTGGTCGAGGGCCTGCCCAACAAGCTGATCGCCGAGCAGCTCTCGATCAGCGTGCGCACGGTGGAGGTTCACCGTGCGCGCGTGTTCGAGAAGATGGAAGTCAAGTCGGCCGTGGAGCTGGCCAACTTGTTGCGCCCTTAGCCCTGCGGGCGTTCGCCCACGTAGATCTCGACCCTGCGGTTCTGCGCCCGGCCGGCATCGCTGTTGTTGTCGGCGACCGGCTCGCGCGAGCCCCGGCCTTCGATGCGGAAGGCCTGCTGCGGTACGCCGCGGGCGATCAGGTAGTCGCGCGTGCTGGCGGCACGGTCGACCGACAGCGGGTTGTTGATCGCATCGGTGCCGGTGCTGTCGGTGTGGCCGATGATGCGCACCTCGGCGTTCGGGTTGTTGCGCAGGCCGTTGGCGAACTGGTTGAGGATCGGCGCGAAGTTGGGCTTGATGGCCGAGCGGCCGGTGTCGAAGGAGACGTCGCTTGGGATCGCGAGCTTGAGCTCGTTGTTGGGGGTCTGGGTGACGGCGATGCCGGTGCCCTGCGTGGCGGCCTGCATCTCGCGCTTCTGCGCTTCCATGCGCTGCGACCAGAGGTAGCCGCCCAGCGCACCGGCGGCCGCGCCGACCGCAGCGCCCGTGCCGATGGCGCGGCTGTTACCGCCGGTTGCCGATCCGATGGCCGCGCCGCCGAGGGCGCCGATGCCGGCACCGATGCCGGTGTTGCGCTGGGTGTCGCTCATGCCGGCGCAGCCCGAGAGAACGAGGGCGGCTGCCGTGGTGGCGAGTACGAGTTTTTTCATGTGAATTCCTTTTAGACGCTGGATTCAGCGAGGAGGAATTATGTGGAGCCCCCCGGCGGCGGCTCGTCGGACAGCGACTCTTTTTCAGAATCGTCCGCATCGTGCATTTCGCCGCGCTTGCGGCCCGAAAACATGGTCCACCAGACGATCAGCACCAGCACGATTCCGGCGCCCAGCGCTTCAAGCAAAATCAAACCCATGACAAAAGGACTCCAGTGGCTGGTCGGGCTCGCGATCGTAGCAACGCTCGCCGGCTGTTCGGTCGGCACCCTGCAGCCCGAAGCAACGCCGGGGGCCGTGCCTGGCGCGCCCCCTCCGCGCGAGCTGGGGCCGCTCAACGGTTCGCTCGCCCATCCGAAGAGCAAGTGGGTGCCCGTGCCCTGGTCCGAACTGCCGGGCTTCGGCGAGGACGCGCTGCACGAAGGCTGGGTCGCGATGATCGCGAACTGCGCGCGCCCCAATGCGGCCTTCGCGCCGCTGTGCCGCGAGGTGCGCCAGCTGGCGCTTGCCGAGACCGAGGAACAGCGCGAATGGTTGCAGCAGAGGCTGCAGCCCTACCGCGTCGAATCGCTCGCGGGCGGCCAGAATGAGGGCAAGCTCACGAGCTATTACGAGCCGGTGTTCGACGCTTCGCGGCGGCCGACCGCGACCCACACCGTGCCGCTCTACCAGGCGCCGGCCGGCCTGGTGGCGCGCCGCCCATGGTACACGCGGCAGGAGATCGACACCCTGCCGCAGGCCCAGGCCGCGCTGCGCGGCCGCGAGATCGCCTGGCTGGCGGATCCGATCGATGTGCTGATGCTGCATATCCAGGGCTCGGGGCGCCTGCGCATCACCGAGGCCGACGGCTCGCAGCGCACCGTGCGCGTGGCTTTTGCGGCCACCAACGAGCAGCCGTACAAGAGCGTTCAGCAATGGCTCGTGAGCCAGGGCGCGACGAAAGTCAGTCTGTGGCCGGACGACACCAAGCAGTGGGTGGCGCAGAATCCGCATCGCCTGTCGCAGCTGCTGTGGAGCAACCCCCGCTACGTGTTCTTCCGCGAGGAGCCGCTGTCCGAGGCCGATGCCGCCTCCGGCCCGGTCGGTGCGCAGGGCGTGCAGCTCACTGCCGGGCGCTCGATCGCGGTCGACCGCGACAGCATTCCCTACGGCACGCCGGTCTGGCTGGCCTCGCCCGGGCCGGCGGTCCCGCTCGCGAAGCTGGTGGTGGCGCAGGATACGGGCAGCGCGATCGTCGGCGCCGTGCGCGCCGACTACTTCGCCGGTACCGGTGCCGAAGCGGGGCGCCTGGCCGCGCGCATGAATCAGCCTCTGCGTTTGTGGGTCTTGTGGCCGAAGTAGAGAGTGCCAGGGCATGATCCTTGCCTTCGACGGGCAAGGATCTTCATGAATCTCCAGACCTTTTCGATCATCTTCGCGGGCGTGCTGCTCAACTCGGCGGCGCAGCTGATGCTCAAGGCCGGCGCGAAGACGCTGGGCACGGTGAGCATGGGCAGCGGCGCCTCGCTGATGGCGGCCGCATGGAACGCGGCCACCCAGCCGTGGATCCTGCTCGGCCTGGTCTGTTATTTCCTCAGCGCCGGGTTGTGGATCCTCGCATTGACGCGCGTGGACGTGACCGTCGCCTATCCCATGCTGTCGATGGGCTACGTGATCGCGGCCCTGCTCGCGTGGCAGCTGTTCGGCGAGCCGCTGACCACAGGACGGGTGTTGGGCATCGCCATCATCATGGCGGGCGTCGTGGTGCTCGGCCGGAGCTAGGGTCCCGATGACAGGCCTCAATGCCATGCGCCCGCTCTACGTCGATCTCGATGGCACGCTGATCGCCACCGATCTGCTGCACGAATCCCTGCTGCAGCTGGTGCGCACCTCGCCGCTGTCGCTGCTCTCCCTGCCGCTGTGGCTGCTGCGCGGCAAGGCGGCGTTCAAGGACGAAGTGGCTCAGCGCACCACCGTCGATGTCACCACCTTGCCCTACCGGCCCGAGGTGCTCGAGTTCGTGCGCAGCGCCCGCGCCAACGGCCGCCGCACCGTACTGGCCACGGCCAGCGATGGCAAGCTCGCGCACGCGGTGGCGCGGCACCTGGACCTTTTCGATGCGGTGCTCGCCTCCGACGGCGAGCACAACCTGCGCGGCGCGGGCAAGCTGGCGGCGATCGAGGCCGACGCCGGCGGCCGCGCCTTCAGCTATGCGGGCGATCGCAGCGTGGACCTCGCGGTCTGGCGCGGCGCCGAGGCAGCGGTGGTGGTCAGCCGCTCCGAATCGCTGGCCCGGCGCGCGGCCGGCGCGACCACGGTCGAGGCGCGGATCACGCCGCCGCGCACCTCCTTGAAGCGCTATCTGTACGGCGCCCGCCTGCACCAGTGGCTCAAGAACCTGCTGATCTTCCTGCCCCTGATGCCGGTGCTGCACGATCTCACGCAGCCGCTGGTCGTCAACGCGGCGCTGGCCTTCCTGGCCTTCGGTCTCATGGCCTCGGGCATCTACGTGCTCAACGACCTGCTCGATCTCGAAACCGACCGGCGGCATCACCGCAAGCGCACGCGGCCCTTCGCCGCCGGGGAGATCTCGGTGCCGGCGGGCCTGGTCATGACAGGCCTGCTGTGTGCGAGCTCGCTGGCGCTGTCGCTCGCGTTGCTACCGGATGCCTTCGTGGGCGTGCTGCTGCTTTATATGGCGCTGACCACGGCCTACTCGCTGCATCTCAAGCGCCGTGCGGTGGTCGACGTGTTCTCGCTGGCCGCCCTCTACACGATCCGGGTGGCGGCCGGCACCGCGGCCACCGGCCAGCCGCTGTCCTTCTGGGTCCTCTCGTTCTCGCTCTTCATCTTCCTGAGCCTGGCGCTGGCCAAGCGCTATGTCGAGCTGACCGGCCCGCCCGCCGAGGTGCGCCAGATGAAGCGCAATCGCGGCTACGTGGCCACCGATGCGCCTTTCGTGCTGTGTACCGGCGTCGCAGCCGGGCAGATGGCGGCCCTGCTGCTGGGCCTCTACCTGCACGACCAGCAGATGGTGGCGCGCTACGAGAACCCCGAATATCTTTGGGTGCTGATCCCGGTCTTCCTGTTCTGGACCATGCGCATCTGGCTCAAGGCAATCCGCGGCGTGCTGCACGACGACCCGGTGGTCTTCGCCGCGCGCGATTGGGTCAGCCGCCTGGCCGTGGCGATCGGGGCCGTCGCGCTATGGATGGCAGGCTGAATTCAGCTGCCCCCCGAGGGGGCCGCACGCCGCCTTGGGGCCGGCCCGGCGCCGGCCTGCATCCGCCAGCGATGAAACGCAGCCTCGCCTGGGATGCGCTGCTCGCCGCCCTGCTCGCGGCGCTGGCCCTGACGCTGCTGGCGGCCCTGTCGCGCCAATTGCCGCCGCAGCTCTTCACGCGGGAGGCGGGCCTGGACGCCTGGTTTCACTCCGACCTGCCGCGCGTGCTGTCCAACATGGTGGATTCGCAGAGCAACCATTTCCGCACCAAGGTCCATCCGATCGCCTCGATCCTCATCCATCCGATGGTCACCGGCCTGCGCGTGCTGTGGCCGGGCAGCGATCTGCAGGCGGCCATGCGCTTCATGGCGCTGGTGGCGGCGCTGTGGGTGGTTTCTTTCTATGCGCTGTGCCGGCTGCTCGGCGCCGGCCGCTTCGTTGCGTTCAGCTTTTCGTTGCTGGCCATCGCAAGCGCCGCCTTCCAGTTCTGGTTCTCGGTGCCGGAGACCTTCGGCATCGGATCGCTGACCCTGCTGTGGGTACTGCTGGTCGCGGCGCTGGCGGTGCATCGGCCGGTGGGCGACCGGGTGCTGGTCGCCGCCAGCATCGCGAGCCTCAGCATCACGGTCACCAACTGGGTCGCGGGGCTGGCACTGGCCGTGGTCCAGCGGCCCTGGCGGCGCGCACTCGGCATCAGCGCCGTCGCGTTCGTGATCGTCGCCATCCTCACGGTGCCCCAGCGCTTCTTCTACAGCTTTGCCAAGTTCTTCTTTCTCGGCAGCCGGGAAGAGGCGGACTATATGAACCTGGAGCAGTCGGGCACCGTGCTGCACAAGCTGGCCGGCATGTTCTGGCATCCGATCAGCCTGCCCGAAGTGCTGCTGGCCAAGGTTTCCGACGCACCCAAGCTGAACTGGCTCACGGTGCAGCTGAGCGCGCCCGGTTCGGGCAGCTGGGCGGGCATGCTCGCGCTCGGCCTGTGGACCCTGCTGCTTGCGGCCGGCACCCACGGGCTGCTGCGTTCGCCGCAGTGGCATGCCTTCGGCAAGGTCCTCGGACTCACGCTGGCGGCGCAAGTCGCGCTGCATCTGGTCTACGGCGAGGAGACCTTTCTTTATGCCGCGCACTTCCTGCCGCTGCTGATGGCGCTCGCGGTGTTTGCCGCGCGTTCGCTGCCGGGCCCCGTCGCCGCGTGCATCGCGCTGCTGACAGCCGGGCTCGCGGCCTTCAACAACGCCGCGATGTACGAGGCGGCGGCGCGCCTGCTGCAGCACGCGCGCTGAGGAGGCGAGCGTCGCAGATCTGACCCATCCCTGACTTCTGGGCGTCACATTGAACTTTTAGCGTACCGGGCTGAGTTTTTCTACAACCAGTCCCCACTGAAAGTTTCGCGCATGACTGCCAAGACCCATAACGAAATCGCTGCGATCGACCCCGACGACATCGGCCACAACTCGAGCTCCAACCCCTCCTTCAACGACCTGATCGCATCGCGCCTGAGCCGCCGCCAACTGTTCGGCCTGGGCGTCGGCACCGCCGGCACCGCGCTGTTGCAAGCCTGCGGCGGTGGCGGCAACGGCGGTGGTTTCCCGGTGCTGCCGCCTGCGCCGGCACCCGCTCCGGCCCCTGCGCCCGCACCAGCGGCAGCCGCACCCAAGCTGGGCTTCACGGCCGTCGCCAAGAGCCTGAACGACGTGGTCAGCGTGCCGCCCGGCTACACCGCCACCGTGCTGTACCGCCTCGGCGATCCGATCGCGGCCGGCGTGCCCGCCTACGCCAACGACGGCACCGATGCGCCCGCCACCTACGACAAGCGCGCCGGCGATCACCATGATGGCATGACCTTCTTCGGCATCGATGCCTCGAACAAGTGGGACCCGGTCAATGCCTCGCGCGGCCTGCTGGCGATGAACCACGAAGCCATCACGCCGCTGTTCCTGCATCCCGCCGGCCAGACCATCGTCGGCACCGGCAACGCCGCGGTGCGCAGCGTCGCCGACGAGGTGCAGCGCGAGTTCTTCCTGCACGGCGTCAGCGTGATCGAGGTCAACAAGGGCGCGAGCAGCTGGAGCTACAAGCAGGACTCGAGCTTCAACCGCCGCGTCCACACGCTGACCGAGATGAGCCTTTCGGGCCCGGCCGCGAACACCGACTACATGAAGACCAAGTTCAGCACCGACGGCAGCAAGACCCGCGGTACGCTGAACAACTGCGCCAACGGCACCACCCCCTGGGGCACCTACCTGACCTGCGAAGAGAACTGGGCCGGCTACTTCCGCCGCATCACCGCGACCGACAACCCGAGCCGCAGCGCCAAGGAAATCGCCGCCTTCACGCGTTACGGCGTCGCCGGCACCGGTCGAGAACTCTGGTCTACCGTTACGCCCGACACGGCCGACAACATCTACGGCCGCTGGAATGCCCAGGTCACCGGCGCCACCGCCACGGACGACTACCGCAACGGCGCCAACACCTATGGCTGGGTGGTCGAGATCGATCCCTTCACGCCCGGCAGCACACCGAAGAAGCGCACCGCGCTCGGCCGCATGGGCCACGAAGGCGCCTGCCTCGGGCCGGTGGTGGTCGGCAAGCCCCTGGTCTGGTACATGGGCGACGATTCGCGCAACGAGTACATCTACAAGTTCGTGTCGACCAAGGCCTGGGATGCGGCCGACGTCAACGGCGGCCTGGCCGCCGGCGACAAATACATGGACGACGGCAAGCTCTACGCCGCCAAGTTCAATGCCGACGGTACGGGTGTGTGGCTGGAGCTCAAGCTCGGCGTCAACGGCATCACGGCGAGCAATCCCGCCTACGCCTTCGCCGATGCGGCCGACGTGGTGATCAATACGCGCCTCGCGGCCGATGCGGCCGGCGCCACCAAGATGGACCGCCCCGAGTGGGCGTCCGTCAATCCGAAGACCGGCGAGGTCTATGTGACGCTCACCAACACCAACGCCGCCTCGCGTCCCATCACGGCCACCGACGCGGCCAACCCGCGCTTCTACAACGACCCCAAGGGCGTGGCCGCGACGGCGCAGACCGGCAATCCGAACGGCCATATCGTGCGCTTCGCGGACGACGGCGGCGACCCGGCGGCCGTGAGCTTCAAGTGGGACGTGTACCTGTTCGGCGCGCGCGCCACGGCTTCGGCCGACGTCAACCTCTCGGGCCTGGTCGCCGACAACGACTTCTCGAGCCCCGACGGCCTCTGGTTCAGCAACGCGACCGCCGGCCTGCTGTGGCTGGAGACGGATGACGGCGCCTACACCGACGTCACCAACTGCATGCTGCTGGGCGCGGTGCCCGGCAGGCTGGGCGACGGCGCCGCCAAGACCATCACCAACGTCGACGGCGCGACCACGCGCCAGCAGGCCACCTTCGTCGGCAAGGCGCCGGGCACCGACGGCCTGCGCCGCTTCCTGGTCGGCCCGAAGGACTGCGAGATCACCGGCATCGCCGAGTCGGGCGACGGCCGCGCGCTGTTCGTCAACATCCAGCATCCGGGCGAGACCACCGCGGCGGCGAACATCGGCAACCCGGCGCTCTTCGGCAGCCATTGGCCCGAGGGCGGCAATGCCCGTCCGCGTTCGGCCACGGTCGTCATCACGAAAAACGACGGCGGTGTGATCGGCCTGTAAGGGCTGAGCGATTCAATTCAAGACGGCGCTGCCGGCAATGGCAGCGCCGTCTTGTATCGCACCTGCTTGAGCGCAAAGCTCGAGCGGATCTTCTCGATGCCCGCAATGGGCGTCAGCTGCTCGAGGATGAATTTCTCGAGCGCCCCGATGTCAGGCAGCGCCACGCGGATCAGGTAGTCGCTGTCGCCGGTCATCAGGTAGCACTCCATCACCTCGTCGTGCTCGGCGATGCGCTGCTCGAAATCGGCCAGCGACTTCTTGCTCTGCGTCTTGAGGCTGATGGAGATGAACACGTTGAGTCCCAGCCCCAGCACGGCTGCGTTGGCCAGTGCCACGTAGCGCTGGATCACGCCCGCGGTTTCGAGCGCCTTCACGCGCGCCAGGCAGGGGGAGGGCGACAGGTGCACGCGGCGTGCGAGCTCGACGTTCGAGAGCGCGCCGTCGCGCTGCAGTTCGTCGAGGATGCGCAGGTCGATCGTGTCCAGCTGCATGAAATGCGTTGAAATGGATGAAAGGCGGCATTCTATGCTGCGATAACCCTGATATAGCCGCTGAAACAGCAGCCCATTCCATCGGATGCGGCCTAAAGTGCGGCTCATGAATGCCCCGATCTCTTCCGGTCAGCTGCGCGCACTGATCGACGTGCCCCTGAACGATCCCGACCCGCAAGAGACCGCCGAATGGCGCGAGGCCTTCGCTTCGCTGGCCGAGGCGCACGGGCCGGAGCGCGCGCGCTGGATGCTCGACGAGCTCGCGCGCATCGCACGCACGCAGCGCATCGGCTGGCAGCCCGAACTGTCGACGCCCTACGTCAACACCATCGCGGTCGAGGCGCAGCCCGCGTTCCCGGGCGACCTCGCGATCGAGGAACGGCTGGCCTCGCTGATGCGCTGGAACGCGCTCGCGATGGTGGTGCGCGCCAACCAGGCCTATGGCGAGCTGGGCGGCCACATCGCGAGCTATGCAAGCGCGGCCGACCTGTTCGAGACCGGCTTCAATCATTTCTTTCATGCGCGGGATGAAGAGCATCGCGGGGATCTGGTATTTTTTCAGCCGCACAGTGCCCCGGGCGTCTACGCACGTGCCTTCCTCGAAGGCCGCTTGAGCGAAGAAGACCTCCGGCACTACCGCCAGGAGCTCACGGCACCCGCCCACGGCGCACGCGGCCTCTCCAGCTATCCGCATCCATACCTGATGCCGGACTTCTGGCAGTTCCCGACCGGTTCGATGGGCATCGGTCCGATCAGCTCGATCTACCACGCGCGCTTCATGCGCTACCTGACGCATCGCAACCTGCTCGATTGCGAAGCGAGAAAAGTGTGGGGCGTGTTCGGCGACGGCGAGATGGACGAGCCCGAATCGATGAGCGCCTTGACGCTGGCCGCGCGCGAGAGGCTCGACAACCTCGTGTGGGTGGTCAACTGCAACCTGCAGCGCCTCGATGGCCCGGTGCGCGGCAACGGCCGCATCATCGACGAGCTCGAAAAACTCTTCGCCGGCGCCGGCTGGAACGTGATCAAGCTGGTGTGGGGCAGCGACTGGGACGGCCTGTTCGCGCGCGACGCCGGCGGCGCGCTGGCGCGCGCCTTCGCCAACACGGTGGACGGCCAGATGCAGACCTTTGCGGCCAAGGACGGGCGCTACAACCGCGACACCTTCTTCGGCCAGAACGAGGAGCTCGCGCGCCTCGCACAAGGCATGACCGACGAGCAGATCGACCGCCTGAAGCGCGGCGGCCACGACCTGGTGAAGATCCATGCCGCCTACGCCGCGGCCGCGGCGCATCGCGGCCAGCCCACCGTGATCCTGGCCCACACCAAGAAGGGCTACGGCATGGGCAGCGCGGGGCAGGGCAAGATGACCACGCACTCGCAGAAGAAGCTCGACGAGCACGACCTCGTCGAATTCCGCAACCGCTTCGACCTGCCGCTTTCCGACGAGCAGGCCGCGCAGGCCGCCTTCTACAAGCCGGCCGAGGACAGCCCCGAGATGCGCTATTTGCGCGAGAAGCGCGCCGCGCTCGGCGGCAGCATGCCCAAGCGCGAGACCGTGTGCGAGCCGGTCGCCAAGCCCGAGCTCGCGGCCTACGCGCAGTTCGCGGTCGCCGCCGCCGGCAAGGAGATGAGCACCACCATGGCCTTCGTGCGCATGCTGGGCAACCTCATGAAGGACCAGGCGCTGGGCCCGCGCATCGTGCCCATCGTGGCCGACGAGGCGCGCACCTTCGGCATGGCCAACCTGTTCAAGCAGGTCGGCATTTATTCGAGCGTGGGCCAGCGCTATGCGCCGGAGGACATCGGCTCGGTGCTCTCGTACCGCGAGGCCACCGACGGCCAGATTCTCGAGGAGGGCATCAGCGAGGCCGGCGCCATCGCGAGCTGGACCGCGGCGGCCACCAGCTACAGCGTGCACGGCCTGGCGATGCTGCCCTTCTACATCTACTACTCGATGTTCGGTTTCCAGCGCGTGGGCGACCAGATCTGGGCCGCGGCCGACCAGCGAGCGCGCGGCTTCCTGCTCGGCGCCACCTCGGGGCGCACCACGCTCGGCGGCGAAGGGCTGCAGCACCAGGACGGCACCAGCCACCTGGTCGCCGCCACCATCCCGAACTGCAAGGCCTACGACCCGGCGTTCGCGGGCGAGATGGCGGTGATCGTCGATGCCGGCATCCGCGAGATGATGGTCCTGCAGAAGGACGTTTTCTATTACGTCACGCTGATGAACGAGAACTACGCCCAGCCCGACTTGCCGGCGGGCGCGCAGGCCGATGTGCTGCGCGGCTGCTACCGCTTCGCGGGCCCGGAGCGCGCGTCAGCCAAAGTGACGCTGCTCGGCTCCGGTGCGATCCTGACCGAGGTCCTGAAGGCGGCACAACTGCTGGCCGCGGAAGGCATCGAGGCCGAGGTCTTCAGCGTCACGAGCTGGAGCGAGCTTGCGCGCGACGGCCGGGCCTGCGAGCAACGTGCGCTGGCCGGCGAAGCCGAGCCGGGCACGCCCTTCATCGCGCAGCAGCTGGCGGGCGGCAGCGGGCCGGTGATTGCGGCGACCGACTATGTGCGCGCGGTGCCTGAAAGCATCCGCGCCTTCCTGCCCGAAGGCCGGCGCTACCTCACGCTGGGCACCGACGGCTTCGGCCGCAGCGACACGCGTGCGGCGCTGCGCCGGTTCTTCGGGGTGGATGCGGCGAGCATCGTAGGCGCAGCGCGCCACGCACTGCGTTGATATGTTTCTCATTCTTGACAAATCACTGATTTTGTCAAGAATGAGAAACACTTTATGCCGCATCCAGGCCCTGAACCCACTACCCAATCCGCCGAGGCCCTGGCCGCCATCGGCGCCACGGTGCGCCGGCGCCGCAAGGACCTGGGCATCAGCGCCGTGGCCGCGGCCGAAGCTGCCGGCATCTCGCGCGTCACCCTGCACCGGATCGAAAAGGGCGAACCTGCGGTCACCATGGGCGCGTACCTGCGGGTGCTGGTGGCGCTGGGTTTGGCTGTGGCGATCCGGCCGCAGGAGGAAGCTGCTGCACCCGCCGAAACGCATCGCCGAGGCTGGCTTCCCGCACGCGTGCGCATCGCCGACTACCCTGGCCTCAAGGAACTGGCGTGGCAGATCCATGGCCCGCAAGAACTCACGCCGCGCGAAGCCTTGGGCATCTACGAGCGCAACTGGCGGCACCTCGACCCCACGGCACTGTCTCCGGCCGAGCGGGACCTCGTCGATGCCCTGCGGTTGGCGCTCGGGAGCGACCCTGTTGTTTGAACGGCCGCACCATCGCCGCGTCGCGCGGGTGCTCCAGGCGCTCGATGGGCCGCGGCTGCGCGAACGGGGTTGCCTGTTCGGCGGCGGCACCGCGATCGCGTTGCGCTTCGGCGAGTACCGCGAGTCGGTGGACATCGACTTCCTCGTGTCGGACCTTGCGGCGTACCGTCAGCTTCGGCAGCAGATGACCGGCATCGATGGACTTGCGACCGTGACACGGGCCGATGCCGTGCCGCTGACGCAGGCCGGCGAACTGCGTGCCGACCAGTACGGCATCCGCACGCGCCTGCAGGTCGACGACCAGCCGATCAAGTTCGAGATCGTGTTCGAGTCCCGCATGGCGCTGCAGCAACCCGGCAAGGCCGATGAACTGTGCGGCGTGCCGACGCTGACGCTTTTGGACATGGCCGCAAGCAAGCTGCTCGCCAACTCCGACCGCTGGCCTGATGACGGCGTGTTCAGCCGCGACCTGATCGACTTGGCGATGATGAAGCCGAGCCTGGCGCTGCTGCGCGATGCCGTTGCCAAGGCTGAAGGTGCCTACGGTGACGCCGTGCGCCGCGATCTGCAGCGCGCCATCGAACGCATGCGCGAGCGCACCGGCTGGCTGGAGCGCTGCATGCTGGTCATGGGCATGGCCGGTACGCAGGCGCAGCTGTGGCAGCGCATCCGCGCCTTGAGGCGGGTGCTGACCTGAGCTGAATACCCACCGGCGCTGGCCGGGGCGCGGCTCAGCGCAGGCCGACGCGCGAGGCCTGCCAGCGCAACGCGGCGGCGCGCGCCGGGTTGCTGGCTTCGATCTTGTTTGCGTCCAGGTGCAGGGCGCGCATCTGCTCGACTTCTTCGATGATCTTGTTCGGATTCAACAAGGCATGAACGAGCACGCTGGCTTCATCGGCCAAGGCCTTGAACGCGCCGGCCAGGCCGCCGAAAGCGTTCGCGCGGGACGATTGGTCGAGGGTAGACATTAGGGAACTCCTGGATTGCAAGATCGAGTTCCGTTCATCTTATAGGGTTTACCCGATTAGAGGGTAAACCCTAAAACGGTCCCGATGGGCCGCCGGTCCGTGGCACGGGCTTACCCGCATACGGAATCTCCGAAAAGTTGACCATGGTCAAGCCGGCTTTGGGCGGCGGCGCGCAGCATTCGCTTCACTGGGATTTCGACTGAGATTCCAAGCAAAAAGAGCAGCCACATAGGAGACAACATGATTCGGAATCTCATTTCGCGCACCCGGGCCTGCGGAGCCAGCCTGGCCACCGCGGCCGTCATGGCGCTGGCGGTCGCGACGCCTGCCTTCGCCGCCTGGGAGCCCACCAAGCCGGTGGAATTCGTGATCCCTGCCGGCACCGGCGGGGGCGCCGACCAGATGGCGCGCCTGATGCAGGGCATCATCATCAAGCACAAGCTGATGAAGGAGCCGCTCATCGTCGTCAACAAGTCGGGCGGCGCCGGCGCTGAGGGCTTCCTCGCGGTCAAGGAAGCCAAGGGCGACCCGCACAAGATCATCATTTCGCTGTCGAACCTGTTCACGACGCCGATGGCCACCGGCGTGCCCTTCAACTGGAAGGACATGACCCCGGTCGCCATGATGGCGCTCGACCAGTTCGTGCTGTGGTCGAACGCAGAGCAGCCGTACAAGAGCGCCGCCGAATACATCGCCGCGGCGAAGGCGGCCGGCCCGAACAAGTTCAAGATGGCCGGTACCGGCTCCAAGCAGGAAGACCAGATCATCACGGTGGCGCTCGAGAAGGCCACCGGCACGAAGTTCATCTACGTGCCCTTCAAGGGCGGCGGCGAAGTCGCGGTGCAGCTGGTGGGCGGCCACGTCAACTCCACCGTGAACAACCCGATCGAGGCGGTCGCCCAGTGGCGTGCCGGCAAGCTGCGCGCGCTGTGCGTGTTCGACGACGAGCGCATGCCCTTCAAGGCCAAGGTCACCGACACGCAGTCGTGGAACGACGTCCCGACCTGCAAGGAAGCCGGCGTGCCGACCAAGTACACCATGCTGCGCGGCATCTTCATGCCCGCCGGTGTGACGCCCGACCAGCTGAAGTTCTATGTCGACCTGCTGACCAAGGTCGCCGACACGCCCGAGTGGAAGGAATACATGGAGAAGGGCGCGTTCAATCCGACCTTCATGACCGGCGACGCGTTCTCGAAATGGCTGGCCGGCGCCGAGGCCACCCACCGCACCTTGATGACCGAAGCCGGCTTCCTGGCCGCCAGCGGCAAGTAACAGCGCGCCGAACGGCGAACGCGACAGCCATCACCCTGCGCGGTGGATGGCGAGGGCGCCGCGTTGGTTTTCATCACACATACACACGATGGGGGCTCCATGGAGCACGACGAGAAATCCGGCGACGCCGCGGCGCGCACGGGCGTTGCCACCAACCTGGTCGAAGCGGCGGTTGCGGCGATCCTGTTGATCATCGGCCTGGGCGTGATCTACGAAAGCCGCAGGCTGGGCGCCGGCTGGACGACCGACGGCCCCGGGGCGGGCTACTTCCCCTTCTACATCGGCCTGATCATCACCATCTCGGGCGCCGGCATCCTGTATCAGGCGCTGCTCGGAAAGCACAAGAAGACCGAGGTCTTCGTCGATTCGGAGCAGTTGAAGCGCGTGATGTCGGTGCTGGTTCCGGCGACGGTGTACGTGCTGGCCGTTTCCTTCCTGGGGCTGTACATCGCATCGGCGCTCTACATCGCCCTGTTCATGATCGTTCTTGGCAAGTACTCGTGGGTCAAGAGCGTCCTTATTGCGCTGGCCGTCAACACGCTCTTCTTCTTCATGTTCGAGGTGTGGTTCAAGGTGCCGCTGTTCAAAGGCGCGCTGGATCCTCTTCGCTTTCTCGGCTACTAGGAGCAACGCGAAATGGAAGAAATCAGCGCCCTGATGCAGGGCTTCGCAGTGATCCTGACGCCGATGAACATCGGCCTGATGTTCGTCGGCATCATCCTCGGCGTGCTGATCGGCGTGCTGCCGGGGCTGGGCGGGGCCAACGGGGTGGCCATCCTGCTGCCCCTCACGTTCACGATGTCGCCGACCTCGGCCATCATCATGCTGTCGTGCATCTACTGGGGTGCCTTGTTCGGCGGCGCCATCACCTCGGTGCTGTTCAACATCCCGGGCGAACCGTGGTCTGTGGCCACCACCTTCGACGGCTATCCGATGGCCCAGCAGGGCAAGGCCGGTGCGGCGCTGACCACGGCATTCACCTCGTCCTTCGTGGGCGCCTTCCTGGCGGTGGTGATGATCACCTTCCTGGCGCCGCTGGTGGCCAAGTTCGCGCTCAAGTTCGGCTCGCCCGAATTCTTCGCGGTGTATCTGCTGACCTTCTGCAGCTTCGTCGGCATGGGCAAGGGCTCGCCCTTCAAGATCCTGGCGTCGATGGCGCTCGGCTTCGCGCTGGCCAGCGTCGGCATGGACACCGTGACCGGCCAGCTGCGCCTCACCTTCGGGCAGCCCGAGCTGATGCGCGGCTTCGACTTTCTGATCGCGGTCATCGGCCTGTTCGGCATCGGCGAGATCCTGCTGTCGATGGAGGAAGGCCTGCAGTTCTCCGGCAAGAGCGCGAAGATCGATCCCAAGGTGGTGCTGCAGACCTGGAAGCAGCTGCCGCAGTACTGGGTGACCTCGCTGCGCAGCTCGCTGATCGGCATCTGGATGGGCATCACGCCCGGCGGCGCCACGCCGGCCTCGTTCATGAGCTACGGCCTGGCCAAGAAGATGTCGAAGAACGGCACCAAGTTCGGCACCGGCGAAATGGAAGGCGTCGTGGCGCCCGAGACCGCTGCGCACGCCGCCGGCACCAGCGCGCTGCTGCCGATGCTGGCGCTGGGCATCCCCGGCTCGCCGACGGCCGCGGTGCTGCTGGGCGGCCTCCTGATCTGGGGCCTGCAGCCGGGTCCGCTGCTCTTCGTCGAGCAGAAGGACTTCGTCTGGGGCCTGATCGCCAGCATGTACTTGGGCAATGTGGTCGGCCTGATCGTCGTGCTGAGCACGGTGCCGCTGTTCGCCTCGATCCTGCGCATCCCGTTCTCGATCATCGCGCCGGTGATCATCGTGATCTGCGCGATCGGCGCCTACACCGTGCACAACGCGATGCTCGACATCTGGTTCATGCTCGGCTTCGGCGTGGTCGGCTACATCTTCAAGAAGCTCGACTTCCCGCTGGCGCCGCTGGTGCTTGCGCTGGTGCTCGGCGACAAGGCCGAAGACTCGTTCCGACAGGCCATGCTGGTCTCGCAGGGCGACGTCATGATCATGTGGGCGAACCCGCTGGTCGGCAGCATCACCACGCTGGCCCTGACGCTGCTGTTCTGGCCGCTCATCTCGAAAGTGATGGCGCTGATCAAGCCAAAAAAGCCTGACGAGTTCGCCGTCGAGCGGCCGGTGGACTGATCGAGGAGCCAACGCCATGCCCGTCATCGCCATGACCCAGGAAATGGGTTCCCTCGCCAAGGACGTGTCGCTGCGGCTCGCCGAGTCGCTCGGCCTGGCCATCATGCGCCACGAGGCCATCGAGCGCGTGGCCGACCGCGCGCAGGTGTCCACCAGCCTGATCGGCCGCCTGCGCGACGGCAAGGCCGGGCTGATGGAGCGGCTCACGACCGACAAGCGCAGCGTCGCCCTCTACACCGCGGAAGAACTGTTCGCGCTGGCCGACCGCGGCAATGTCGTGCTGCGCGGCTGGGGCGCCACCTGTCTGCTGCGTCCGGTGCCGCACGTGGTGTGCGTGCGCGTCACGCGCTCGTTCAAGAAGCGGGTCGAGTGGCTGATGGGCCACCTGGGCACCGACGATGTCGAATTCGCCGAGGCCGAGCTGCGCCGCAGCGATCAGGCGCATGCCTCGCGCATGAACGACCAGTTCGGCGTCACCTGGGGCGACCCGGTGCTCTACGACCTGGTGCTCAACACCGATCGCTTGTCGGTGGAGAGCTGCGTGGAGCAGATCCGCCTGCTGGCGAGCCGCCCGGAATTTGCCGAGACGCCCGAGTCGCGCGCCATGCTCGCCAACATGGCGCTGGAAGCGCGCGTGCGGGCCGCGTTGAAGGAGCATGCGGCGACGCGTGACATCAACATCACGATCAACGCCAGGCAAGGCCAGGTCGCGCTGCGCGGGATCGTGCTCGACAACGAGGAACGGGCGCAGACCGAAAGCGTCGCTGCCGCGGTGGCCGGCGTGCACAGCGTGGACAACCAGCTGAGGCTGATGACCAGCTCGCGGCTGTTCGCCTCGTCCAAGCAGACCTAGATCTTTCCGCGCTTCTTCAGCCGGCTCAGGGTTTCCGCGGAGAGATTGAGATAGGAGGCCAGTTCCTTGCTCGGAATGCGATCCACCAGTTCCGGATGCTTGCGCATGAAGCGGTGCACGCGGCCGGGCGCGTCGAGCAGGTGCAGCGTGATCGTGTGCGCCATGATCTCGCTCATCCCGCGCATGACGCTGAACTCGAACAGCTCCTTGGCGTCGGCATGACCTTTCAGGAACGCGATCCATTCCTTCAGCGGCAAGCTGGCCACGCGCGCCTTGGTCACGCACACGATGCCGTAGGGCGTGGGCGTGCCCAGCCGCAGCGCGGCGTAGCTGGTCTCCATGTCGTTCTCGTCGGCGAAGCGCAGGATCATTTCCTTGCCCTCCGGATTGCTCACCACCCGCTTGAGGATGCCGTCGAGGATGAAGTACTGCTCCATCTCGCGCACGCCCTGGTGCAGCAGGAAGTCGCCCTTGTTGCCGTCGACGATGGCGAGATGGGTTTCCAGTTCGGCGCGGTCGCTCTCGCTCAGGTCCTTGAGAAGGATGTTTTGCCGGAGCTGCGCTCGGATGATGTTTTTCTCCGGGTGGTTTTCCAACAACGTCATGGTTCCCGTCTTGCTCGATTTCGCAACAACCGCCGGTTCACGGCACGGCGCCCGTTTTCCGGAAAGTTGACCGAGGTCAACAGCTGAAAGCCTGGGCCCGAATCATAGTCGTGGCTCGGCCCCCGGCCATTTACCCAAAGCAAAAGGAGAGACATGTCTTCAGTTAGCACAGCCCAGCAGGGAGCCACCACAGCCGACGACCTGGTCGCGCGTGCCCTCAAGAACATGACCGATGACGCGCCGGCCCGCGAAACGACCGATGGCTTCCACCTGGTGATCGACGCCCTGAAGCTGAACGACATCGACACCATCTTCGGCCTGCCCGGCATCCCGATCACCGACCTCACGCGCATGGCGCAGGCCGAAGGCATGCGCGTCATCTCGTTCCGCCACGAGCAGCACGCCGGCAACGCGGCCGCGGCCGCCGGTTTCCTCACGCAAAAGCCCGGCATCTGCCTGACGGTGTCGGCGCCGGGCTTCCTCAACGGCCTGACCGCGCTGGCCAACGCCACCACCAACTGCTTCCCGATGATCCTGATCAGCGGCTCGAGCGAGCGCGAGATCGTCGACCTGCAGCAGGGCGACTACGAGGAGATGGACCAGCTCGCGATCGCCAAGCCGCTGTGCAAGGCGGCCTTCCGCGTGCTCCATGCCGAGGACATCGGCGTGGGCATCGCGCGGGCGATCCGCTCGGCCCTGTCGGGCCGTCCGGGCGGTGTGTACCTCGACCTGCCGGCCAAGCTGTTCGCGCAGACCATGGACGCGGCCGCGGGCAAGAGATCGCTGATCAAGGTGATCGACCCGGCGCCGCGCCAGATCCCGGCACCCGACGCGGTCAAGCGCGCGCTCGACCTGCTCAAGAGCGCCAAGAAGCCGCTGATCCTGCTGGGCAAGGGCGCGGCCTATGCGCAGGCCGACGCCGACATCCGCGCGCTGGTCGAGAAGACCGGCATCCCCTATCTGCCGATGTCGATGGCCAAGGGCCTGCTGCCCGACACCCATGCGCAGTCGGCCGCGGCCGCGCGTTCGTATGTGCTGCAGGAAGCCGACGTCGTGATGCTGGTCGGCGCCCGCCTCAACTGGCTGCTGTCGCACGGCAAGGGCAAGACCTGGGCCCAGGAGAAGGGCGCCAAGCAGTTCATCCAGATCGACATCGCGCCGACCGAGATCGACAGCAACGTCGCGATCGCCGCGCCGGTGATCGGCGACATCGGCTCCTGCGTGGCGGCGCTCCTGGCCGGCGTCGACGGCAAGTGGGCCAAGCCGCCGGCCGACTGGACCGGCGCCATCGCCGAGCGCAAGGACAAGAACCTGTCGAAGATGGCCGCCACGCTGGCCGACCGGCCTTCGCCGATGAACTTCCACAGCGCGCTCAGCGTGATCCGCGACCAGGTGAAGGCGCGCCCCGATGCCATCGTGGTGAACGAAGGCGCCAACACGCTCGATTTCGCGCGCAGCATCGTCGACATGTACGAGCCGCGCAAGCGCCTCGACGTCGGCACCTGGGGGATCATGGGCATCGGCATGGGCTTCGCCGTCGCCGCGGCCGTGGTCACCGGCAAGCCGGTGATCGCCATCGAGGGCGACAGCGCCTTCGGCTTCAGCGGCATGGAAGTCGAAACCATCTGCCGCTACAACCTGCCGGTCTGCATCGTTGTCTTCAACAACAACGGCGTCTACCGCGGCACCGACGTGAACACCAGCGGCACGCCCGATGTGGCGCCGACCGTGTTCGTCAAGAACGCGCGCTACGACAAGCTGATCGAGGCCTTCGGCGGCGTCGGCGTCAACGCCACCACCGCGGACGAGCTGGAAAAGGCCCTGGCCGAGGCCGTCGCCTCCGGCCGGCCGACCCTGATCAACGCCGTGATCGACGAGACCGCCGGCACCGAAAGCGGGCGCATCACCAGTCTGAACCCGGCAACGGCGAAGAAGAAGTAATCCCAGGCAATACAGGAGATAAACCATGAGCAGCAGCAACAAACCACTCAACGGCATCAAGATCATCGACTTCACCCATGTCCAGGCCGGTCCCGCCTGCACGCAGATGCTGGCCTGGTTCGGCGCCGACGTGATCAAGGTCGAGCGCCCGGGCTCCGGCGACGTCACGCGCACGCAACTGCGCGACATCCCGGACGTCGACGCGCTCTACTTCACCATGCTCAACAGCAACAAGCGCTCGCTGACGCTGGACACCAAGCAGCCCGAGGGCAAGGTGGTGCTGGAGAAGCTGATCCGCGAATCCGACGTGCTGGTCGAGAACTTCGGCCCCGGCGCGCTCGACCGCATGGGCTTCACCTGGGAGCGCATCCAGGAGCTGAACCCCAAGATGATCGTCGCCTCGGTCAAGGGCTTCAGCGACGGCCATCACTACGACGACCTCAAGGTCTACGAGAACGTCGCGCAGTGCGCCGGCGGTGCCGCCTCGACCACCGGCTTCTGGGACGGCCCGCCGACCGTGAGCGCCGCCGCCCTGGGCGACAGCAACACCGGCATGCACCTCGCGATCGGCATCCTGACCGCCATCATCGGCCGCCAGCAGACCGGCAAGGGCCAGCGCGTCGCCTGCGCGATGCAGGACGCGGTGCTCAACCTCTGCCGCGTGAAGATGCGCGACCAGCTGCGCCTGGACAAGCTCGGCTACCTGGAAGAGTACCCGCAGTACCCGCACGGCACCTTCAGCGACGTCGTGCCGCGCGGCGGCAATGCCGGCGGCGGCGGCCAGCCGGGCTGGGTGCTCAAGTGCAAGGGCTGGGAAACCGACCCCAACGCGTACATCTACTTCACGGTGCAGGGCCACGCCTGGGCGCCGATCTGCGACGCCATCGGCAAGCCGGAGTGGAAGACCGACCCCGACTACACGACGGCCAAGGCGCGCCAGCCGCACATCACCGCCATCTTCGCGACCATCGAGGACTGGCTGGCGGACAAGACCAAGTTCGAGGCGGTCGACATCCTGCGCAAGTTCGACATCCCTTGCTCGCCGGTGCTGACCATGAAGGAACTGCTGCACGACGAGTCGCTGCGCAAGAGCGGCTCGATCGTCGAGGTGAAGGGCCACAAGGAGCGCGGCAACTATTTCACCGTCGGCAGCCCGATCAAGTTCTCGGATCTGAAGCCCGAGATCACGCCTTCGCCGCTTTTGGGCGAGCACACCGACGAGGTGCTGGCGGAGCTGGGCTACAGCAAGCAGCAGATCACCAATCTGCGCGAGTCCAAAGCCGTCTGAAGCCGAAAAAAGGGAGCGGCGCCGTGCAAACGAATGTGGATCTCCAACAACTCGTCGCCGGCGCCGGTGACGCGATCATGGTCGCGGATGCGCAAGGGGCGATCACGCTCTGGAACGCCGCTGCCGAGCGCATCTTCGGCTACGCCGAAGCCGAGGCGCTGGGCAAGTCGCTCGATCTGATCATCCCGGAACGCCAGCGCGGCCGGCACTGGGACGGCTATCAAAAGACCATGGACACGGGCATCACCAAGTACGGCGCCGACCTGCTGCGCGTGCCCGCCCTGCACAAGGACGGGCACACGCTGTCGATCGCCTTCACGGTATCGATGCTGTTCTCCGAAGATCGGAAGGTCACGGGCATCGTCGCCATCGTGCGCGACGAGACCGCCCGCTTCGCCGAGGAGCGCAAACTGCGCGCCCGTCTGGTAGAAGTCGAGGCCAGATCCAAGGAGACACAATGAGCAAGGCACTCGAGGGCGTTCGGATTCTCGATTTCACCCATGTGCAGTCGGGCCCCACCTGCACCCAGCTGCTGGCCTGGTTCGGCGCTGACGTGATCAAGGTCGAGCGCGCCGGCGAAGGCGACGCGACGCGCGGCCAGCTGCGCGACATTCCCGGCGTGGACAGCCTCTACTTCACGATGCTGAACCACAACAAGCGCTCGATCACGCTGGACACCAAGAAGCCGAAGGGCAAGCAGGTGCTGGACACGCTGATCAAGACCTGCGACGTGCTGGTCGAGAACTTCGCGCCCGGCGCGCTGGAGCGCATGGGCATCACCTGGAGCCACATCCAGGACTTGAACCCGCGGATGATCGTGGCCTCGGTCAAGGGCTTCGGCCCGGGCAAGTACGAGCACTGCAAGGTGTACGAGAACGTCGCGCAGTGCGCCGGCGGCGCCGCGTCGACCACCGGTTTCGAGGACGGCCCGCCCGTCGTCACCGGCGCGCAGATCGGCGACAGCGGCACCGGCCTGCACCTGGCGCTCGGCATCGTCGCCGCCCTCTATCAGCGCAACAGCACCGGGCGCGGGCAGCAGGTGCTGGCGCCGATGCAGGACGCGGTGCTCAACCTGTGCCGCGTGAAGATGCGCGACCAGCAGCGGCTGGAGCGCACCGGCACCATGCACGAGTACCCGCAGTACCCCGACGGCAAGTTCGGCGACGCGGTGCCGCGCGCCGGCAACGCCTCCGGCGGCGGGCAGCCGGGCTCGATCCTGCGCTGCAAGGGCTGGGAGACCGACCCGAACGCGTACATCTACTTCATCACGCAGGGCGCGGTCTGGCCGGCGGTGTGCAAGGTCATCGGCGAAGAGGGCTGGATCGACGACGAGGCCTACGCCACGCCGGCCGCGCGCCTCCTGCACCTGAAGCCGATCTTTGCGCGCATCGAGCAATGGACCATGACCAAGGACAAGTTCGAGGCCATGGAGATCCTCAACAAGTACGACATTCCCTGCGGGCCGATCCTGTCGATGAAGGAAATCGCCGCGGACGAATCGCTGCGCGAGACCGGCACCATCGTCGAGGTCGACCACCCGACGCGGGGCAAGTACCTGACGGTCGGCAACCCCATCAAGATGTCCGACAGCCCGACCGAGGTGACGCGTTCGCCGCTGCTCGGCGAACACACCGAGGAAGTGCTGCGCCAGCTCGGCTACAGCGCGGACGACGTGGCGATGCTGCGTGAAGAACGCGTGATCTGAGCGGGTGCGGACGAGGGCGGGCGACGGATTCTGGCGCCTTCTATCCATAACTCATCACGAATGCATTCAATAAAATACTTTCACTATTAATTATCGATCAGCCATCCTACATTTTGAATATGCCGAGCGAAATCCAATTCACCCGCTGCGGCATTCAATTTCATGGAGAAGCTCATGGTCAATGATTTGCCAATTCAATACTGGAACGACGAAGTCGAGCGCAATGCGTACAACGCCGCGTTCTACGAATTGGGTTTCCGATGGTATTGGGACAGCCCCACTTATTACGAATTGCTGACCAGGATTCCGGATGCCGCCGACCGGATCTGCCACTACCTGAAGACCCGCCAGCCCCACTTGCTGCGCGCGTACGACGAGAAATTCCTGGTCGAAGTCATCCAGCAGAAGCAGGCCGAGCACCGCAAGCGCGGCCCCGCGCCGGGCGCAGCTTCCGGCCATTTCGACTGGGCGGCCGTTTCCGGCGCTCAACTCGACGCGTGAATTCGCCCGCTTGCCAATGAACATCCACGAATACCAAGGTAAGGACGTATTGCGCCGTTATGGCGTGGCGTCGCCCCGCGGGTTTCTCTGCCATACGCCGCAGGAGGCCGAGGAGGCCGCGCTGCGGCTGGGCGGCAGGACATGGATGGTCAAGGCGCAGGTCCATGCCGCGCGGCGCGGCAACGGCGACGGCGTGCGACAGGCCTGGACCGTGCCCGAGGTCCGCAAGCATGCTGGCGCGTTGCTGGACGGCCTCGGCGTGCGGCGGCTGCTGGTCGAGGAGCGCACCGAGGTCCGCCAGGCCTTCTCCATCCAGATGGCGGTAGACCGTGACACGCAGCGGGTCGTCCTGATGGCCTCGGACCAAGACGGCGTCGCCCACAGGGTGTTCGTCGACCCGGCCGCCGGCCTGACGGCAGGCCAGGCGGACGGCATCGCACGCCGCATCGGCATTCCGGGCAAGTCGGTCCCGCAGGCGCGCACGCTGATGCAGAACCTGTACCGCGCCTTCGACGAATGCGACGCGTCGCGCGCCGAGATCGACCCGCTCGTGCTGACCGGCGACGGCCGCGTGATCGCGCTCGATGCCAGGTTCGGCTTCGATCCGAATGCGCTCTTCCGCCAGCCCGAGATCGCCGCGCTGCGTGACCTCGACGAGGAGGACGCGGTCGAGATCGAGGCCGCGAAGTTCGGCCTCTGCTACGTCACGCTCGGCGGCGACATCGGCACGCTGGTGAACGGCGCCGGCCTCGCGATGGCGACGATGGACGCGATCCGGCTCTACGGCGGATCGCCTGCCAACTTCCTCGACGTGGGCGGCGGCGCGACGGCCGAACGGGTGAACGAGGCCTTCAAGCTGATGCTGCGCAACCCGAAGCTGCGCGCCATCCTCGTCAACGTCTTCGGCGGCATCATGCGCTGCGACCTGGTGGCGCAGAGCGTGGTCGATGCCGCGCGCGAGCTCGACCTGCGCGTGCCGCTGGTGGTGCGCATGAAGGGTCGCAACGAGGCGCTCGGCAGAAGCATCCTCGCCGCATCGGGCCTGGCCGTCATCGGCGCGGACGACATGGCGGAGGCGGCCGCGAAGGCCGTCGCCGCCGCACGGGGGCACTGAGATGTCGATCCTCGTCAACAAGCACACGCGCGTGATCACGCAGGGCATCACCGGCAAGGCAGGCCGCATCCACACCGCGGCCTGCCGCGCCTATGGCAACGGCCGCCACTGCTTCGTCGCCGGCGTGAACCCGAACAAGCCCGGCGCGTTCGTCGACGGCATCCCGGTCTTCGCCACGGTGAGGGAAGCCAGGGCCGAGACCGGCGCGACCGTCTCCGTGATCTACGTGCCGCCGGCCTTCGCGGCCGCCGCCATCGACGAAGCGGTCGATGCCGGGCTCGAGCTGGTCATCTGCATCACCGAAGGCATCCCGGTGCGCGACATGATCCGCACCCGCCGGCGCATGGAGGGCGGGGGGACGGTGCTGCTCGGCCCCAACTGCCCCGGCCTCATCACGCCCGAGGAGATCAAGATCGGCATCATGCCGGGCGACATCCACCAGCGCGGCCGCATCGGCGTGGTGTCGCGCTCCGGCGCGCTGGGCTACGAGGCCGTGCACCAGCTCCATCAATTCGGCATCGGCCAGTCGACGGTGGTCGGCATCGGCGGCGATCCGGTCGGCGGGCTGCGCTACGTCGACGTGCTTCGGATGTTCAACGACGACCCTCTCACCGACGCCGTCATCATGGTCGGCGAGATCGGCGGCGATGCCGAAGAGACCTGCGCGCGCTGGATCAAGGAGCACATGCGCAAGCCCGTGGTCGGTTTCATCGCCGGCGCCACCGCGCCGCCGGACCGGCGCATGGGCCACGCGGGCGCCATCGTTTCCGATGGCCAGGGCACGGCGGAAGAGAAGCTGGCCGTGATGCAGGCCTGCGGCATCCACGTCACGCGCAACCCGGCCGAGATGGGAAAGCTGCTGGCGTCCCTGGTCGCCCCCGACTACCTCCCCTTCGACTGAACTCCCTACCGAGAGACACGCGGCATGCAACAAGCACAACGATGGATTCGTTTCGAACGCGCCGGCAAGCCCGGCTTCGGGACGCTCGACGGCCACAAGGTGCGCGAGCATCGCGGCGACATGTTCGGCTCGTCCGAAGCGACCGGCCATGTGTTCGGCCTCGACGAACTCAAGCTGCTCACGCCCACCCAGCCGAGCAAGGTCATCGCCCTGTGGAACAACTTCCACGCGCTCGGCGAGAAGCTGAAGCTGCCGGTGCCGGCCGAACCGCTGTACCTGCTGAAGGCGCCCAACTCCTTTCTCGCCGCCGGCGAGCCCATCCGCAAGCCCTTGTGCGAGGGCAAGGTGGTGTTCGAGGGCGAGCTCGGCATCGTCATCGGCAAGACCTGCACGGCGGTGCCCGAGGAAGCGGCGCTCGACCATGTGTTCGGCTACACCTGCGCCAACGACGTGACGGTGGCCGACATCCTGAACCGCGACGCCTCCTTCGCGCAGTGGGCGCGCGCCAAGGGCTTCGACACCTTCTGCCCGATGGGCCCGGTGGTGGCCACCGGCCTCGACCCCGCGACGCTCACCGTGACCACGCTGCTCGACGGCGCGGCGCGCCAGCACTACCCCATCAGCGACATGCGCTTCTCGGTGCAGCAGCTGGTGAGCCTGATCTCGTTGGACATGACGCTGCATCCGGGCGACGTGATCCTGTGCGGCACCTCGGTCGGCGTCGGCTCGATGAAGCCCGGCAGCCTGGTCGAGATCGAGATCAACGGCATCGGCAAGCTGAGCAACCGCTTCGGCTAGGGCCTGCCGCCCAAGAGATTCAACACTTCAAGGATCGACATGAAGATAGCAGTCATCGGCGCAGGCGCCATCGGCGGCCTGGTCGGAGCCAAGCTCGCATTGGCCGGCGAGGACGTGACGTTCATCGTGCGCGGCGCCAACCTCGACGCCATCGCCACCCACGGCTTCAAGCTGATCGCGGCCGACGGAAGTGAAGAGGTGGCGCGCAACGTCAAGGCCACCGACCGCTACGACCAGGCCGGCGTGCAGGACATCGTCATCCTCGCGATGAAGGCGCACCAGGTCGAAGCGGTGGCGAACGAGGTGCCGAAGCTCTTCGGCCCCGAGACCGTGGTGGTGACGATGCAGAACGGCATCCCGTACTGGTACTTCCACAAGCACGGAGGGCCGCTCGAAGGCACGACGGTGAAGAGCGTCGATCCGCACGGCGTGGTCGGCGCCAAGATCCCGGCGGACCGCGTGATCGGCTGCGTGGTCTACCCCGCATCCGAGCTGCTGGCGCCGGGCGTGGTGAAGCACATCGAGGGCGATCGCTTCCCCGTCGGCGAACTGGACGGCACGTCGAGCGAGCGCGTGAACCGCGTCGCGGCCTGCTTCACCGAGGCAGGCTTCAAGGCGCCGGTGCTCGACAACATCCGCGCCGAGATCTGGCTCAAGCTGTGGGGCAACCTGACCTTCAATCCGATCAGCAGCCTGGCGCACTCGACGCTGGTCGACATCTGCCAGTACCCGCCCTCGCGCGACCTCGCCGCCGCGATGATGCGGGAAGCCCAGGCCGTCGCGCACAAGCTGGGCATCGAGTTCCGCGTCTCGCTGGAAAAGCGCATCGCAGGCGCCGAGAAGGTGGGCAAGCACAAGACATCGATGCTGCAGGACGTGGAGGCCGGGCGCGCGCCGGAGATCGATGCGCTGGTGGGGGCGGTGGTGGAGCTGGCGCGGCTCACCGACACCCAGACGCCGCACATCGATACCGTCTACTCGCTGGTCAAGCTGCTGGCGCGCACGATGGAGGACCAAAGAGGGCGGGTCCGGCTTCATGAAATGGCAGTTCCGTGAGACGCGCCCGCAGCGCCAAGATCGTCGCCACGCTCGGCCCGTCCACCTCGGATGAGCAGGCCATCCGTGCCCTGTTCGAGCGCGGCGTGGATGTGTTCCGGCTCAACTTCAGCCACGGCACGCAGTCCGACCATGCGCAGCGGCTGGAAACCATCCGCGCGCTGGAGAAGGAGTTCGGCCGGCCGATCGGCGTGCTGCTCGATCTGCAGGGGCCGAAGCTGCGCCTGGGCACTTTCGAAGGCGGCAGGGCGCAGCTCGAAGCCGGCGCGCGATTGCGCCTCGACATGGACAAGCGCCCCGGCGATGCGCGCCGCGCGCCGCTGCTGCATCCGGAGATCTTCGCCGCGCTGCAGGTCGACACCGAGCTGCTGCTCGACGACGGCAAGCTGCGCCTGCGCGTGGAGAAGCACGGCCCCGACTTCGCCGAAACCACGGTGCTCGTCGGCGGACCGATCTCGGATCGCAAGGGCGTCAACGTGCCGAGCGTGCTGCTGCCGATCTCGCCGCTGACTGCGAAGGACCGCGACGACCTGGCCTTCGGGCTCGCAATGGGCGTGGACTGGGTTGCGCTCTCCTTCGTGCAGCGCCCCGAGGACATCGAGGAGGCGCGCGCCCTCATCGGCACGCGCGCCTGGATCATGGCCAAGCTCGAGAAGCCGGCCGCGATCGAACACCTGGACGGCATCGTCGCCTTGTCCGACGGCATCATGGTGGCGCGCGGCGATCTCGGCGTCGAGCTGCCGCCGGAGCAGGTCCCGGAGCTGCAGCGCCTCATCGTGCGCGCCTGCCGCAAGAGCGGCAAGCCGGTGGTGGTGGCGACGCAGATGCTCGAATCGATGATCGCGTCGCCGGTGCCAACCCGCGCCGAGGTCTCCGACGTCGCGACCGCGATCTACGACGGCGTGGACGCGGTGATGCTGTCCGCCGAATCCGCCTCGGGCAAGTACCCGCTGGAAGCGGTCGCGATGATGGACCGCATCGTCGCCCGCGTGGAGGCGGACCCGTCCTACCGCAGCGGCATCGACGCCACGCATGCCGCGGCCGAGGCGACCACCGCCGACGCGGTCTGCGCGTCGCTGCGCAACGTGGCCGGGCTGCTCTCGCCGGCCGCGACGGTGACCTACACCTCCTCGGGCTTCACCAGCCTGCGCGCTGCGCGCGAACGGCCAGCGGTGCCGGTGCTGAGCCTGACGCCCTCCGTCGCCACCGCGCGCCGCATGGCGATGGTCTGGGGCGTGCATGCGGTAGTGGTCGACGACGTTCACGATGTCGCCGAGATGATCGAGTGCGCCTGCCGCAGCGCGCGCGACGAAGGCTTCGCGACGCCGGGCGACGACGTGGTGGTGGTCGCGGGCCTGCCTTTCGGACAGTCCGGCACGACGAACCTGCTGCATGTCGCGCGCATCGCGCGCTGAACCAGTCAGCTCTTTCTGGCCTCCGTGCCCGCGGCCTGGCGCAGGCCCGCCAGCGCGGGATCGATGATGGCGGGATCGGCGCCCACCGCGTAGACCGCATAGGCCGGATAGAGAAACTCCGGCGTGCGTGGCACGCGGCGCAGGTGCCCGGATTCCAGGTGGCCGCGCACCACGTCGAGCCGGAAGTAGCCGGTGCCGCCGGCCGCCAGCAGGTACTCGCGGCCGAGCGGCCCGAGCCCGGCCATCACCGCCGCGCTCGACAGCTCGGGAAAGGCCAGACCGTGCTGCGCCGCGAACTCGGGTCCCCAGTCGACGTACACATAGTCCGCCGGGCTCGGCACGCGCGGGCGCTTCGCCGTCGTCACCATGACGAGCTTCTCTTCGATCAGGAGCTCCACGCGCAGGCCGGGCCGCTGCTGCGGCGCGTAGGCGATGGCGACATCGAGCACGCCCGCGGCCACCTTGTCGAGCAGGTCCTGCGGATAGCCGACTTCCGTGCGCAGCGCCAGGTGGGGGTGCCCGGCACGCATCCACAGCAGCCAGCGCAGCAGCAGCGGATCCCACAGGCTGATTTCGCAGCCGGCCGCGAGCACGGCCCGGCTGCCGGTCGGCACCGCCACCTGGTCGCGCGCACGTGCCCAGACCTGCACCAGCGTGGTCGCATGCGGCAGGAAGCGCTCGCCGGCCGCGGTGAGCGCGGCGCCGGCCTTGTTGCGCACGAAGAGCCGGCGGCCGAGCAGCTCTTCGAGCGTCCGCACGCGCGCGCTGACCGAGGTCTGCGTCACATGCAGGCGCTCGGCGGCGCGCTGGAAGCTGCGGGTCTCGACGATCTCGAGGAAGGTCCGGGCCAGGTTGATGTCCATTGCTGTCGATCGTTTGAATGCAGGATTCTTGCATTCAACTGGCAATAAATCTCGTTTTACTTATGGCGAAGGCAAACCGAAGATGAAGCCCTCACATCCAGGAGCTGCATATGTCCACCCTCTCCCGATCATCCGGCGCGAGCGCTTTCGGCGGCCTGGCCGGCGCGTTCAAGGCCTTGGCCGACGAAGCCGGCGTGCTCGTCCATGCCTTGCTGAATCCGAACACGATCATCGAGGAAGTCGAGCAGATGCGCGCCTTGCAGGTCGACGCGAACCGCATCGAAGCCATCGACCCGATGCGCGCAGGCGTGCTGCGCCGGCGCGCCGCCTGCATCGGGTTGCGTTAAGAATCGAAGGGGACGATCTGCGCAATCAGCGACGCGCCGTCGCTGAGCAGAAAGTCCTTGAAGGCCTGCGCCACCGGCGGCAGGCGCTTGGTGCGCCGATGCACGACGTACCAGTTCAGCATCAGCGGAAATCCCTCGACGTCGAGCACGCGGAGGCTGCCGGCCTTCAGCTCCTGGCTGATGGTGTGCGCCGACACGAAGCTCACGCCCATGCCCGCGATCACCGCCTGCTTGATGGTCTCGGTGCTCGGGATCTCCATCGCGATGTTGATGTCGCGCAGGTCGCCGCCGAAGCCTTCCTCCATCGAGTTCCAGGTGTCGGTGCCCTTCTCGCGCACGACGAAGGGCTCGCGCATCAGCCGGGCCCGCGGAATCTTCCGCTCGCCGACCAGCGGGTGGCTCGGCGCCGCGACGATCACGTAAGGGTGCGGCGCGAAGGGCTGGTTGACCGTGTCCATGTCGGTCGGCGGCCGCACCATGATCGCGAGGTCGGTGAGGTTCTCGGCGATGTGCGTCAGGAGCCCCTCGCGGTTGTGGACCGTGAAGTTCAGCGTCACGCCGCGATGGCGGCTCGCGAACTCCACCAGCAGGCGCGGGAAGAAATAGTCGCCGGCGCTGATCACGCCGACGTTGAGCTTGCCGCCGGAGACGCCCTTGAACTGCGTCATCGCGTTCTCGGCCGCTTCGAACTGCTGGATGATGGCGCGGCTGATCTGCAGCAGCTCCGCACCGGCCGGGGTCAGGTAGATCTTCTTGCCGAACTGCTCGAACAGCACGTTGCCGGCATGCTCCTCGAGCTTGCGAACCTGCGTCGAGACGGCCGGCTGGGTCAGGTGAAGCTCTTCGGCCGCGCGTGAAAAGCTCAGGAGGCGGGCGACCGCCTCGAAGACTTTCAACTGGCGCAGGGTCGCGTTCTTCATCGAAGGGCATCGTACCGCGCAGTTCCGCGGCGAGCCCGACGGCTAGGACATGGCGCTCGCCATGCGCTCCTCGTGCGCCTTGAGCAGCAACTCGTAGTACATGCACAGCGGCATGGCGACGAACACCATGCCGGCGACGTAGATGATCAGGCTCATCACCGGGAAGTCGGCGCTGCCCCAGTAGGGAATCGATGCGGCGGCCGCGCCGATGGCGATGATGGCGATCACCGCCTTCAATGCACGGCCCATGAAAGCAGCCCGCAGGTGGCCGGGCCGGTCGTCGCCCTTGTCTCCATCGTGGTCCATGGTTTTCCTTGGTTGAGGCGCTACCGCTTCTTATCATGTGGCCAGGACCGGGACAATGCTGAAGTCCCGCAGTGCGCGCGCTGCACCATCCCAACTCTCAGGAATCGTCATGAAAAAAGCAGGACTCGTCGGCCTGGGCGCCATGGGCGCCGGCATCGCGGCCACCTTGCGCAGCAAGGGCTACGAGATGCATGTGTGCGATGCGCGCCCCGGCGCTGCGCTCGCCTTTGCCGAACAGGGCGGCGTCGCCTGGGCGACGCCGGCGCAGGTCGCGGCCGAATGCGAGCTCATCGTCTCGGTCGTGGTCAATGCCCAGCAGACCGAGGCGGTGCTGTTCGGCGAAGCGGGCGCGGCCGCGGCGATGAAGCCCGGCAGCGTGTTCGTGATGTGCTCGACGGTGGATCCCAACTGGTCCATCGCGCTGGAGGAACGCCTCGGCGCCGCCGGCATCCACTACATCGACGCGCCGATCTCCGGCGGCGCGGCCAAGGCAGCGAGCGGCCAGATGACGATGATGAGCTCGGCGAGGCCCGAGGCCTATGCCAAGGCCGATGCACTGCTCGATGCCATGGCCGGCAAGGTCTACCGGCTGGGCGCCCGGGCCGGGGCGGGCAGCAAGGTGAAGATCATCAACCAGCTCTTGGCCGGCGTGCACATCGCGGCCGCCGCCGAGGCCATGGCGCTGGGCCTGCGCGAAGGCGTGGCGCCCGAAGCGCTGTACGAGGTGATCACGCACAGCGCCGGCAACAGCTGGATGTTCGAGAACCGCATGGCTCACGTGCTGGCCGGCGACTACACGCCGCTGTCGGCGGTCGATATCTTCGTCAAGGACCTGGGCCTGGTGCTCGACACCGCGCGCGCGAGCAAGTTTCCGCTGCCGCTCGCATCCACCGCGCACCAGATGTTCATGCAGGCCTCCACCGCGGGCTTCGCGAAGGAAGACGACAGCGCTGTGATCAAGATCTTTCCGGGCATCGAACTGCCTTCCACTCCGAACAAAGACAAGCCATGACCGTCCTGCTCGGCTGCATCGCCGACGATTTCACCGGCGCGACCGATCTCGCCAACAACCTGGTGCGCGCCGGCATGCGCGTGGTGCAGGCCATCGGCGTGCCGGCACAGCCGCTGGCCGCCGAAGTCGATGCGGTGGTGGTGGCGCTCAAGTCGCGCACCATCGCGCCGGCCGATGCGGTGGCGCAATCGCTGGCCGCGCTGCGCTGGCTGCAGGCCGAGGGCGCGCGGCAGATCTATTTCAAGTACTGCTCCACCTTCGACAGCATGCCCGAGGGCAACATCGGGCCGGTGACCGAGGCGCTGATGGATGCGCTGGACACCGATTTCACCATCGCCACGCCGGCCTTCCCCGACAACAAGCGCACTGTCTTCAAGGGCTACCTGTTCGCGGGCGAGGTGCTCCTCAACGAGAGCGGCATGCAGAACCATCCGCTGACGCCGATGACCGATGCCAACCTGGTGCGCGTGCTGCAGGCGCAGACGCGGCGCAAGGTGGGGCTCATCGACCATGCCGTGGTTGCGCGCGGCGCACAGGCGATCGAGGAGCGCATCGCGCAGCTGAAGGCCGAAGGGATCGGCATCGCGATCGTCGATGCGGTCTCCAACGACGACCTGCTGCGCCTCGGCCCGGCGCTGGCAGAGATGCCGCTGGTCACGGCCGGCTCGGGCATCGCGATCGGGCTGCCAGACAACTTCGGCATCGCACCGTCATCCGCCGCGAGCGCGCTGCCCGCGGCCTCGGGGCTGCAGGCCGTGGTGTCGGGCAGCTGCTCGCTCGCCACCAACCGGCAGGTGCAGCACTTCATCGCCTCGGGCCGGCCGGCGCTGGCGATCGACCCCTTGCGCATCGCCGCAGGTGTCGACGTCGTGGCCGAGGCGCTGGCCTGGGCGGCGCCGCTCGTCGCATCCGGCCCGGTGCTGGTGTATTCCACGGCCGAGTCCGGCGCCGTGAAATCGGTGCAGGGCCGGCTCGGCGTCGAGGAAGCCGGCGCGATGGTGGAGCGCGCCATCGCCGCGATCGCGCGCGGGCTGGTCGCGCAAGGCGTGCGCCAGCTGGTGGTGGCCGGCGGTGAAACATCGGGTGCCTGCGTGCAGGCGCTGGGCATCGCGCAGATGCAGATCGGCGCGCAGATCGATCCCGGCGTGCCGTGGTGCCATGCGGTGTCCGAGGCGGCCGGCGGCGCGGGCCTGCACATCGCGCTCAAGTCCGGCAACTTCGGTACGGACGATTTCTTCGGCAAAGCCTTTACAGTCATCGGATGACTGAAGAAAGCCAGGCACGCGAAGAGATCTGCCGCATCGGCCGCAGCCTGTTCGAGCGCGGCTACGTGCATGCCACGGCGGGCAACATCAGCGTGCGGCTCGACGACGACGGCTTCCTGATCACGCCCACCGATGCCTGCCTCGGCTTCCTCGATCCGGCGAAGCTCGCACGGCTCGATGTCGGGCTGAACCAGACCGGCGGCGATCGCGCCAGCAAGACCATCGCGCTGCATGCGCGCATCCAGGCCGCAGCCACCCGCTTCGACGCCGGCACGCGCTGCGTGATCCACACCCATTCCACGCATTGCGTCGCGCTCTCGCTGCGCGAGCCGGGCGAGGAACTGCTGCCGGCCCTCACGCCCTATTTCGTGATGAAGGTCGGCCATGTGCCGGTGATTCCCTACCAGCGCCCGGGCGCACCCGAAGCGGCCGAGCTGGTGGCACAGGCCATCGAGCGCTACGGCGCGCAGGGCACGCCGATCCGCGCCGTGATGCTCGAGCGCCTGGGTCCCAACGTGTGGCACGAGACGCCCGCCGCCGCGATGGCCGTGCTCGAGGAACTCGAGGAGACCGCGAAACTCTGGTTATGGAGCGGGCAGACGGAGCGCCGGCCGCAAGCCCTGGGCCCGGCCCAGATCGATGAACTGCGCCGCAGCTTCGGCGCCCGCTGGTAGAGAGAATGAAACGCCCCCACGCTCATCACTACGTGTATTCGCTGCCCCCCGAGGGGGCCGAGGCCTCCCTTGGGGCGGCCCTACGGGAGGCCTGACGCCATGCCCCGATTCGCCGCCAACCTCTCGATGCTCTATCCGGAGCTCGATTTCCTCGACCGCTTCGAAGCCGCCGCCAAGGACGGCTTCGAAGCCGTCGAATACCTCTTCCCCTACCCCTACGAGCGCCGCGAACTCGCGGCCCGCCTCGCCGCCAACGGCTTGCAGCAGGTGCTGTTCAACGGCCCGCCCGGCGACTGGGACCGCGGCGAGCGCGGGCTGGCCTGCCTGCCGGGCCGCGAGGCCGAGTTCCGCGAAGGCGTCCTGAAGGCGCTGGACTATGCCGACGCGCTCGCTTGCCCGCGCGTGCACCTGATGGCCGGCCTGGTGCCCGAGGGCACGGAGCGCGAGGCCGTGCAGCCGGTCTACATCGAAAACCTGCGCTGGGCCGCCGCCGAAGCGGCCAAGGCCGGGCGCGATCTCTTGATCGAGCCGATCAACACGCGCGACATCCCGCGCTTCTTTCTCAACCGGCAGGACCATGCACACGAGATCGTCGAGATGGTCGCCGCGCCCAACCTCCAGGTGCAGATGGACCTCTACCACTGCCAGATCGTCGAGGGCGATGTGGCGATGAAGATCCGCAAGTACCTGCCCACCGGCCGCGTCGGCCATTTCCAGATCGCCGGCGTGCCCGAGCGGCACGAGCCGGACATCGGCGAGCTCAACCATCCTTATCTCTTCGACGTGATCGACGAGGTGTCGGTCCAATGCGGCTGGCAAGGCTGGGTCGGCTGCGAATACCGGCCGCGCCGCGGCGCCGTGGCGAGCGGCACATCGCACGGCCTCGGCTGGCTGCGAGCGCTGCCGCGCCCACTGGCCGCATGAGGCTCGAAGCCGTGCGCATCCCGCCGCGCCTGCGGGGCTTTGCGGCGCGCGATGCGGAGGTCTTCGACGTCACGCTGGCCGGTGCGCAGGTTGCGACTATCGAAGCGAGCGAACTGCCGGCGCGCGGCACCCTGCTCAGCGCCATGGTCGATGCGCATGCGCACATCGACAAGAACTACACCGTGCGCGAGGTGGGCGCGGCCGAGGGCAACCTGTTCGTGGCCATCGCGCGCATGGCCGCGCACCGCGCCCACTGGACGGCCGATGCGTTGCGCGTGCGCATGGAACGCGCCCTGCGCGAGGCCTGGCTTTCGGGCACGCGCGCGCTGCGCACGCACCTTGACTGGAACAGCGCCGAGGCGCCGGCCTCGCTCGCGGTCTTCGAGGAACTGCGCTCGCAGTGGCACGGCCGCGTCGAGCTGCAGTTCGTCGCGCTGGTGCCGCTCGATCTGTTCGCCGATCGCGAAGCCGGCGAGCGCATTGCCCGCGCGGTGCAGCGCGCGGGCGGCGTGCTCGGCGCCTTCGTCTACCGCAACGAGGGCATCGTGTCCAAGCTGGGGCGCGTGCTCGACCTGGCGCAGGACCACCAGCTCGCGCTCGATTTCCATGTCGACGAAGGGCTCGATCCGGAAGCGACCGGCCTGCGCACCATCGCCCAGCTCGTGATCGCGCGCGGGCTGCACGGCCGCGTGCTTTGCGGCCACGCCTGCTCGCTGTCCGTGCAGGAAGACGCGGCCGCCAGGGACACGCTCGGCCTGTGCGCGAAGGCCGGCCTGCACCTGGTGGCGCTGCCCACCACCAACCTCTATCTGCAGGGCGCCTGGGACCGCACGCCGGTGCCGCGCGGCATCACGCGCATCCGCGAGGCGGCCGCGCTCGGCCTGCGCGCGAGCCTGGCCACCGACAATGTGCAGGACGCCTTCTATCCCTACGGCGGCTACGACCTGCTGGAAACCTTCGGCCTCGGCGTGCAGGTGGCGCACTTGGCGCCGGCGTCCGATTGGCTCGATGCGATCACCGTCAGCCCGGCAACGGCGCTGGGCCTGGGCTGGGACGGCCGCATCGCGTCGGGCTGCCCCGCGGACCTGGTGCTGCTGGCCGCGACCGACGAATACGAACTGCTGGACTCGCACGGACGGCGGCGCACCGTCATCCGTGCGGGCCGAACCCTGGAGAACGGCGAATGAGCATGGGCAAACCGATGGCCAACTACGCGGCCGCCAAGCGAGTGGGCGACTTCGTCTTCATGAGCGGCGTGGTCGCTGTCGATCCGGCCACGCGCCGCGTGGTCGCCGGCTACGACGATATCCCCGAAGAAGCGCGCAACGGCTTGCGCACGCTCGGCTATGCCACCGGCCAGATGTCGGTCGACGTGTTCGAGGCGGCCATCGTGGCGCAGAGCTGGTTCGTGCTGGAGCGCATCCGCCAGATCGCGGCCGAGCAGGGCGGCACGATGGACGACGTGGTCAAGCTGGTGCAGTACTTCCGCCAGCTGCCGCACTACGCCTTCTACAACCGCGTGCGCGGCCTGTTCTATCCGGGCGAGCCGCCGGTCAGCACGGTGGTGGAGGTGTCGCGCTTCCTGCCGGGGGACGAGGTGCTGGTGGAGGTGGAGGCGACGATGTATTTGCCGCAGCACTGAGGTTTCACGCGATAGGGGGAGAAAGAAAAATGATCGTTGCTACAGAGAAGCGTTCGTCTCTTGCGCACTCGGCCAGATGAGCACGGATGACATTGCGCCGCTGTCCATCGGCGAGATCGCGGAACGCATCCGACTCATCCGCGGGCAGCGGGTGGTGCTCGACTCGGATTTGGCCGCGTTCTACGGTGAAACGACGAAGCGCTTCAACCAGCAGGTGCGGCGCAACCTGAATCGGTTCCCGACGGACTTCATGTTTCAGCTGGACGCCGAGGAATCCGCGGCTTTAAGGTTGCAATCCGCAACCTTAAAGAGCGGACGCGGCCAGCATCGCAAATACCTGCCCTTGGTCTTCACGGAACATGGCGCGATCATGGCGGCGACCTTGCTCGGCAGCCCACGCGCGACCCAAATCAGCGTGCACGTCGTGCGTGCCTTTGTGGAACTGCGTGGCCTCGTCGCGAGCAACCGGGAATTGGCCGGGAAGGTCGAGCGGCTGGAGCGCAAGGTGTCCACGCATGACCGCCATATCGCCGAGCTGGCCGACTCGATGTCGCAACTGTTGCAAGCCCCGGCACTGCCTGCGAAGCGGGCAATCGGGTTTGTCACGCCCGAGGACAAGAAGAACGCAAAGGCGCCGCGAAGCGGGAGGACAACGAACGGAGCCCGGTAGCCCTGAATACCAGTATTCGGCTGCCGCATCGCAACGCCCCATCTCGGGCTGATCTGGTTCACTCGGCTGTCACGGAGGGCGCATAGTGTCGATCCGCCGCATCAACGAGGAGAATTTCCATGAACCGTCTGAAGAGAGCCTGCGCCGCCCTGCTTGGCATGGGCATGCTGTTCGCAGCCGCTGCGCCTGCCGCAGCGCACGAAGAAAAAGCACGCCGGCGCGCCGACAACGCGCCGCTGGTGATCGGACACCGCGGCGGCGCCAACGGCTATCTGCCCGAGCACACGCTGGAAGCCTATGCCCTCGGCATCGCCCTGGGCGCCGACTACATCGAACCCGATCTGGTCGCCACCAAGGACGGCCAGCTGATCGCGCGCCACGAGCCCAACCTGATCGACACCACCAATGTCAAGGAGCTGCCGCAGTTCGCCGGCCGCCGCAAGACCGTGATGGTCGACGGCGTCGCCACCGAGGGCTTCTTCGCCAGCGACTTCACGCTGGCCGAGATCAAGCAGCTGCGCGCCGTGCAGTCCTTTCCCGAGCGCGACCAGGGCTTCAACGGCAAGTTCCAGATCCCGACGCTGGCCGAGGTGATCGAGCTGGCCAAGCGCAAGTCGCGCGAGGAAGGCCGCCGCATCGGCATCTATCCGGAGACCAAGCATCCGACCTACCACCAGGGCATCGGCCTGCCGCTGGAAGACCGCCTACTGGGCGTGCTGAGCGCGGCCGGCTGGAATCATCGCAACGCCCCGGTCTTCATCCAGTCCTTCGAGACCGCCAATCTGCGCTACCTGCGCGGCAAGACCAGCGTGCGGCTGATCCAGCTGGTCGATGCCAACGACGTCAAGCCCGACGGCTCGCTGGACCTCAGCAAGCCCTATGACAAGCCCTACGACTGGGTGGTGTCGAACCGCGCCGGCCTGTTCAGCGATCTGGTGACGCCGCGCGGCCTGCAGGAGGTGAAGGGCTACGCCGACGGCATCGGCCCGTGGAAGCCCTACCTGATCTCGAGCGCCTGCAAGACGGTGCAGAACGGCGCCTGCGCCGACGTGACGGGCGACGGCGCGGTCGACGAGCGCGACCGCGTGCTGCTGCCGCCCACCGACGTGATCGCCAACGCGCATCGGCTGGGTCTGCTGGTCCATCCGTACACCTTCCGCAGCGAGCAGAAGCGGCTGACCGGCAGCTTCGGCGGCAACCCGGTCAATGAATACCTCGCGTTCTACGAGGCCGGTGTCGACGGCTTGTTCAGCGACTTCGCCGACACGGCAGTCGCCGCGCGTGCGATGTTCCTGCTCAAGCACGATCCCGACTACGCCGCATGCCTGGTCAACGCCCGCCGCTGCGAAAGAAACAATGACTGAACCGGTTCTTGCGCGGATGCTGGGTGCGCTTGTCGCGGCCGCGGCGTTCGCGCAACCGGCGCAGGCCGAAGGCGGCCTGCCGGGCTCGCCGGCGGCCGTCAGGCCGGGCCCGGCCGCCACGCCGGCGGCGGCGCCTGCCCCGCCGGAGAGCCTGGGCGGCGCCATCTTCAACCCGTTTGCCGCGCCGGCATCGGCGAATGCGCGGCGCCAGGCGCCCGGCTACACCCCCCGCTCCGGCGCAACGGCCCCGACCACCACGAACTCCCCCGGCACGCGGTAGCCCGGGCCCTGCCGCCACGCATCGATGGCTTCGAGATAGCGCGCGCGGACCCGCGTGCGAACCTCGGCGCCGAAGCGCGACCAGGCCAGCGCCACGGGTCCGCCGACGAAGGCGGCGTTGCAGGCTTCGTCGCCGTCGGCATAGCGCAGCGTCGTCGCGATGCGGCGCTCCTCGACGGCCTCGAAGCCGGCGCCGGCGCACAGGCGCGCCAGCGTGTCGCGCTGGCCGAGCCGGAAGAACAGCGGGCAGACCTCGCTGGCGACCTCGGCGTCGACGATCGGGAAGACCTCCGCCCAGCCGCAGCGCGATCGCTCGCCCCACACCGCGAGAACCATGCGCCCGCCTGGGCGCAGAACCCGCCGCATCTCGCGCACGGCCCGTTCGGGATCGGGCACGTACATCAGGCCGAGCGCGCACAGCGCCAGGTCGAAGCTCGCGTCCGGCAGCGCCAGGCTTTCGGCATCCATGCGCGCGAAGCGCACGCTGGCCAGCGCCTTCTTCGAGGCCCGGAGCCGCGCGGCTTCGACCATTTGCCCGGACAGGTCGACGCCGAGCACGGCGCCGGCCGGACCGACCGCGCGCGCCGCCTCGAAGGCGACCAGCCCGGTGCCGCATGCCACATCGAGCACGCGCTCGCCCGCTGCCGGCGCCGCCACCGCCAACAGCCCGGCGCGGGCGTCGGCAAGCTGCGCCTGCCACAGCGCTTCGTAGCCGCCGGCCGCCAGGTCCCAGCCGTAGCGCTGGACACGCCGCTGCAGCCTGGCGTCCATGGCTCAGCGCCGCGTGACCACGATTTCGAGGTAGTCGCTGGGCACGACCAGCGAGGACGGGCCGGCCCGGTTGCTGCGCTCCAGCAGCTCCGTCAGATCGCGTTCCAGCGCGGCGGCACCCTCGGCCGGCAGCGCCGCGAAGGCCTTGTGCACCGGCCCGTACCAGGTGCGGAACACCTCGATGAAATGCGCTGCCGAGCGGTAGCGGAAGTTGAATTGCCGCGGCGTGGTCGCGATCGATGCCGCGCGCTCGCCGAAGAGTTCCTTCAGATGCGCTTCGGTACCCCACAGCGAAGGCGGCTGCACGCCCGCCGGCGGCGGCAGGTGGCGCCCCAGCACCTTGAACAGCTGGCCGATGAAGCCGTCGGGCGTCCAGTTGGCGAGGCCGATGCGGCCGCCGGGTCGGCACACGCGCGCCAGTTCGGAGGCCGCCTTCGCGTGGTCGGGCGTGAACATGACGCCGAAGGTCGACAGCACGGCGTCGAAGCTGGCGTCCTTGAAGGGCAGCGCCTCGGCGTCGGCGGTCTGGAACTCCACGTTCAGGCGTTCCGCGCGGGCGCGCTCGGCGCCGCGGTCGAGCAGCGCGGCCACGTAGTCGGTCGAAGTCACCTGGCAGCCGCGGCGCGCTGCGGCCAGCGTGGCATTGCCGTTGCCGGCCGCGACATCGAGCACGCGCTCGTCGCAGCGCAGGTCGCAGGCCTCGGCCAGCTGCTCGCCGACGAGCTGCAGCGTGGTGCCGATCACGGCGTAGTCGCCGCTGGCCCACGCGGTCATCTGGCGGCTCTTGATGGCGTTGAAATCGACGGGTGCATTCATGGCGGTGGTCTCCTTGGGGTTGATGTGGGGGGAGGGCTGACTGTCGCGCGCCGCCGCGGCGGCGTCCTGCCTGCGCGTCGGCCTGGCCTGCCCCATCGTCCGCCATGCGGCCGCCGGCATGCCGAGCGTCCGGATCGCCTGCCCATTCATCCGGCCAAGCGGCATAGTCCGTATCTCCTCTAGGCGCCGCGCGCCGACGCGCCCAGAATGGCTGATCCAGTTCGATGCGGAGAGCAACCCATGGCAGCAGAGGACATCGCGGCGGCATTGCAGCGGGTGGAGGCGGTGTTGCGGCGGCGCCCCGAGGCCGGCTTTCACGAAGACTCGCAGGCCGTTGCGCGCTGGACCGGCGGCTTGACGGTCGTTGCCAGCCATGCGAACGGCACCGAGGTACCGACCGACATGCCGGGCGAGTTCGGCGGCGGCGGCGACCGGGTCACGCCGGGCTGGCTGCTGCGCGCCGGATTCGCATCCTGCGTCGCCACCCGCATCGCGATGGGCGCTGCCACCGAGCGAATCGAACTGGCGCAACTCGAGGTGCGGGTCGACAGCCATTCGGATGCGCGCGGCATGCTGGACGTGGCGCAGGCCGACGGCACGCCGGTGATCGCCGGGCCGCTGGACATGCAGCTGTGGGTGCGGATTTCCGCGCCCGGCGTCTCGCCAGAGCGCTTGCGTACGCTGGTCGAGGAGAGTCATCGCTGTTCCCCGATGTCCGCGGCGATCCAGCTCGCGGTGCCGGTGACGCTGCGCATCGAGGTGGGTGACAGCTGATGGACGCGCTGTCCGAGACCCTTCGCGTCGTGCGGCTGGTCGGTGCCATCTTCATCAACGCCAGGTTCACCGCACCCTGGTGCTACCAGTCGCCGCGCGCCGATACGGTGGCGCCGATCCTGGAGCCCGGCGCCGAGCGCGTGGTGATCTTCCACCTGATCACCGAGGGCGAGTGCTATGTCGAGCTCGCCGGCGAGGCGCCGGTGCACCTCATCGCGGGCGACGCCATCATCTTCCCGCAGGGCGACGCGCATCGCATGACTTCGCAGCCGGGGCTGCCGCCGGCCACCGGCGGGCGGCTCGCCGAGGTGCTGACGCGCCGGCCGCGCCAGCTGGCCTACGGCGGCGGCGGCGCGACGACGCGCCTGGTGTGCGGCTACCTGGCCTGCGATGCCCGTCTCGCGGGGATGCTGCTGGCTGGGCTGCCGGCGCTGGTCCGGGTCAATGTGCGCGGATCGAGCGCCGGCACCTGGCTGGAGGCTTCCGTTCGCTACGCGCTGGCCGAGGCGCGCTCGCCGCGGCCGGGCGGCGCCGGCGTGCTGGCCAAGCTGTCCGAGGTGCTGTTCATCGAAGTCCTGCGCCTGTACATGAACGAGCAGGGCGAAGGGCGCACCGGCTGGCTGGCGGGCGTGGGCGACCGGATCGTCGGCGCCGCGTTGAACGCGCTGCACAAGAGCCCCGCCCATGCCTGGACGCTGGACGAATTGGCCCGCACCGCCGGCAGCTCGCGGTCGGTGCTGGCCGAGCGCTTCCAGCAGCTGGTGGGGAGCTCGCCGATGCAGTACCTGACGCAGTGGCGCATGCTCCTGGCCGCCAATCTGCTGTGCCGCAGCAATGCCCCGCTGGCGACCATCGCGGAGGACGTGGGCTACCAGACCGACACCGCCTTCAGCCGCGCCTTCCGGCGCGAGTACGGCGCGCCGCCGGCGGCCTGGCGTCGCAGCAGGTCGGTGCGCGAGCCAGTCGAAGGAGCGCGGAGCCTGCGATGACCGCGCCTTCCGTGCCTGCCTCGTGCGAGGTGCTCGTGGTGGGCGCCGGGCCGGCCGGCAGTGCCTGCGCGCAGATGCTCGCGCGCGCCGGGCTCGATGTGGTGCTCTGCGACCAGCACGATTTCCCGCGCGACAAGGTCTGCGGCGACGGCCTGATTCCCGATGCGCACCGCGCGCTGGCGCGGCTCGGCGTGCTCGACGACGTGCTCGCGCATGCACGCAGCGCACGGCACGTCGGCTGTATCGCGCCGCATGGCGGACGCGTCGAGGTGCCGGCGCGGCTGGCGGTGCTGCCGCGCCGCGAGCTCGACGACATCGTGCGCAGCGCGGCCATGGCAGCCGGCGCTCGCTGGCTCGCGCCGGCGCGCTTCGACGCGCCGCTCCTCGATGCCTGCGGGCGGGTGGCCGGCGCGCGGCTCAGGCTGGCCGACGGCAGCCGGCACGAACTGCGCGCGCGCTGGACCGTGCTGGCCACCGGCGCGGCCGCGGTGGCGCTGATCGCGGCGGGCGTCTGTGTGCAGCGCGCGCCGAGCGGTTTCGCGCTGCGCGGCTACGTGAGGAACGAGGCGATGGCCGTGCGCATCACCGGGCTCGAAGTCGTGTGGCATCGCGCGCTGCGCCGCGGCTACGGCTGGATCTTTCCTTGCGGCGCCGGCATGTTCAATGTCGGCGTCGGGATCACGCATAGCCAGGACCGGGGCCAGGCTGCGAGGCCGGAGCTCAACCTGCGCGAGCTCTTCGCCGCCTTCACGCGCCTGCACGCGCCGGCGCGCGAGCTGCTGCAGGGCGGCACCCAGCTCGGCGCGCTGAAGGGCGCGCCGCTGCGCTGTTCGCTCGAAGGCGCGCGCTGGTCGCGGCCCGGGCTGCTGGTGGCAGGCGAGGCGGCGGGCAGCACCTATCTGTTCACCGGCGAGGGCATCGGCAAGGCGCTGGAGACCGGCATGCTGGCTGCAGAGGCGCTGGTCGAAGGCGGCGAGGACGCGGCGGTGCGCTCGCGCTACGAAGCGGCGCTCGCCGCGCTGAAGCCGCGTTTCGCGGCCTACGCGCAGGCCAATCGCATCAACGAGCATCCGTGGCTGGCCGACCTCGTGATCTGGCGTGCGCGCCGCAGCGCGCATATCGTCGGGCGCCTCGCCGGCGTGCTCGAGGAGACCCACAATCCGGCCAAGCTCGTGAGCCCCAGGGGGCTGGCGCGGCTCATCCTGCCGCTCGGCCGGGGGCATCGTCTTTAGAGGCGGCGTGGGCTTGCTAAGCGCCTCCCCCTGGCCTATAAGTCAGCCATGGTTTCTTTGTCTCGTCGCATGACGAGGAAGGAGAGCACCATGAAGAGACGCATTTACTGGCTGCTGCCGGATTCGGCGAGTGCCAGGCGAGCGATGCACGGTCTCGTGCAGGCGCGCGTCGACGCTGCGCACATTCATTTCGCCGCGGCCGAAGGCATGGACATGCGCGGGCTCCATGCGGCCAATGCGCTGCAGACCTCCGATGTCGTCCATGCCGCCGAGAGCGGCTTGGTGATCGGCGGCGGCGTCGGCACCGTGGTCGGCCTCGCGGCCGCGCTCCTGTTTCCCGTCGTCGGGGAAGCGCCCGAATGGGGAACGGCTGCGCTCCTGGCCGTGCTCGGCGGCCTGATCGGCGCCTGGTCGGCCAGCATGATCGGCATCTCCATTCCCAGCCCGCGGCTTGCGCGCTTCGAAGGCGCGATCGGGCGCGGGCAGATTCTCCTGATGGTGGACCTGCCGCCGTCGCGCGTGCAGGCTATCGAGGCGCTGCTGCGAACCGCCCACCCGGAGGCCCGCTTCGAGGGCGAGGAGCGGCTGGTCCCCGCGCTGCCCTGAGGCGCGTGGACTGCGAATCGCCGATGACGAGTCGAGGTGCCACACATGATCATGGCCATCGTGCTCGCAATCATCGTCGTCGCATCGGTGCTGTTTCACATTGTCAATCCGTGGTGGCTCACTCCCCTGGCATCCAACTGGAAGCCGATGGACGACACGCTGACCATCACGCTGGTGATCACGGGCCTGTTCTTCGTCGTCATCAATCTCTTCGTCGTCTACACGCTGGTGCGCTTCCGGCACCGCGAGGGCGTGCGCGCGGTCCGGCAGCCCGAGAGCAAGTCGCTGGAGCGCTGGCTGATCGGCGTCACCACCGTGGGCATCATCGCGCTGCTGGCGCCCGGCCTCGTGGTGTATGCGAACTACGTCAAGGCGCCGCCTGACGCCCTCACGTTGGAAGTGCTGGGCCAGCAGTGGCAATGGCGCTTCCGCTTCGCCGGCGCGGACGGCAAGCTGGGGCTGACCGAGACGCGCTTCGTCAGTGCGACCAATCCCTTCGGCCTCGACCCCGCCGACGCGGCCGGGCAGGACGACATCCTGATCGCGGCCGATGAGGTGCACCTGCCGCTGGGCAAGCCGGTGAACGTGCTGCTGCGTTCGCACGACGTGCTGCACGACTTCTACGTGCCGCCCTTCCGCGCCCGCATGAACATGGTGCCGGGCCAGATCAGCACCTTCTGGTTCACGCCGACCGTGGCCGGCCGCTACGAGGCCCTGTGCTCGCAGCTGTGCGGCGTCGGCCATCCCAACATGCGTGCCCACGTGGTGGTGGAGGACGCCGCCAGCTTCCAGGCCTGGCACAACGCGCTGCCGACCTTCGCCGCCATGCAGGAAAACGTGCGGACCGCTGTCGCGGCGGGCGCCGGCGGTTCGCTTCCCGAGCGCGGCCGGGCGCTGGCGGATGCCAAGGGCTGCGTGGCCTGCCACACGATCGACGGCAGCCAGCGCGTGGGGCCGACATGGAAAGGCCTGTACGGCAAGACCGAAAACATGCGCGACGGCTCCACCGCGAAGGTCGACGAAAAATTCCTGCGCGACTTCATCCGCGATCCGCAGGCGCGCGGCATCAAGGGCTTCGCGCCGGTGATGCCGAAGATCGAGCTGAGCGACGAAGAACTGGCCGCGCTGGTGGCCTACATCCAGACCCTCGGCAGCCCGCCGGCGCAGGCTTCCGGTGAACAGAAGGCGCAGAAATGAGTGCCATAACCCCCCCTACCGGCGACATCGCCGACGTTGCCGGGCACCACGCGCCGCAGACCTTCCTGACCCGCTACGTCTGGAGCCAGGACCACAAGGTGATCGCGATCCAGTACGCCTGCACGGCCATTGCCGTCGGCGTGATCGGCGTGGTGCTGTCCAACCTCATGCGGCTGCAGCTGGGCTACCCGGGCGTGTTCGAGTTCATCACCCCCGAGCGCTACTACCAGTTCGTCACCATGCACGGGATGATCATGGTGATCTACCTGCTCACGGCGCTGTTCCTCGGCGGCTTCGGCAACTACATGATCCCGCTCATGGTCGGCGCGCGCGACATGGTGTTCCCCTACCTCAACATGCTGAGCTTCTGGGTCTACCTGCTGTCGGTGATCGTGCTGATGGCGAGCTTCTTCGTGGCGGGCGGACCCACCGGCGCGGGCTGGACGCTGTACCCGCCGCAATCGATCCTGCCCGGCACGCCGGGCCACGACGGCGGCATCATCCTGATGCTGGTGTCGCTGCTGATCTTCATCGTCGCCACCACGATGGGCGGCCTCAACTACGTGACCACCGTGCTGCAGGCGCGCTGCAAGGGCATGACGCTGCTGCGCATGCCGCTGACGGTGTGGGGCATCTTCGTCGCCACCATCCTCGCGCTGCTCGGCTTCCCGGCGCTCTTCGTCTCCGGCGTGATGCTGCTGCTCGACCGCGTGGCGGGCACCAGCTTCTTCATGCCGGCGCTGCTCTCGATGGGGAAGGCGACGCAGTACAAGGGCGGCAGTCCGCTGCTGTTCCAGCACCTGTTCTGGTTCTTCGGCCATCCCGAGGTCTACATCGTCGCGCTGCCGGCATTCGGCATCGTCTCCGACCTGATCAGCGTGCATGCGCGCAAGAGCATCTTCGGCTACCGCATGATGGTCTGGGCCATCGTCGCCATCGGGGGCTTGAGCCTGGTGGTGTGGGCGCACCACATGTTCGTCGCCGGCATGAACCCGTACTTCGGCTTCTTCTTCGCCACCACCACGCTGATCATCGCGGTGCCGACGGCCATCAAGGTCTACAACTGGCTGCTCACGCTGTGGCGCGCCGACATACACCTGTCGGTGCCGATGCTGTTCTCGCTGGCCTTCATCTGCACCTTCGTCATCGGCGGGCTGACCGGCCTCTTCCTCGGCAACGTGAGCGTGGACATCCCGCTCTCGGGCACCTACTTCGTGGTGGCGCACTTCCACATGGTCATGGGCGTGGCGCCGCTCTTGGTGGTCTTCGGCGGCATCTACCACTGGTATCCGAAGGTGACCGGCCGCATGCTCGACGACCGGCTCGGCCAGCTGCATTTCTGGATCACTTTCGTCGGCACCTACCTGATCTATTTCCCGATGCACTACCTCGGCGTGCAGGGCATGCCGCGGCGCTACTACAACTTCGACAACTACCAGTTCATCCCGCCCTCGGCCTACAGCCTGAACACCTTCATCACGGTGGTGGCGCTGGTCGTCGGCGCGGCGCAGGTGCTGTTCATCTTCAACCTCGCCTGGAGCCTGCGCTACGGCCGGCGCGCCGATGCCAACCCCTGGCGCGCCGCCTCGCTGGAATGGCAGACGCCGCAGACGCCGCCGGTGCACGGCAACTGGGGGCCGGAGCTGCCGGTGGTCTACCGCTGGGCCTACGGCTACGGCGTGCCGGACGGGCCGAAGGACTACGTCGCGCAGAACGAGCCGCCCGAGGCGGGCGGGATGGAACCCGAGGCTTACGGCGAAGAGGACGACAAGGTTCGGGGGGCGCCGACATGAACGCGATCGCCGCATTGCCGTTCGACCTCCGTGATCGCGCCACTGCCGCGAGCATCGGCCTGTGGGTATTCATGGGCGTGGCCAGCGCGCTGTTCTCGCTCTTCGCCACGGCCTACGTGATGCGCATGAGCGGCAGCGATGCCGTCGCGCTCGCGCTGCCCTGGCAGCTGTGGCTCAGCACGGCGCTGCTGCTGGCCGGCGGCGTGGCGCTTTCGAAGGCCGGCGCGGCGGCGCGCGGGGGTCGCGGCCTGGCGCAGGCGCGCCGGCTGCTGTTGGCCGGCGGCCTCTGCGCGCTGGCCTTCCTGGCGGTCCAGCTGTGGGCCTGGCAGTCGCTGCTGGCCGCGCAGGTGATGCCGGCCGGCAATCCTGGCGGCAGCTTCTTCTACCTGCTGACCGCCATGCATGGACTGCACGTGGCGGGCGGCCTCGCCGGCTGGGCATGGACGGCGCGCGCCGCATGGCGGCCGGGCGCGCGCCTGGCCGATCTCGCTTGGCGCATCGGGCTCATCGCGCGCTACTGGCACTTCATGCTCGTGGTGTGGCTGCTGCTGTTCGCCATGCTGGGATGGCTGACGCCAGAGATGGCGCGCGTCATCTGCGGCGTCGCCTGATCGATCGAGGAGCTCCGCCATGAACACCGCCGCATCGATCGCCCCCGTGTCCGTGGCTCCGGCCGCCGCCGCTACAGTCGACGGCCTGCGCGGCCTGATCGCCGACTGGTCCTCCGACCGCGAAGCCTTCCACGTCTCGTGGGGCAAGGCGATGATGTGGATCTTCTTGCTGAGCGACACCTTCATCTTCAGCTGCTTCCTGGTCGGCTACATGACGGTGCGCGTCTCGACCACCGTACCCTGGCCCAATCCGAGCGAGGTGTTCGCGCTCCATGTGGCCGGTGCCGACGTGCCGCTGCTCCTGATCGCGATCATGACCTTCGTGCTCATCAGCAGCAGCGGCACGATGGCGATGGCCGTCAACTGCGCCTATCGCGGCGACAAGGTAAACGCCGTCACGCTGATGCTGGTGACCGCCACCTGCGGCGAGATCTTCGTCGGCATGCAGGCCTTCGAGTGGTCCAAGCTGATCATGGAGGGCGTGCGGCCCTGGGGCAATCCGATGGGCGCCGCGCAGTTCGGCTCGGCCTTCTTCATGATCACCGGCTTCCACGGACTGCACGTGTCGGGCGGCGTGGTGCTCCTGTTCATCGTCGCCTTCAAGCTGCTGCGCGGCGACTACGACCGCGGCGGCGGCAACTACCAGATCGTCGAGATCGTCGGCCTGTACTGGCACTTCGTCGATCTGGTGTGGGTGTTCATCTTTGCGCTCTTCTATCTCTGGTGAGGACTTCGACCATGAACCCCGGCACCGGCCAGCAACATCCGATCAGCCTCTATCTCAAGATCTGGGGGCTCCTGTTCGTGCTCAGCGCGATGTCCTACCTGGTGGACTATCTGCATCTGCAGGGCTATCTGCGCTGGGGGCTGATCCTCACCTTCATGCTGATGAAGGCCGGGCTGATCGTCGCGGTCTTCATGCACATGGCCTGGGAACGGCTGTCGCTGGTCTATGCCATCCTGCTGCCGCCGCTGGCCCTGCTGGTGCTGGTCTGGCTGATGGCGGCGGAGGCCGGCCATACCCTCCTGACGCGGCTGCTGTTCTTCAATTGACGGCGCGCGTTCAGCGCCGCACCACGTAGCGCGTCACCACCGGCACCGTTTCGCCCTGGTGGAAGGCCAGGCGCCGCTCGCGCAGCGCCATGTCGGCCGCCGTCGCGCGGTGGAAGCGGCGCAGATGCTCGGTCCAAGATTCGTCGACGATCTCCTCGACATAGCGGCCAGGCTCGGCGATGTCGTGCAGCAGCTCCCAGCCGATCGCCCCCTGGCCGAGGCGCGCGCGGCGCGTCTGCTGCATCACGATGTGGAAGGCGGCGGCGCGCGCGGGGTCGATCATGTATTCGACGGTGATCACCACCCGCCCCTCCTCGCCCGGCGCTTCCGCCGGCGGGCCCTTGACCCAGCCCTTGCGCGCCGGGCTGGTGTCGTCTTCCTCGCCGACGCCGTCGGTCACGTAGCGCAGCGCGACCAGCATGCACACGGTGCCGCTCACCGCCGCGATGCCGAGGCTGATGTAGAGCGAGGAGAGCTCGGCCACCTGGCCCCAGAGCGCGGCGCCGAAGGCGCTCGCGCCCATGATGGCCATCTGGTACATCGACATGCCGCGTGCGCGCACCCAGTCGGGCAGCGCGAGCTGGGCGGAGACCGAGAGCGAATTGGCCACCGTGATCCAGGCCATGCCGCCGAGGAACATCGCCGGTACCGCGACCCAGGCGTTGGGCGCCACCACCATCACGGCCGTGGCGCCGGACTGCAGCATGGCGCCGCGGATCACCAGCTGGTCGCGCGCGAGCGCCTGGCGCAGCCGCGGCAGGAACAGCACCGCCACGATGGCGCCCGAACCCATGGCCGCCAGCAGCAGCGTGAAGGTGCCCGCCCCGCCGCCTTGCAGGTTGCGCGCCAGGAGCGGCAGCAGCGCGAGCAGCGCGGTCGAGTGCAGGAAGAAGATCGAGATGCGCGTGAGCACCGCGCGCATGCGCTGCGACTGGCGCACGAACTGCACGCCCACGCGCATGGCGCTGATGAGCTTTTCGCGGCCCAGCGGATTGGGCTTGTGCTCGCGCCGCCAGCGCAGCACGATGAAGCCCGAGGCGATGGACAGCACTGCGTTGAGGCCGAACACCCAGACGGTGCCCGCGCTCGCGATCAGCGTGCCGGCCAGCAGCGGCCCGACGATGCGCGAGGCGTTCATCGCCAGGCCGTTGAGCCCGAGCGCGGCCGGCAGGTGGGTGCGCGGCACCAGCTCGGGCACGATGGCCGAGAACACCGGCCAGCGCAGCGCCAGCCCGATGCCGTTGGCGAAGGTCAGCGCCAGCAGGAGCGGCGCATTCATGAGGTCCAGCACCACGGCGCCGCACAGCACGATGGCGGTGCCGGCGAGCCAGAACTGGGTAGCGACCAGCCAGCGCCGCCGGTCCAGGATGTCGGCCAGCGCGCCGCTCGGCAGCCCGAGCAGGAACACCGGCAGCGTGGAGGCCGACTGCACCAGCGCGACCCAGATCGGCGAGGTGGTCAGCGAGGTCATCATCCAGGCCGCCGCCACGTCGCTCATCCACATGCAGACGTTGGCGACCAGCCAGGTGCTCCACAGCATGCGGAACACCGGCTGCTTGAGCGGTTCGAAGGGGCCGATGCGCGGCGGCAGTGCGCGCGTCGGGGCGACGGGGGTTTCCTCGGTCGAGATCGGTGGCATCGACCGCTATTGTCCCGCGCCCGGCTTGCCGGACTTCGGCGGCTTCTTCGCCAGGTGGCCCAAGGGCAGCGCGCGGCTGGCCTTGACCTCGCCGAGCGAGAAGCTGGTGTGCAGGTCTTTCACATTGGGCAGGTGCATCAGGCTGTTGAGCGCGAAGCGCGAGAAGCCGTCCAGGTCCTCGGCCACCACCTGCAGCTCGAACATGCCGGTGCCGCTGATGTAGTGGCAGGCCACCACCTCGGGCAGCTTGCGGATCGCCTCCTCGATCTTGCGCGTGACATCGCCGGTGGCGCGGTCGGTGTCCAGGCGCACGAAGGCGAGCACGCCCAGCCCGATCTTGTGGCGGTCGATCTCGGCGTGGTAGCCGCGGATGTAGCCGGCCGTTTCCAGCGCGCGCACGCGGCGCCAGCAGGGCGCCGCCGACAGCCCCACGCGCTGCGCCAGCTCGGCGTTGGTGAGCCGGGCGTCGGCCTGCAGTTCTTGCAGGATGGCGAGGTCGAACTTGTCAATGCTTTCCATGGAGGCCTATCTTAAGCAAGATCCTTTCAAAAGTGGCCATCGAACAGGCAAAGAACGCAAACACCTATCAAGCCAGCAGGCATACACTTTGCGAGCATGATGGCTCGCGGGAAATGTTCTACCCGGACGCCTCGCCCCACACCAACCGCCACGCCCACAAGGCACAGCCACGGAGACAAACACGATGAACGCACCGCTGCCGGAGCACATTCGCAAGGCCCTAGAAACGGTCACGCTCGACGACAAATATTCTCTGGACTATGGGCGCGCCTTCATGTCCGGCGTGCAGGCCCTGGTCAAGCTGCCGATGCTGCAGCGCCTGCGCGACAAGCAGGCGGGCAAGAACACGGCCGGCTTCGTCAGCGGCTACCGCGGCTCCCCGCTCGGCGGCTACGACCAGGCGCTCTGGAAGGCCAGCAAGTACCTGAAGGAACAGCACATCGTGTTCCAGCCGGGGGTGAACGAAGAGCTCGCGGCCACCGCGCTCTGGGGCACCCAGCAGCTGGGCTTCTCGCCCGCGGGCACCAACAAGTACGACGGCGTGTTCGGCATCTGGTACGGCAAGGGCCCGGGCGTGGACCGTTGCTCCGACGTCTTCAAGCATGCCAACATGGCCGGCACCACGCCCTGGGGCGGCGTGATCGCGGTGGCCGGCGACGACCACATCTCCAAGAGCTCGACCGCGGCGCACCAGAGCGACCACATCTTCAAGGCCTGCGGCACGCCGGTGTTCTTCCCGACCAACGTGCAGGAGATCCTGGACCTCGGCATCCATGCCTTCGCGATGAGCCGCTTCGCCGGCATCTGGTCGGGCATGAAGACGATCCAGGAGATCGTCGAATCGAGCGCCACCGCGATGATCGACCCCGAGCGCGTCGAGATCGTGATGCCCACCGACTTCCAGATGCCGCCCGGCGGCCTGCACATCCGCTGGCCAGACCATGCGCTTGAGCAGGAGGCGCGGCTCATGCACTACAAGTGGTATGCCGCGCTGGCCTACATCCGTGCCAACCGGCTCAACCACAACGTGATCGAAGGTCCGAACGACCGCTTCGGCATCATGGCCAGCGGCAAGGCCTTCAACGACACGCGCCAGGCGCTGATCGACCTGGGCCTGGACGACGCGGCCTGCCGCCAGCTCGGCATCCGGCTGCACAAGGTCGCGGTCGTGTGGCCGCTGGAGGCGCAGCTCACGCGCGCCTTCGCCACCGGCCTGCAGGAAATACTAGTGGTCGAGGAGAAGCGCCAGGTCATCGAATACCAGCTCAAGGAAGAGCTCTACAACTGGCGCGCCGACGTGCGGCCCAACGTGGTCGGCAAGTTCGACGAGGGCGAGGTGTACGAGGCCGAGGGCTACTCCGGCGGCGAATGGTCGATGCCCAATCCGACTTCGCACACGCTCCTGCGCGCCAACGCCGACCTGAACCCGGCGCTGATCGCCAAGGCGATCGCCCAGCGCCTGAAGAAGAGCGGCCTCCTGGCGGCAGCCGGCGCCGACATGGCCGCGCGCATCGACGCGCAGCTGGCCATCCTCGAAGCCAAGGAGCGCGCCATGGCGGCGCCGCAGGCCACCGGCGTGTCGGACGCGGGCCGCCAGCCCTGGTTCTGCTCGGGCTGCCCGCACAACACCAGCACCGTGGTGCCCGAGGGCTCGCGCGCGATGGCAGGCATCGGCTGCCATTTCATGGCGACCTGGATGGACCGCTCTACGCTGGGCTTCACGCAGATGGGCGGCGAGGGCGTGCCGTGGGTCGGCCAGCAGCCCTTCACCACCGACCAGCACATCTTCGCCAACCTGGGCGACGGCACCTACTTCCACAGCGGCCTGCTGGCGATCCGCCAGAGCATCGCGGCCGGCGTCAACATCACCTACAAGATCCTCTACAACGACGCGGTTGCCATGACCGGCGGCCAGCAGGTCGGCGAGCGGCCCGAGGGCCACTCGGTGCTGCAGATCGCGGAGAGCCTGCATGCCGAAGGCGCGGCCAAGGTGGTGATCGTGACCGACGAGCCCGAGAAGTACGAGGGCGTGAACGTGCCGGGCCAGGACGTGAAGGTGCGGCACCGCGACGACCTGGACGAGATCCAGCGCGAGTTCCGGGAGATCAAGGGGACGACGGCCATCATCTACGACCAGACTTGCGCCACCGAGAAGCGCCGCCGCCGCAAGCGCGGCACGGCCGTCGATCCGGCCAAGCGCGTGGTGATCAACGAGCTGGTCTGCGAAGGCTGCGGCGACTGCAGCGTGCAGAGCAACTGCCTGTCGGTCGAGCCGCTGGAGACCGAGTTCGGCCGCAAGCGCACCATCAACCAGAGCACCTGCAACAAGGACATGAGCTGCCTCAAGGGCTTCTGCCCGAGCTTCGTCACGGTCGAAGGAGGGCAGCTCAAGAAGAAGGCCAAGGACAAGTCGGCCACGCCGGCCGAGCTGGGCGCACTGGCCGAGCCGGCCCTGCCTTCGCTCGCCGGCGGCAAGGTCTGGGGCGTGGTGGTTGCGGGCGTAGGCGGCACCGGCGTCATCACCATCGGCCAGCTGCTGGGCATGGCGGCGCACATCGAGGGCAAGGGCATCGTCACGCAGGACGCGGCCGGCCTGGCGCAGAAGGGCGGCGCCACCTGGAGCCACGTGCTGATCGGCGACACGCAGGACGACATCCGCACCACGCGCGTCGGCACGGCGGCGGCCGACCTGATCCTGGCCTGCGATCCGCTTGTCAGCGTGAACGCCGAAACCATGGCGCGCATGCGCGAAGGGCGCACCCATGTCGCGCTCAACAGCCACAGCACGCCGACGGCCGCCTTCGTGCGCAACGCCAACTGGCAGAACCCGCAGGAAGCCTGCGCCGCCGAGATCGCGCGCGCGGTGGGCGTCGAAGGCGTCGGCACCTTCGATGCCGATGCGGCGGCGACTTCGCTCATGGGCGACAGCATCTACGTCAACCCGATGATCCTGGGCTATGCCTGGCAGAAGGGCTGGATCCCGCTCGAGCATGCCTCGCTGATGCGCGCGATCGAGCTCAATGCGGTGGCGATCGAGAACAACAAGGCCGCTTTCGAATGGGGCCGCCAGGCTGCGCAACGGCCGGAGGCGCTGCAGAAGCGCATCTCGCCCGGCCAGGTGATCGAGTTCAAGAAGCGCGATACGGTCGAGAGCCTGGTCGCGCGCCGCTCCGAGTTCCTCGCCGGCTACCAGAACGCGGCCTATGCCGGGCAATACCAGGCCTTCGTCGCGAAGGTGCAGCAGGCCGAATCGGCGCTGGGCAAAACCAGTTTGACCGAAGCGGTGGCGCGCTACCTGTTCAAGCTGATGGCCTACAAGGACGAGTACGAAGTGGCGCGCCTGCACACCGACCGCAGCTTCCTCGACCGCGTCGAGGGCATGTTCGAGGGCGACTTCAAGCTCAACTACCACCTGGCCCCGCCGATCATCGCCAAGCGCAACGCCAGGGGCGAACTGCAGAAGCAGAAGTTCGGCCCCGCGATGCTGACCGGCTTCCGGCTGCTCGCCAAGCTCAAGGGTCTGCGCGGCACGGCGCTCGACGTCTTCGGCCGCACCGAGGAACGCAAGACCGAGCGCGCGCTGATCGCCGAATACCGCGCCAGCATCGACGAGGTGCTGGCCGGGCTGAACGCCGGCAACCATGCGCTCGCCCTCGAGATCGCGAGCCTGCCCGAGCAGATCCGCGGCTACGGCCACGTCAAGGAGCGCAACCTGGCGGCGGCGCGCAAGCGCTGGGCCGAGCTGGTGGCCAAGTGGCGCGATCCGCAGGCGCAGCGCGCTGCGGCCTGAGGCCCGCGCGGGCGGACCACCGAGCGCTGCCCTGAAAGCCCCGAATCCCGCGCCGGGTTAGCCCCGGCGGGCTGAGCGTCGCCGAATACAATGCTCGATGCTGTGCGCGGCCAGGCCCCGCGCTGCGCGGCTGCGTCAGGCGGCCGCGGAAGCGTGAACCCCGGCCGGGGTTCGCGCTCTTATCACTTCCCTCTGCTGGAGACTTCCTTGTTCATTTCCTCTGCTTTCGCCCAGACCGCGCCTGCTGCTGCCGGCGGCGGCGACATGATGTCCTCGCTCGGCAGCATGCTGCCGCTGGTGCTGATGTTCGTGGTGCTGTATTTCGTGATGATCCGTCCGCAGATGAAGCGCCAGAAGGAAGCCCGCGCCATGATCGACGCCCTGGCCAAGGGCGACGAGGTGGCGACCGCCGGCGGCCTGCTCGGCAAGATCACCCAGCTCGGCGACCAGTACCTGACGGTCGAGATCGCCAAGGGCGTCGAAGTGCAGCTGCAGCGCAGCGCGGTGGTCCAGGTGTTGCCCAAAGGCGCAATCAAGTAAGTGGCGATAACGCGGATGCTTGCGCACCCGCGTCCTTGAAGGTTTTCCAGCGATGAACCGTTACCCGGTCTGGAAGTACGCGATCATCGTGATCGTGCTGCTCGTGGGGCTGATCTACGCCCTGCCCAATTTCTTCGGCGAGGCGCCTGCGGTGCAGGTGTCCGCGGGCAAGTCGACCGTCAAGGTCGATGCCGCTACCCAGGCGCGCGTGGCCGAGGCGCTGAAGACCGCCGGGCTCGCGCCCGACCTGTTGACGCTGGACGCCACCTCGGTGCGCGCGCGCTTCGCCAGCACCGACGACCAGCTGAAGGCGCGCGACGTGCTGCAGCGCGCGCTGGTGCCGGACCCGAGCGATCCGCCCTACATCGTGGCGCTCAACCTGGTGTCGCGCTCGCCGGCCTGGCTCGCCGCGCTGCATGCCTATCCGATGTACCTGGGCCTGGACCTGCGCGGCGGCGTCGACTTCCTGCTGCAGGTCGACATGAAGGGCGCCATCGACAAGCGGGCCGAGTCCTTCGCCAACGACCTGCGCTCAGGCCTGCGCGACAAGAACGTCCGCGGCACCTCGGTCAACCGCAACGGCCAGACCATCGACGTGCGCTTCCGCGATGCCGCCGGGCTGGAAGCTGCCAAGGCGCTCATCCAGGACCAGTTCCCGGATCTCGCGACGACCGACAGCCAGGAAGGCAGCGAGTGGAAGCTCGTCGCCACCATCAAGCCCGATGCCGCGCGCCGGCTGCAGGATGCGGCGCTCAAGCAGAACATCACGACCCTGCACAACCGGATCAACGAGCTCGGCGTGGCCGAGCCTGTGATCCAACAGCAGGGCCTGGACCGCATCGTGGTGCAGCTGCCGGGCGTGCAGGACACGGCCAAGGCCAAGGACATCCTGGGCCGCACCGCCACGCTCGAGATGCGCCTGGTGGACGAGTCGGCCGAAGGCCGTGCGGCCGAAACCGGCAGCGGCCCGGTGCCCTTCGGCTCGGAGAAATTCCTCGACCGCGAAGGCCGCGCCGTCATCGTCAAGAAGCAGGTGCTGGTGACGGGCGAGAACCTCACCGACGCGCAGCCCGGCTTCGACTCGCAGACCCAGCAGCCCAAGGTCGACCTGACCATGGACGCCAAGGGCGGCCGCATCATGCGTGACGTGAGCCGCGAGAACTTCCGCAAGCGCATGGCGATGCTGATCTTCGAGAAGGGCAAGGGCGAGGTCCTGACCGCGCCGTCGATCAACGGCGAGCTCGGCAACCGCTTCCAGATCTCGGGCTCGATGACGGTGGTCGAGGCCAACGACCTCGCGCTGCTGCTGCGCGCCGGTTCGCTGGCCGCGCCGATGGAGATCATCCAGGAACGCACCATCGGTCCGAGCCTTGGCGCCGACAACATCCAGAAGGGCTTCGACAGCGTGATGTACGGCTTCGCCGCGATCATGGTGTTCATGTGCCTCTACTACGCGCTGTTCGGCGTGTTCTCGTCGATCGCGCTGGCGGTCAACCTGCTGCTGCTGGTGGCGGTGCTGTCGATGCTGCAGGCCACCCTCACGCTGCCCGGCATCGCGGCCATGGCGCTCGCGATCGGCGTGGCCATCGACTCCAACGTGCTGATCAACGAGCGCGTGCGCGAGGAGCTGCGCGGCGGCGCCTCGCCGCAGGCGGCCATCCATGCGGGCTACGACCGCGCCTGGGGCACGATTCTCGATTCCAACGTGACCACCCTGATCGCGGGCATCGCGCTGCTGGCCTTCGGCTCGGGCCCGGTGCGCGGCTTCGCCGTGGTGCACTGCATCGGCATCGTCACCTCCATGTTCTCGGCGGTGTTCTTCTCGCGCGGCCTGGTGAACTTCTGGTACGGCAGCAAGAAGAAGCTCAAGAGCCTGTCGATCGGCACGGTCTGGAAGCCTGATGCCAGCAAGGCCACGGCCGACGCCAAGTAAGGGAGCAAAAAAATGGAGTTCTTCCGAATTCACCGGACCATCCCGTTCATGCGCCATGCGCTGGTGCTGAACGCGATTTCCGTCCTCACCTTCCTGCTGGCGGTGTTCTTCCTGTTCCATCGCGGGCTGCACCTGTCGGTCGAGTTCACCGGGGGCACCGTGATGGAGGTCGCCTACCAGCAGTCGGTCGACGTCGGCAAGGTGCGCGAAACCATCGGCAAGCTCGGCTACCCCGACGTGCAGGTGCAGAACTTCGGCACCTCGCGCGACGTGCAGATCCGCCTGCCGGTGCAGAAAGGCCAGACCTCGGCCCAGCAGAGCGACCAGGTGATGGCTGCCCTGAAGGCGATAGACCCATCGGCCACCCTGCGCGGCAACGAATTCGTCGGCCCCCAGGTGGGCGAGGAGCTCACCACCAACGGCCTCAAGGCGCTGGCCATGGTGGTGGTCGGCATCATGATCTACCTGGCCTTCCGCTTCGAATGGAAGTTCGCGCTCGCCACCGTGCTCGCCAACCTGCATGACGTGGTGATCATCCTGGGCTTCTTCGCCTTCTTCCAATGGGAGTTCTCGCTGGCGGTGCTGGCGGCGGTGCTGGCGGTGCTGGGCTATTCGGTCAACGAGTCGGTGGTCATCTTCGACCGTGTGCGCGAGAACTTCCGGCGCTACCGCAAGATGACGACGCGCGAGGTCATCGACAACGCGATCACCTCGACCATCAGCCGAACCATCATCACGCACGGTTGCACGCAGCTGGTGGTGCTTTCGATGTTCTTCTTCGGCGGCCCGACGCTGCACTATTTCGCGCTGGCGCTGACGATCGGCATCCTGTTCGGCATCTATTCGTCGGCCTTCGTGGCGGCGGCGATCGCGATGTGGCTGGGCGTGAAGCGCGAGGACCTGGTCAAGGGGCCGGTCAAGCGCGAGGGCGATCCGGACGATCCGAACGCAGGCGCCACCGTGTGAACGGCGCGCCACGGAACCCCGACTTTCGTATGTCGGGGTTGCTGCCGAGCAGCGGCGGCTCTTGTGCGGTTACGCTTACAGATGCAAGCTCGCGCCTGAAACGTTTTTAATTAGCCGTCGCTCCTGTCCATGATCTCGCGGTCTCCAGCTTCTTCCCAGCAACTCGCTCGCGAGACGCGCGAACGCTTCGTCGCCGCCACCGAAGGGGCGATCCCGCCGGTCGCCCATGCGATCCGCGAGCGGCTGGCTGCGCTGGCCGGGATGACCGGCAACGTGCGCCAGATGCAGGAGAACCGCGACGACTACATCGCCTTCCAAGCCCAGGGCTCGAGCTGGGTTCCGTTGTCGCAGACCGCGTGGCGCAAGGCGCTGGCCGGCAGCACAGGCAGCGGGCCTTCGTCCAATTCGCTGTCGCGTCTCGAACTGATCGGCGACGACGTGGTGGAAACCGGCATCCTGTACTCCCGCCTGGCCCAGGCCATCCAGGACAAGGCCAGCTTCGAGCTCAACGACCTGCGCCTGCGCATCCAGCATCTCGAAGGCACGGCCGAGCTGGCTGCCCGGGACATCCTCAAGCCCGAGGCGCTGGCCAAGGTGCTGGTCGACCAGTGGCTGGCCGCCGGCCTGAGCCGCAGCCTCTGGACCAAGGTGCAGGACGTGGTGCAGAACCACCTGGTCGACGTGATCGTCAGGGCCTACAAGGAATCCAATGCCTTCCTGATCGAGAAGGGCGTGATGCCCGAGATCGATCTCAAGAGCTTCGTCAAGCGGACCGGCAGCGCCAGTTCCGGCGCGGCGACGCTCGGCACCAGTTTTGCGAGAGCATCCCATGCCGGCAGCGCGCCGATGGGCATCGGCGGCAATCCGGCCGCCTTCGGGGCGCCCCCCGGCAGCTTCGCGCCGGCGGCGATCGGCGTCGGCCGCGGGCCCGGCGGTGGTGGCGGCGACAGTTTGGTCGCGACCGGCGGCTCGCCGCTGGTCCTGGCGCGCCAGCGTGCGCAGGGCGTGCTGCTCAATCTCAAGCGTTTCGTGACCGCGCGCATCGGCGGCGACATCACCCAGCACCGCGCAGGGGCCGCCGGCGGGCCTGGCGGTGGTGCAGGTGGCGGCAATGCCGGCGGCGGTGGCGGCGTGGGCCTCGGCGCACCGGCCTTTGCCGCCGCCATCGCCGATGCGGAAGCGGCCTACCAGATGATGGCCTCTCAGTACGTGGTCGGCGACGAAGCCACGGCCATTCACCAGACCGCGGCCGAACTGCGCCGGCGCACCAGTGAACTCAAGAAAAAGGCGCCGACCACGGCCGACAAGGCCACGGTCGAGATCGTGGCGCTGATGTTCCAGGCCATTCTTGCCGAGGAGCGCATCCCGTTCTCGGCGCGCGTGTGGTTCGCGCGCCTGCAGATGCCGGTGCTGCGCGTCGCGATTGCCGAGCCGGAATTCTTCGGCACGCTTCAGCATCCTGCGCGCATGCTGATCGACCGCATGGGCTCCTGCGTGATGGGCTTCGACGCCGCCGCCATCTCGGGCAGCGCGCTCGAGGGCGAGATCCGGCGCGTGGTCCAGGTGATCGAGCAGTATCCTGAAACCGGCCAGCGCGTGTTCAAGCTGGTGTTCGACGAATTCGTCGCCTTCCTCAACAAGTACCTGACGCAGAGCGACGCCACCCAGCGCCTGATGAGCGTGGCACAGCAGGTCGAGCAGAAGGAGACGATGGCGATCCAGTACACCATCGAGCTGCGCAAGATGCTCAACGACATGCCGGTGCGCGAGGAGATCCGGGAGTTCCTGTTCAAGGTTTGGGCCGAGGTGCTGGCCATCGCGGCGCTGCGCTACGGCGCCCAGGACGAGCAGACGGTCACGCTCAAGCGCGCCGCTTCCGACCTGGTGTGGGCCGCAAGCGCCAAACCCAATCGCAACGACCGCGCCCGCGTGATCCAGGATCTGCCCCAGCTGCTGCAGCGCCTGCGCCAGGGCATGGGCCTGCTGGGCATCGAGGGCGAGCCGCAGGAGGCGCACATCAAGACCATCGGCGCCACCTTGTCCGATGCCTTCCTCTCGAAGACCGAAGCCATTCCGCCGGCCAAGATCGAGGCCATGGCCAAGCGCCTGGCCAACCTCGAGGATTTCGTTTCCGACGACGACGGCGCGACCGACCTGCCGCTGGACGCCGCCAGCATCGAGCTGCTGCTCGGGGTCGATGCGGCATCGCTCGAGATCGTTCCCGACACCGGCACCAAGGTCGGCGAGGACATGCTCGCGTGGGCGCGCGAACTCCAGGTCGGTACCTGGTTCATGCTCGACCACAACGACCGCGTGAGCCAGGTCCAGTTCGTCTGGCGAAGCGAGCGCAAGCAACTGCACCTGTTCGCCTCGAGCGATGGGCGCAGCTTCCTGGTCCAGGTCGGGCGGCTGGCGTCCTATCTGCAGGCCGGGCTTCTGGTGCCGGCCGAAGAGGAAACGCTCACGGTGCGGGCCACGCGCGAGGCGCTGGCCAAGCTGGATGCCAATCCGGAGCGTCTGCTGAACTGAACCAGAAGTTCAGTGAGCGACGCGGCCCGTGGTGTCGTCGCAAAGCTCGTCGAGCACCAGCGCATCGGGCTCGACACCGGTGCTCCAGTGCACCATCAGCACGATGATCTTGAGCTCGTCGAGCGCCAACGGCTCGCCCGGCGTGGCCATCGCGCGCTCGATCACGATCTCGCGCATGCCGGAGGGCAGCACGCGAGACGACTCGAGGAAGCTGATGAAGCCCAGGCATTCGGCGCCCAGGTGTTCCTGCTCGGCGGTCGAATAGACGCGCATCGAGCCCGGCGATGCAGGCAGGGCGGCGTCGGCCGGGCTGCGCAGGCTGACCGTGGCGCTGGTGCCGTCGGGGTGCCGGGTCAGCTGCACGCCCTGGGTGGCGAGGCTCAGGCCATCGAGCCAGCGCAACGCGTCGCGGATCTCTTCCGCATCGAAGCCCTGCGCGCTGAGCTTGCGGCCCAGTTGCTCGGGCTCGGGACACGCATCGCCGCGCCAGTAGTTTTCGTAGACATACACGAGCACTTCGAACATGGGGCCAATATAGCCCACTCGGCGCGCCTGGCTCGCCGCGTTGTTCGAACGCGACGCCGTCAGCCCTGCGCAAAGGCTGGAACAGGCCGCCGGGCAGGCGGGCCACGCTGCCGGCGAGTTCGAGCAGCTGCGCCTGCAGCTCGGCGGCGCTGAAGCCGGTGCGTGCGCCCAGTGCATCCAGCCTCACGGGGTCGTAGCCCATGCCGCGCAGCAGCCGGTGTTCCGGCATGGCATCGACGTCTTCGGATCCCGGGTTCGCAGCGGCGAAAACGGCGGTGTCTTCCAGACGCAGCTCTTCGAGCACGTCGCCCACCGTCTCGAGCAGCTTCGCTCCCTGGCGGATCAAGGCATGGCAGCCGCGCGACTGCGGCGAGTGGATCGAGCCGGGAATGGCGAACACTTCCTTGCCCTGCTCGGTCGCGAGCCTGGCGGTGATCAGCGAGCCCGACTGCAGCGCGGCCTCCACCACCAGCGTGCCGCGCGCGAGGCCGGCGATGATGCGGTTGCGCTTTCGGGAAATTCTGGTTGAGCGGCGGCGTGCCGAGCGGGAACTCGCTCACGTGCTGGGCGGCCCGGCGCATCGAGCGCGCCTTCGTGGGCCGCGCCGTCGACGCCGAGCGCAAGCCCCGATACCACCGGGATCCCGGCTTCGCCGAAGGCCCGGGCGAAGGCCCGCGCATTCGATGCGCCCTGCGGCGTCGGATTGCGGCTGCCGACCATGGCGATGCTGTTTTCGAGCTGCGTGAGATCCAATGCCGGCGCGCCCAGCAGCTGCAGCATGAGTGGCGGGTCCGCCATCTCGAGCAGGAGGCCGGATAGCCGGGATCGCCGAGGGTCAGGATGCGCCGCGTGGCGCCTGCGCTTAGGTGCCTTGCAGCCACTCGAAGGTCTGATCGATCTGCGCTGCGAGTTCAGCCGGTGCGCGAAGCAGGGCCTCTGCCTGCGCGTCGGTCACCCGCTGCCGCAGCGCCACCGGCGACTGAACGAAAACGTCCGGCGGCAGCCCGAAGGCCGCGAGCAGCTTGCGCGCAGCGCCGTTGCCGATGCCCGGCGTCAGCGTGAGCCGCAGCCAGCTCGCGAGTTCTTCACGTTCCACGCGAAGGAGGAAGAGGAGGCGTCAGGGATTGACCAGCAGATCGCCGATGCGCGGGGCGTCGTTGATTTCGAGCACCAGCGCGTACGAGACCCGCTCGAAGGGGCGGAACACCATCAAGAGGCCGATCCGCTCGTTGGGCAGCTTCAGCGTTTCCTTGCCCGATCCGGTCTTGTCGATGATGGTTTCGCCGTTCTTGAGAATCGCCAGCACGTGGCCGTTCTCGATGCCGTCGATCGTGCCCTTGTTGATCGCGACCACCTGGTTCTGGGCCGCGAACTGCACCGCATTGCCGTAGACGGAGACGATGCGGCCCTCCTCGATGGTCTGATGGGGCGCGCGCGGCACGTAGCTCAGCAGCTGGCGGGGAGGCTCGGGCAGCAGACGGTCGCCGGCGCGCATTTCCTCGCGCGCTGCCACGATGTCGACGGTGGCGGGCACCACGCTCTTGATCTCCTTGCCTTCCACCATCTCGGTGACGCTCGATTCGCCGCGCTGCAGTTGGGCCTTGCCGAGGTACTGTGCCTCGTAGCCGAGGATCTCGCCTGTGCCGGGATCCTTCAGCGGCGTCGCGTTGCGGAAGATGCGGAAGGTCTTGATCGGGCCGGCGGTTTCCACCAGCGGCGAGTTGACCTCGCCGCGCGCATAGGCGCGGTCGCCGCGGGCAAGCAGCACGCGGCTGTCGTTGCCCGCCACGATGCGCGGCGCCAAGAGCAGAGTTTCCTGATCGACCACGATCGGCTCGCTCAGGAAGGGCTCGATCAGGCTGGGATTGAGCGTCGGCAGAGCCATGCCCGAAAGCGACTCGAAACGCGTGCGCGGCGTCAGCTTGATGGTGCCGCCGTCGGCCACGCCCGAGCCGCCGCGGCGGGTGCTCAGGCGGGCGCGGCCGCCGGTCTTGTCGAGATAGAGCACCTGGCCCGGATAGATGAGGTGCGGGTTGCGGATCTCGCCCATGTTCATGCCCCAGAGCTCGGGCCAGCGCCAGGGGCTGCGCAGATAGAGGCGGGAAACGGCCCACAGCGTGTCGCGCGGCTTGATCGTGTATTCGTCGGGCGCATTCGGCGCCAGCTCGCTGAGCGGCACGCCGGTCTGCGCCGTCTGCTGGGCCGTGGCGCGCTGCTGCGGCGTGACGGGGTAGTTCTGCGCGAGGGCCGTCGTGCCGGTGCCCACCATGGCGATCATCGCCAGCGTGGCGAAGATGTTCGGACGCAGGCAGTCGTTGATTCGGAGTTGTTTCATGGTTTGATGGTGTGCACGCACTACGCCCAGGGGGGCGTACGAATCCTCACAATTTGCAACGAATTTTGCGCTGAAGCCCTTGAAGGGGCAACGTTTATCAGGTCGCAGCGCGTCGTACCGTCGCGGAAATGGCGAAAATAACGACAATTTTTCCTCGCATTCATGGCCAAAAGAACCATCCTGAGCTATCCCGACAAGCGCCTGCACACGGTCGCCAAGCCGGTGCAGGGCGTTGATGCACGCATCAAGACACTGGTCGCCGACATGATCGAAACCATGTACGAGGCCAACGGCATCGGCCTGGCAGCCACGCAGGTCGACGTGCACGAGCGGCTGGTGGTGATCGACATCTCCGAGGAGCGCAACCAGCCGCTGGTGCTAATCAATCCCGAGATCGTCTGGGCCAGTGAGGAAAAAGTACTCAACGAAGAAGGCTGCCTCTCGGTGCCCGGCATCTATGACGGTGTCGAGCGTTCGACCGCGGTGCGCGTGACCGCCCTCGACGCCAACGGCGAGCCCCAGACCATCGAAGCCGAGGGCCTGCTGGCGGTCTGCATCCAGCACGAGCTCGACCACCTGCTCGGCAAGGTGTTCGTCGAGTACCTCTCTCCCCTCAAGCGCAACCGCATCAAGAGCAAGCTGCTCAAGCAGCAGCGCGAAGACCAGAAGCTCGAGCAACGGGAAGGACGGCGGTGAGCGTCGTCGCCCGCGCCGGCGCCGCCGCGCTGCTTGCCGCGGCGCTGGGCCTGGCGGGCTGTGCGGGTGAGCCCACGCGGATTGCGCCGGGCACTTCGAAGGCCGACGCGCTGCACCAGCTCGGCGCGCCCACCGCCATGTACCCGCTGCCCGGCGGCGGCGAGCGGCTCCAGTATTCCCGCGCGCCGGCCGGCTTCGAGGTGAGCAATGTCGATCTCGATGCCGGCGGGCGCGTGGTCTCGATCCGCCAGGAACTCGACGACCGCCTGTTCGACCGCACCATCCAGCCGGGCGTCGGCGTCTGGCGCGAGGCCGACGTGCTGCGGACCTACGGCCGGCCGTTCGAGATCACGCGCGTGAGCTCCTTCGACGGCGTGATCTGGACCTGGCGCTACAAGATGATGAACACGCCCCGCATGCTCTACATCTATGTCGACCCTGCCGGCGTGGTGCAGCGCTACCACACGGGCGACGACCTGATGCTCGAATTGCTGGCCCCGACGTGAGGGGCGCATGAGGGTCGTATTTGCGGGTACGCCCGAGTTCGCCCGCGTCGCGCTGGAGGCGATCGCCGCCGCGGGTTTCGACATCGTGCTGGTGCTGACCCAGCCCGACCGCCCCGCCGGGCGGGGCATGAAGCTGCAGGCCTCGCCGGTCAAGCAGTTCGCCGCATCCCATGGCTGGCCCGTGGCGCAGCCGCGCAGCCTGCGCCTGGACGGCAAGTACCCCGAGGATGCCGCCGCGGCGCGCGCCGCCCTCCTCGAGGCGAAGGCCGATGTGATGGTGGTCGCCGCCTACGGCTTGATCCTGCCGCAGTGGGTGCTCGACGTGCCGCGCTTCGGCTGCCTCAACATCCATGCGAGCCTCTTGCCGCGCTGGCGCGGCGCGGCGCCGATCCATCGCGCGATCGAGGCCGGCGACGCGCAGACCGGCATCACCGTCATGCAGATGGATGCCGGGCTCGATACCGGCGACATGCTGCTGGCCGAATCGCTCGCCATCGGCGAGGACAGCACCGCGCAACTGCACGACCGGCTCGCCGCGCTCGGCGGGCGGCTGATCGTCGACGCGCTGAAGCAGGCCCGGGCCGGAGCGCTGCAGGCGAAGCCGCAACCGCCCGAAGGCGTGAGCTACGCGCACAAGGTCGAGAAGCACGAAGCGCAGGTGGACTGGACGCAGGATGCCGCCGCCATCGTGCGCCGCATCCGCGCCTTCGATCCCTTTCCCGGCGCGAGCAGCGTGCTCGACGGCGAAACCATCAAGCTCTGGGCAGCGCGGGTTCAGCCCGGGACGCCTGCGGACGCGGCGGGCACGGTACTGGCGGCCGGCGCGCCGGGCATCGCCGTCGCCGCCAGCGATGCCGTCGTCCTGATCACCGAACTGCAGCGGCCCGGCGGCAAGCGCCTGGGCGCGGCCGATTTCCTGCGCGGCTTCGACATCAAGCCGGGACAGGTCTTCGGCTGATGTACTGCCCCCACGCTCGGCACTGCGTGTCCTCGCTGCCCCCCGAGGTGGCGCAGGCCTCCCTCGGGGCGGCACGGCGGGAGTCCTGATGTTCCTGTCTTCTTCCGTCCGCCGCCAACCCGAGTTCCGCCAAGGCGCGAGCGAAATGTCCTCGGTCGCCGTGGGCATCGGCGCCTGGGGCCTGATGACCGGCGTGGCCATGGTCAAGTCGGGCATGAGCGTCTTCGAGTCGGTCGCGATGACCTTGCTGGTCTACGCCGGCAGCTCGCAGCTGGCCGCCATTCCGCTCCTGATCGCCGGCGCGCCGGCCTGGGTGGTCCTCGCCACGGGCTTCTGCGTCAACCTGCGCTTCGTGGTCTTCAGCCTGCACCTGCGGCCCTACCTCATGCACATGCCGCGCTGGCGCCGCCTGACGCACGGCTACCTCACGGCCGACATGAGCTATGCGATGTTCACCGGCCGCTACCCCGAGCCGCCGGCGACCGAAGCCGAGAAGCGCGCGCAGGAGGCCTACCTGACCGGCAACTACTTCGTGACCTGGTGCTCATGGATGGGCACGAGCCTGCTCGGCATCTTGCTGGCCAACCTGATCCCGCAGAGCTGGGGGCTGGGCTTCGCCGGCGTGCTGAGCCTGGTGGCCATCGTCTGCTCGATGGCGACGACGCGGCTGCGCATCCTGGCGGCGCTGGTTGCCGGCGCCACGGCGGTCGCGGCCTATGCGCTGCCGCTCAAGCTCAACATCGTGGCCGGCATCGGCGTCGCGGTGCTGCTGTGCTTCTGGCTGGAGAAGCAGTTCGGACTGGATCCCGATGCGGAGGATGAAAAATGAGCATCGGCAACGGTGGCGCCACCGATTTCTGGACCCTGGCCGTGATCGTCGGCCTGGCCGGAGTGACCGTGCTGACACGTTGCTTCTTCTTCATCCTCGACCGGCCATGGGGCCTGCCGGAGTGGGCGCACCGGGCGCTGCACTATGCGCCGGCGGCCGCGCTGGCGGCGGTGATCGTGCCCGAGATCGTGATGACGCAGGGGCACCTGATCGCGACCTGGAAGGATGCGCGGATCTATGCCGCCGCGGCCGGCGCCGCCTACTACTTCTGGCGCCGCGGCGTGTTGGGGACGATGCTGGCCGGCATGGCGGTCTACCTGCCGCTGCACCTGGGCCTTGGCTGGTAGCCACACGCCGGCAGCCTGGATGACCACTTGGCGTAGAAGCCATCGAGGTCGAGGCTGTGAGGGTCGGTGATCACGCGTCTTGCGCCAGTGCGGCCTGGAGGGCGGCGGCGATCGCCGCCGGCGTGGGATCGGTGAGCAGCGCGGCGCGGTAGGCGTCGGGCCGCACGAGGCAGAAGCTGCCGGGCGACTCGACGCCGAGATGGCGCGCCAGCGCCTCGTCGGGCTGCAGCGCGGGCAGGCCGCTCTCGCCACCCACCGCGACCACCTGCAGCGGCAGCGATGCCGCAGCCTCGGCCTGCGCGCGCGTCGGTGCGAACCAGAGGCCGAGGCACTTCGTGCCCTCGGCCAGCAGCTGCATCAGCGTGGTCGGCCGGCCGTCGCTCCAGCGAAGCGGCAGGTTCTGCACGCTACGGCCGCCTTCAGGCAGATGCGGCGCCGTCGGATAGTCATTCGCCACCGACATGCGGCCCGTGTTGACGAGCGCGCGCGCGAAGGCGCAGCGCGAGGCCAGTGCCACAACCGCGCGCCGCAGCGTGTGTTCGGCCGGCGAGCGCGGCGCCAGGAAGCGGGCGGTGCGGCTCGTGACCTGGAGGTTCTGCGCGGCGGCCGGCCGGCGCTCGGCATCGTAGGTGTCGAGCAGCGCATCGCCGGCCTGGCCCTGCATGACCAGCGCCAGCTTCCACCCGAGGTTGGCCGCGTCCTGGATGCCGCTGTTGCCGCCGCGCGCGCCGAAGGGGCTCACGACGTGCGCCGAGTCGCCGATGAAGAACACGCGGCCGCGGCGGAAGCGGTCGAGCAGGTGGTCGCGGTAGCCGTAAGGGCCGATCCAGACGAACTCGAACTCGACGCCGGGCCCAAGCTGCTCGCGCAGCCGCGCGCCGGCCACCTCGGGTTTGCTGATGTGGGCGGTGTCGCAGTCCTCGGGCATCTGGTAATCGATGCGCCAGACGCCGTCGGCCATCAGGTGCTGCCAGACCGCGCGGCCCTCGTTGAAGGGCGCGTCGACCCAGGTCCAGCGTTCGGTGGGCAGCGGCTTCTTGAAGCGCACGTCGCTGATGCACCAGCGGTCGGTGCTGCGCGAGGTGTGGGTGTCGAGGCCGAGCTGGGTGCGGATCGCGCTGTTGGCGCCGGTCGCGTCGATCAGGTGGCCGGCCTCGATCGTGTAGCGGCCTGCCGGCGTCTCGACCTCGACGCGAACGCTCTCGTCGCCGGGCACGATGTGCGTCACGCGGTTTTTCCAGCGCAGGTCCGTGAAGCCGAGCTCGAGGATGCGGTCGACCAGGAACCACTCGAGGTAGAACTGCTGCAGGTTGATGAAGGGCGGCTGCGCGGAGACGCTGTCGGTCTTCAGGTTGAAGTTGTAGACCTCCTCTTCGCCCGAGAAGGTGCGGCCGAAGGACCAGGTGATGCCCTTGTCGGCGATGCGCCGGTAGATGCCGAGGCGCTCGAAGATCTCCAGGCTCTTCTGTGCATAGCAGATGCCGCGCGAAGAGGCGCCGCGCACGCCCACCGTGTCGTCTTCGTCGAGCAGCACGGCGCGCACGCCGCGCTGCGCGAGGTCGCAGGCCAGCGTGAGGCCGGCCAGGCCAGCGCCGGCGATGACGATCGGATGGCGCACAACCTGGCCGCTGCCCAGCTCGGGCGGCGGCTGGAAGGGCCAGCGCGGCAGCTCGTATTCGGGCGCGAAATGGAAGCTTTCCATGGCGGCGTTCAGAGCGCGTGGGCCCATTCGGCAATGGCGTCGGCAGCACGCGGCACCAGTTCGGGCTGGCCCGCCAGGTAGTGGTTGCCGCCGACGATGGCGACATTGCGGATGCGCTCGCCGCCGGCTGCGAGCCAGGCATCGCGCGTGCTCGGGAAGGTGGACTGGTCGGCCGTGTAGGTCAGGAGCAGCTTCGGGCAAGTGGTGCGCGCCAGGTTCGAGGGCCCGTCGGCGTGCGAGCGCGAGGACCATTGCGAGAGGAAGGCGGTCAGCGAAGTGGTGCGGCCCATCGCGTTGGCCGAGTAGTTCACCTGCCGCGCGTCGCCCCACACGCTGCCGGGTGCGCGGTCGTTGGCATCGATCGAGAGGTCGACGCAGCGCGGATCGGCATGCGTGCGGTAGACGACGAAAGCCTGGTCGCGCGGCGCGCCCGGCGTGCTGCGCAACAGGCGCAGGCGTTCCATCGCCCAGTGCTCCAGCCGGTCGAGCCGGGCCTTCTGTGCGGCGCCGAAGCGGGCGAGGAACTCGGCGCTGTAGGGCACGGCATGGCGCGGGTCGTACATGTCGAGCTCGGGGTCCACCGACAGCGGGTCGTGCTCGTCGGTGACAGAAGGGTCGATCCAGTCGCGCATCAGCTTCGAGCGGCCCTGGTGCGCCGCGCACAGCGCGATGCCGTCGGCCGGCGGCAGGTCGTCGGGATGCAGGTGCGTCGGGTCGCCGTCCGGGAAGTGGTGCGCCGTGAGCTTCTCGGCCTGCGCCTGGTAGAAGCTCGCGAGCGCGGCGCCGCCCGAGTTGCCGATGAGCAGCACCTTCTCGTAGCCCGCGGCGCGCAGGAACTGCACGCCGGCGCCCAGGTCCTGGATTGCGCGTTCCATCAGTAGCACCGTGTCGTTGCCCATGTAGCGCGAGTTGAGGCCCATGCAGCAGATGCCGCGCTCGGCCAGCGGCGCGATCAGGTAGTGCCCCATGAAGTTGCTCGTCGGGTGCATCACGATGGCCGCGATCTTCTTCGGGCCGGCCGGCGCGCGGTAGGCGCCGTAGATGCGCGGGCGCAGCATCTGCAGGCCCGACTGGCTCTCCATGGCGGCACCGGGCTTGACGTCGATGACGGCGAGTTGGAGCTCAGGCATGCGCCGCCTTCCTCCGCAGTTCGGCCTTGCGCAGCGTCCAGGCCTCGAGGTCGGCATGGGCGCGCTTCGCATGCGCGTCCATCTCGGCCTGCGGCACGGTGGGCGTGGTCAGCTCGATGCGGATGCCATTGGGGTCGAAGAAATAGATCGACTCGATGATGTGGTGGTCGGTCACGCCCAGCACCTCGACGCCGGCCGCTTCGAGCCGCGCCTTGGCGGCAAGCAGGTCGGCCACCGAATCGACGCGCAGCGCGATGTGGTTGACCCAGGCCGGCGTGTTGGGCGAAGGCAGCGCGGCCACGTCGTCGCCGAGGTCGAAGAAGGCGATGTAGGAGCCGTCGCGCATCTGGAAAAAGATGTGGACGTAGGGGCAGAACTCGCCGGTGCTCGGTACATGGTCGCTCTTGATCACGTGCACCAGCGGCAGGCCCAGCAGGTCCTCGTAGAAGCGGCGCGTTTCCTCGCTGTCGCGGCAGCGCCAGGCGAAGTGGTGCAGTCCGCGCACGGGCACGGGCGAGGGGGTCATGGCATGTCTCCGGGGTGGGGCGGTCCATGATTGGGCCGCCGTTCCTCTTATGATTCAATCGAAATAAATTCATTGATTGATGAACTGAGGCCATGAATCTGACCCTGCGCCAGCTGCGCGCCTTCGACGCCGTGGCCGACACCGGCAGCTTCACCGCCGCCGCCGCCCGGCTGCATCTGACCCAGTCGGCGTTGAGCGTGCTGGTGCGCGAGCTGGAGCGCGAAATGGGCGTGCAGCTCTTCGACCGCCACACGCGGCGCGTGCTGCTCTCGGAGGCCGGGCGCGAATTCCAGCCCGCGGTGCAGCGCCTCCTGGCCGACCTCGCGGGCGCGGTGGCCGGCGTGACCGAGTTGCGCGACCAGAAGAAGGGCGTGCTGCGGCTCGCCGCGCCGCAGCTCATGGCCTGCACGCTGATGCCGCGCGTGATCGCGGCCTACAGCGCGCGCTACCCGGACATCGACGTGCGCCTGGCCGACACGCTGCCCGAGCACCTGCTGGCCGGCGTGCTCTCGGGCGAGGCGGAGCTGGCGGTGGGGCAGGACGTGGCGGTGGACCCGGCGGTGATCGAGCGCCGCACGCTTTTTCGCGACCGCCACTGGCTGATCTGCCCGGCCGACCATGTCTTCGCGCGCCGGCGCCAGGTGCGCTGGAACGAGCTCGGGCCCTACACCTTCATTGCGCCGACGCGCGACTTCCGCCAGCGCGTGCTGCCCGAGCTGGACGCCGAAGCCCGAGAGCTGATGCTGCGCGCGACGACGCAGGAGGTCTCGTACATGACCACCGCGCTGGGCATGGTCGCCTCGGGCCTGGGGCTCACGGTCTGCCCGACCTACTCGGCCCCGCTGGTGAAGGCCCACGGACTGCAGATGGTCAAGCTCGACCGGCCCGATTTCCACCGCGAGGTCTGCGTCTACACCGCGTCGCGGCGCTCGCTGTCGCCGGCGGCGGCCGGCTTCGTCGAGATGCTGGAGCAGTGCGTGCGGAAGCCGGGTCTCGCGGGTTGACGCCGGCGCGCCGCCGTCGAAACCTACAATGGCCGCTTGCCTCTTTTCAAGGCACTCCCCTCGTCCGCTCCTTATCCCGCCCATCCCATGAACGTTCTTCGATTCACCGACCTCTGCGCGCAAGGCAAAGTCGCCGCCCAGCGCGTGTTCATCCGAGCCGATCTCAACGTGCCGCAGGACGACAGCGGCCGCATCACCGAAGACACGCGCATCCGCGCCTCGGTGCCCTGCATCGAGCTGGCGCTCAATGCAGGGGCAGCTGTGATGGTCACCTCCCATCTCGGCCGCCCGACCGAGGGCGCATTCAAGCCCGAGGATTCGCTGGCGCCGGTCGCCAAGCGCCTGGGCGAGCTGCTGGGCCGCGAGGTGCCGCTGGTGCCCGACTGGGTCGAGGGCGTCCAGGTGGCCCCCGGCCAGGTCGTGCTGCTGGAAAACTGCCGCCTCAACAAGGGCGAGAAGAAGAACGACGAGACGCTCGCGCGCAAGCTCGCCGCGCTGACCGACATCTACGTCAACGATGCCTTCGGCACTGCGCACCGCGCCGAGGCCACGACCTACGGCATCGCCCAGTACGCCAAGGTGGCCTGCGCCGGCCCGCTGCTGGCGGCCGAGATCGACGCCATCACCAAGGCTCTGGCGCAGCCGAAGCGCCCGCTGGTCGCGATCGTCGCCGGCTCTAAGGTCAGCACCAAGCTCACCATCCTGAAGAGCCTGGCCGACAAGGTCGACCAGCTGATCGTGGGCGGCGGCATCGCCAACACCTTCATGCTCGCGGCCGGCCTCCAGATCGGCAAGTCGCTGGCCGAGCCCGACCTGCTCGATGAGGCCAAGGCCGTGATCGAGGCGATGCGCGCGCGCGGCGCGGCGGTGCCCATTCCCGTCGATGTGGTCACGGCCAAGACCTTCGCGGCCGATGCCGCCGCCACGGTGAAAGCCGCAAGCGAGGTGGCCGACGACGACCTGATCCTCGACATCGGCCCGAAGACCGCGGAGGTCCTGGCCGCGCAGCTGCGCGAAGCCGGCACCATCGTGTGGAATGGCCCAGTGGGCGTGTTCGAGTTCGACGCCTTCGCCAAGGGCACGGAGGCCATCGCGCGCGCCATCGCCGAGAGCAGCGCCTTCTCGATCGCCGGCGGCGGCGACACGCTGGCCGCGATCGCCAAGTACGGCATCGAAAAGCAGGTGGGCTACATCTCGACCGGCGGCGGCGCCTTCCTCGAAGTCCTGGAAGGCAAGACCCTGCCGGCGTTCGAGATTCTTTCGAAGCGTGCGGCCGGCTGAAACCCTCTATCGGTCGCCCGAGAAAGTGTATACAGTATGGAATACAAACCGGAGACCTGAATGAGCACGCCCCGCCTTCCCCGCCACGCCACCAAGATCGTCGCAACGCTCGGCCCGGCATCGAGCTCCCCGGATCTCCTCGAGAAGATGATCCTCAACAAGGTCAGCGTGGTGCGGCTCAACTTCAGCCACGGCACGGCGCAGGATCACATCAACCGCGCCGCCATGGTGCGCGAGGCGGCCCACCGCACGGGGCGCGAGGTGGCGATCATGGCCGACCTGCAGGGCCCGAAGATCCGGGTCGGCAAGTTCGCCGAGGGCAAGGTCTGGCTGGAGGCCGGTGCGAAGTTCGTGCTCGACGCCTCGCGCACCGAGCTGGGCGATGTCAATGAAGTGGGCCTGGACTACAAGGACCTGCCGCGCGACGTGAAGCCCGGCGACAGCCTGCTGCTGAACGACGGGCTGATCGTGCTCACGGTCGAGGCCGTCAAGGGCGACGCGGTGCACACCACGGTGCGCCTGGGCGGCGAGCTCTCCAACAACAAGGGCATCAACAAGCAGGGTGGCGGCCTCACGGCGCCGGCGCTGACGGCCAAGGACATGGAGGACATCAAGACTGCGATGAGCTTCCAGGCCGACTACGTGGCGGTGAGCTTCCCGAAGAACGCGACCGACATGGAAATGGCGCGCCAACTGTGCAACGTGGCGGCGGCCGAGTTCGGCCACAAGCCGGGCCTGATCGCCAAGATCGAGCGTGCGGAGGCGATCCCCAAGCTGGAGGAAATCCTGCGCGCCAGCGACGGCATCATGGTGGCGCGCGGCGACCTGGCGGTCGAGGTCGGCAACGCGGCCGTGCCGGCGCTGCAGAAAAAGATGATCCGCATGGCGCGCGAGATGGACAAGGTCGTCATCACCGCCACGCAGATGATGGAATCGATGATCACCAACCCGGTGCCCACGCGCGCCGAGGTCAGCGACGTGGCCAACGCCGTGCTCGACGGCACCGACGCCGTGATGCTCTCGGCCGAGACCGCTTCGGGCCGCTACCCCCTCGAGACGGTGCAGGAAATGAGCCGCATCTGCGAGGCCGCCGAAGCCGCCGAGGATCTGAAGCTCGACGCCGACTTCAGCGGCCAGTCCTACGCCCGCATCGACCAGTCGATCGCCATGGGCGCGCTGTTCACGGCCCACCACCTGGGGGCCAAGGCGATCGTCGCGCTGACCGAATCGGGATCCACGCCGCTGTGGATGAGCCGCCACCGCGCGCACATTCCGATGTATGCGCTGACCTCGCGCCTCGCCACGCAGCGCCGCATGGCGCTCTACCGCAACGTGCGGCCGCTGCTCATGGATTCGGAAAGCGACCGCGACACGGCGCTCCTGCAGGCCGAGGCGCACCTCAAGAAGCGCGGCATCGTGCAGACCGGCGACGTCTACGCAATCACCTGCGGCGAGCCCATGGGTGCCCCCGGCGGCACCAACATGCTCAAGATCTGCCGGGTGGGCTAGCCCGCCCCTCAGGCCGCGCGTCGGTCCTGTCCGACAGGGGTGCTCGGTAGAATCGCGGTAGTTTTTTGTTCTTAATCTTCCCCGCGAGGTACTACCCATGGCACTTGTTTCGATGCGCGAGCTGCTCGACCACGCCGCAGCCAACGGCTACGGCATCCCGGCCTTCAACGTGAACAATCTGGAACAGGTGCAGGCCGTGATGGAAGCGGCCAAGGAAACCGGCGCGCCGGTCATCCTGCAGGCCAGCGCCGGCGCACGCAAGTATGCGGGCGAGCCCTTCATCAAGCACCTGATCCTGGCCGCCATCGAGGCCTACCCGAGCGTGCCGCTGGTGATGCACCAGGACCACGGCCAGAGCCCCGACGTGTGCCAGGGTGCGATCAACCTGGGCTTCTCCTCGGTCATGATGGACGGCTCGCTGGAAGCCGACGGCAAGACCATCGCCAGCTACGACTACAACGTCGACGTCACGCGCAAGGTCGTGGACATGGCCCACAAGGTCGGCGTGACGGTGGAAGGCGAGCTGGGCTGCCTGGGCTCGCTCGAGACCATGAAGGGCGACAAGGAAGACGGCCACGGCACCGACGCCACCATGACGCGCGAACAGCTGCTGACCGACCCCGAGCAGGCCGCCGACTTCGTGAAGAAGACCCAGCTCGACGCGCTGGCCATCGCCATCGGCACCAGCCACGGCGCCTACAAGTTCACCCGCAAGCCCACCGGCGACATCCTGGCGATCGACCGCATCAAGGAGATCCACCGCCGCATCCCCAACACCCACCTGGTGATGCACGGCTCTTCCTCCGTGCCGCAGGACCTGCTGGCCATCATCCGCCAGTACGGCGGCAACATGAAGGAAACCTACGGCGTGCCGGTCGAGGAGATCCAGGAAGCCATCAAGTACGGCGTGCGCAAGATCAACATCGACACCGACATCCGCCTGGCGATGACCGGCGCCGTGCGCAAGTTCCTGGCCGAAAACCCGGAGAAGTTCGACGCCCGCGAATGGCTCAAGCCCGCGCGCGAGGCCGCCAAGCAGATCTGCAAGCAGCGCTACATCGAGTTCGGCTGCGAGGGCCAGGGTGCCAAGTTCAAGGGCGGCACGTTGCAGGTCGTCGCCGCCAAGTACGCCAAGGGCGAGCTCGCGCAAGAAGTGGTCTAGGGCGTCAGCCCCCACGCTCGGCCCGTCCCGGCCAGCCACCCTCGCGGTGGCTTTTTTCTGCGCGCACAATCTCCGTCGTTCTTCGCCCATCCCGACACAGCCGCCCCGCCATGACCACCGTCCACACCTCCTCCATCCAGAGCCTCCCCCTGCTCGCGCGCGGCAAGGTGCGCGACAACTACGCGGTCGGCGAGGACCGCATCCTGATGGTCGCGAGCGACCGACTCTCGGCCTTTGACGTGATCATGGGCGAGCCGATCCCCGGCAAGGGCGTGATCCTCACCCAGATGGCGCTCTGGTGGTTCGATCGGCTCGGCCATCTGTGCCCCAACCACCTGACCGGCGATGCGCCGGAAAGCGTGGTGAAGCCGGAAGAGGTGCCCCAGGTCAAGGACCGTTCCATGCTGGTCAAGCGGCTCAAACCGATCCCGGTCGAGGCCGTGGTTCGCGGCTACCTCGCCGGCAGCGGCTGGAAGGAGTACCAGGAGAGCCGCGCCGTGTGCGGCGTGCCGCTGCCCGAGGGCCTGCGCAATGCGAGCAAGCTGCCGCGGCCGATCTTCACGCCCGCGGCCAAGGCGGCGGCGGGCGCGCACGACGAGAACATCAGCTACGAGCGCGTGGTCGAGGTCGTCGGCCCGGCGCTCGCGCAGCAGATCCGCGAGACCAGCATCGCGATCTACGAGGCGGCCGCGGCCATCGCGCTGGCCAAGGGAATGATCATTGCCGACACCAAGTTCGAGTTCGGCCTCGACGAGGCCGGCACGCTGGTGCTGATGGACGAGGTGCTCACGCCCGACAGCTCGCGCTACTGGCCGGTCGAGGGCTACGAGGCCGCGCTCGCCGCCGGCACGAACCCGCCGAGCTACGACAAGCAGTTCGTGCGCGACTGGCTGGAGGCCACCAGGATCAACGGCAAGCCCTGGGACAAGACGCCGCCGGCGCCGCGCCTGCCGGCCGAGGTGATCGAGAAGACGGCGGCCAAGTACCGCGAGGCGCTGCAGCGGCTGACAGGTTGAGACGGCCGATCGGCGGAGGTGAATAAGTCACAAATCCGGCGGCAATAGTCACAGCCCGGCGCCATCGGGATTTCCGATACTTTTCTCATCACAACGGATGAGGAAAGTGCCATGAATGCGATCGCCGAGTCACCTGTTCTCCAACGTGAGGGAGTACGGAACACTGTTCCGCCGCCGCCCGATGCCCTGCAGGCCGCCCTGCTGGCGCGGGTGCTCGACGAGATCGACCACGGCCTGGTGCTCGTCGACCTGACCGGGCGCATCCTGCATGCGAACCGGCCTGCCCAGCGCGAGCTGGCGGCGGGCCGCACGCTTCACAGCGCCGAGGGCATGCTGGGGGCTGCCCTGCCGGTCTGGCAGGCGAAGATCCGCCAGGCGCTCAAGGACGCCGAGCGCGATTGCCGCAGCATTGTCGAGCTCGGCCCGGCGGGCGAGCCGCTCTCGCTGGCCTTCATCCCGCTCGCGATGCTGCACGGGAGCACGACGATCGATACCGTGCTCGTCATGTGCAGCCGGCGCGCAAGCTGCGAGACGCTCACGGTGCAGATGTTCGCCCGATCCAAACGGCTCACCCCGGCGGAGCAGGCGGTGCTGACGCAGCTGTGCGCAGGGCGCGGCGCGCAGGAGATCGCGTGCTTGCAGGGCATCCGCGTCTCCACCGTGCGCACCCATATCAAGAACGTGCGGCAGAAGACCGGCCGCGGCAGCGTGCGGGAACTGGTGCGCGAGTTGTCGCGCATGCCGCAGATCGTGTCGGCACTGCGGCTGGTGGGGCAGGACTGAAGCGGCGTGTGCCGACGCCGGCGGCTCGCCCGTTGTCTTGGAAGGGCGCGCCGAAGGGGATGCGGGCCGTATAGTCCGCGCATGCTGCCGACACCTGCCGCGTCCCCCGCCGATCTCGTCGCCGAGCTGCCGCCCCCGCTCCAGGCGCTCGCGGCGCTCGGCGTGCAGCGGCGCTACCGAACGCACGCGTTGCTGATCGAGGAGGGCGACCAAAGCGGCTCGGTCTACATCGTGCTGTCGGGGCGGGTCCGTGCCTTCGTCTCGGACGCTCGCGGGCGCGAAGTGACGCTGGGTCTGCACGGTCGCGGCGAGTACGTGGGGGAGATGTCGCTCGACGGCGGACCGCGTTCGGCCAGCGTGCAGGCGGTGGAGCCGACGGTCTGCGTGGTGGTCACGCGCGAAACGGTGCTGCGGCACATCGCGACAGACCCCGAGTTCGCACTGGCACTGATCGTGCGGCTGATCAAGCGGGCGCGCCTGGCGACGGAGAGTGCGCGCAGCATGGCGCTGCTGGATGTCTATAGCCGGCTCAGGAAGTTTCTTGAAGAGCGCGCCCAGGCGCAGGCCGATGGCACGCGCCGCGTCGCGCAAAAGTTGACGCACCAGGCGATCGCCAGCGAAATCGGATGTTCACGGGAGATGGTCAGCCGGTTGATCAAGGACCTGGAGGGCGGCGGGTACGTCGATACCGCCGGGCGGCAATTGGTGCTTCTGCGGGACCTTCCCGCGCGTTGGTAGTTCGCGATGAAAGCACGACTTTGCGCTCAGCGTGTGCCGCCGTTGCTCAGCGTCGCGACCGTCCGCCCGCTCGCATCCAGCAAGGAAAGCTTCGAACTCCCCTGCAGCCTGTAGCTCGCCGTGGCCTGCAGCGCCGCGAAGAACTGGGTCTCGTTGATGGTGCTCGCCTCGTTGGGGCAGGCCATGCGGGTCGAGCCCAGCTGGCGCATCCTGAGCGTGCTGCCGCTGCGCTCGTAAGTGCCCGACACGCGGTTGCAGCCGCCCGAACCGCTGACCCGCCCGCTGTTGCGGTCGAACTGGATCTGGGCGTTGCGCCGCGGGTCGCTACTCGGCTCGATCAGCTCGCTGCCGAGCTGCTCAAGCTGCCAGACCGGCCCTTCGATCGGCTCGTCCAGGCTGATGCCGCTGCCGCAGCCGCTGGCCAGCACGGCAGACAATAAGACCGTGGTCAAGAAGAGGAGGCGCATGGCCGTACTTTCCTTCTGCAACACATTGAAACCCGCTGATGGTATGCGAGCCCCGTGGCCCAGGAAAAGTTCTAGCTCAGCACCACGCTGCTCAGGCGGCGCCGGTAGGTCGCCACGGTCGGATCGTCCGGCGGGATCTGGCCGTCCGCCACCTTGGGCTTGGGCGGCTCGATGATGTCCAGGATCGCGATATAGGTCTTGCGCGCCAGCTCTTCGTTCCAGCCCTTGTCGCGCATCAGGATGTCGAGCAGCTCGTCCATCGCGTCGGTCCATCGCTGCGCGCTCATCAGAAGGCGCGCACGGTCGAAGCGGGCTTCGAAGTCGCGCTTGTTGGCCGCGATGCGGGCCTCGGCGTCGGCGAGCGTGGGAGGCGCACCGGTGGCCGGCGCTGCGAAGTCGATCGCGTCGATCCAGCGCTGCAGTGCGTCGAAGCGGCGCACGGCCGAAGTCTTGGCAATCACCGGGGCGAACGCGACCTTGGCATCGTCGACGCGGTCCTGTTGCAGCAGCAGCTTGATGTAGTCGAAGCGCGCGTCGTCGTTGGCCGGATCGGTCGCAACCGCGTGCTGCAGGCGCTCGAGCGCACCTTCGGTATCGCCCTCGGCCAGCGCTTCCTGCGCAGCCTCTTCCTGTTCCGCGGCCGCCGCCTCGTCGGCGCCCGGCACATGCTTGTCGAGGAAGCTGCGGATCTGGTCGGCTGGAATCGCGCCGACGAAGCCGTCGACCGGCTGGCCGCCCTTGAACATCACGCAGAAGGGAATGCTGCGCACGCCGAACATCTGGCTCAGCTGCTGCGAGATCTGCGGCACCTTGTCGGCATCGAGCTTGGCCAGCGTGAAGCGGCCGTCATACTCGAGTTCGAGCTTTTCGAGCACCGGGCCGAGCTGTTTGCACGGTCCGCACCACTCGGCCCAGATGTCGAGCAGCACCGGCGTGGTCATCGAGCCGTCGATCAGCTCGGTTTGGAAATTTTCGAGGGTGATGTCGATCATCGCGGAAACCTGGGGGTGAAACGTAAAATTGAAACCATGAAGCAAGCAATTCAGGTCGGCGTGGTGATGGGCTCGAACTCCGACTGGGAGACGATGCGCAACGCGGTCGAGATTCTCCAGCAATTCGGCATCGCCCACGAGGCGCGGGTGGTCTCCGCCCATCGCATGCCCGACGAATTGTTCGCTTATGCCGAAAACGCGGCGCCGCGCGGCCTGGCGGCCATCATCGCCGGTGCCGGCGGTGCGGCCCACCTGCCGGGCATGCTGGCGGCCAAGACCACCGTGCCCGTCCTCGGCGTACCGGTCGCGAGCCGGCATCTGCAGGGCGTGGATTCCCTCTACAGCATCGTGCAGATGCCCAAGGGCGTGCCGGTCGCGACCTTTGCCATCGGCAACGCCGGCGCGGCCAACGCGGCGCTGTTCGCGGTCGCGATGCTGGCCGTGGCCGATCCGGCGCTGCGCGAGCGGCTCGACGCCTTCCGCGCGCAGCAGACCGAGGCGGCCCGATCGATGGCCCTCCCGCCCGTCGATTCGCCGCCGGTCTCACCGTTTTCGCCCCAGGGCGGAGGCGCGCTGTGAGCGCCATTCTGCCGGGCGCCACCCTCGGCGTACTCGGCGGCGGGCAGCTCGGCCGCATGTTCGTGCACGCGGCGCAGCGCATGGGCTACTTCACGGCGGTGCTCGACCCCGATGCCGACAGCCCCGCAGGGCGCGTGAGCCACCACCACATCCACACCGACTACACCGATGTCGACGGCCTCGCGCGGCTCGCCGGGCTGGCCGATGCCATCACGACCGAATTCGAGAACGTGCCGGCGCCCTCGCTGGAACATCTCTCGGTCGCGCGTCCGGTATGGCCGGCGTCGACCTCGGTGGCGATCGCGCAGGACCGCATCCGCGAGAAGAGCCACTTCGTCGGCTGCGGCGTGGACTGCGCGCCCTACGCGATCATCGAATCGGCCGACCACATGGCCGTGCCGCCGAACCTGCTGCCCGGCATCCTCAAGACCGCGCGGCTCGGCTACGACGGCAAGGGGCAGCAGCGCGTCGGCACGCGCGAGGAACTCGCAGCCGCCTGGAACGCGATGGGCGGCGTGCCCTGCGTGCTCGAAAAGCTGCTGCCGCTGGACTTCGAGTGCTCGGTGATCGTCGCCCGCGGCGAAGACGGCCAGGTGGTGCACTTCCCGCCGCAGCGCAACTGGCACCGCGACGGCATCCTCGCGGTGACCGAGGTGCATCCCGGCAACATGGCCGAAGCGCAGGCGCGGCGCGCCATCGATTCGGCTGTTGCCATCGCGGAGGGGCTGGACTATGTCGGCGTGCTTTGCGTCGAGTTCTTCATCCTCGCCGACGGTTCGCTGGTGGTCAACGAGATGGCGCCGCGCCCGCACAACAGCGGCCACTGGACCATCGAGGCCTGCGACATCTCGCAGTTCGAGCTGCAGGTGCGCACCCTCGCGGGCCTGCCGCTGAACGCGCCGCGCCAGCACAGCCCCGCGCTCATGCTGAACCTGCTGGGTGACCTGTGGTTTGCCGACGCCGAGGCCTCGGGCGGGTCCAGATCGGCGGAGACGGCGGTCGCGCCCCGCTGGGCCGATGTGCTCGCGCTGCCGGGAACGCATCTCCATCTCTACGGCAAGACCGAGGCGCGCCGCGGCCGCAAGATGGGCCATCTCACGATCACGGGCGAGAACATCGACACGGTTCGAAGCACCGCCGATTTCGCGGCTGCGCTGCTCGGCCTGCCGATCCCGCTTTCCGAATGATCCGCGACGGCCAGTCGCCCGCAGCCATCGACGAGGCCGTGCGCGTGCTGCGCGCCGGCGGCCTGGTCGCCTTCCCGACCGAAACCGTCTACGGCCTGGGCGCCGATGCGACCAGCGACGCGGCCGTGGCCGGCATCTTCAAGGCCAAGGGCCGGCCCAGCAACCATCCGCTGATCGTCCACGTGGCGGCCGGCGTCAAGGGCACCGAAGCGCTGTCGCGCTTCGCGCAGCCGCTGCCGCCTTTCGCCCAGAAACTCGTGCTCGCGTTCTGGCCGGGCCCGCTGACCCTGATCGTCACGCGCCAGCCCGGCGTGGCGGCGGCGGCAGCCGGCGGCGAGGACACCATCGGCCTGCGCTGCCCCGCCCACCCGGTGGCGCAGGCGCTGCTCGCGGCTTGCGCCGAACAGGGCGTGCCGGGCGTGGCGGGGCCGAGCGCGAACCGCTTCGGCCGCGTGAGCCCGACCACCGCGCAGCATGTGCAGCAGGAGTTCGGCGACGCGCTGCTGGTGATCGACGGCGGGCCGTGCGAGGTGGGCATCGAATCGACCATCGTCGACTGCAGCCGCGGCGCGCCGGTGCTGCTGCGCCCCGGCGCCATCACGCGCACGCAGATCGAGGCGGCTTGCGGCGAGGCCTTGCGCGACAAGCACGAACTGGCCACACCCGATCCGCGCGCGTCGGGCACGCTCGAGGCGCACTACGCGCCGAGCGCCAAGCTGCGATTGATGGATGCCAAGGCCATGCAAACCGGCCTCGACGTGCTCGGCGCCAATGCCGCCCACATCGCGCTCTGGTCGCGCAGCGTGCTCAAGAGCCGATCGCAGCACATCCTGCAGCGCCGCATGCCCGACGATGCCGCCGCCGCCGCGCAGCAGCTCTTCGCGGTGCTGCGCGCCTTCGACGCCGAGGGAGTCAAGCTGATTTGGGTCGAGATGCCACCGGCCGGTCCCGAATGGGAAGGCGTGCGCGACCGCTTGCAGCGCGCGGCCGCGGCCTGAGCCGCCCGCTTACTTCACCGTATCGAACAGAGCGCGCGCACGCGCATGGCAAAACGGCGGCTCGTAGCTGCCGTGGTAGGCGGCGAAGTAGGTGGCATAGGCAGGCGTCGTCGGATCGGTCGGCGCCTTGCCGCCCGGCCCGTAGGTCGCCTGAATCTGCGCATCGACGTCCACCGTCGACACGGTGGTCACGCCGCGCGCGTCGAAGTCCGCCTTCATGGGCACCATGTGCACGGCCGGCGGCACCGTGGGATCGCCGGCGCCGCCGCACAGCAGCGTCCTGGCGCGCGGACTCCAGCCGAACAGGTCGTTCTTCTTCGCGTCAAGGAAGAACGCGTTGTTGGGATTGGTCTGCACGTCCGTCAGGAATGCGCTGTGGAACAGCGCGTCGCGTGCCTGGGCTGGCGTCTCGCCGTTGGCGCCGGGCAGCGCGCCGGTCGTCACCAGCGTGGTGAAGTTCAGCGTCGGGCTCGGCAGCAGGTTTTCGATGGTCGCCGCGTAGGGCGCCTTGAAGACCGTGTTGACGTCGGTGTAGACGTCGCCGTAGACCTTCTGGTAGGACGTGACGATGAATGGAACGAAGAACTGGTAGCCCGCGATCGCCGTCGTGAGCTTGAACGAGCCCGACATGTTGTACGGACCTGCCAGATGCGCGCCGGCCACCACGTTGAATTCGAGCGGGCTGTCGCGCTCGGCGGCCCGGTGTGCCGCCATCGACGAGTGCCCGCCCTGCGAGTAGCCGCTGAACATCACCTTGCCCGAGAACGAGCCGCCCGTCGCCACCAACGCCGTGCGCGCGGCGCGGATCGAATCGAGCACCGAGCGGGCCTCCGAATCGGCGTGCAGGTAGGGGTGGTATGAAAAGCTCGACTTGGCATAGCCCAGGTAGTCGGTGGCGACCACGGCGTAGCCCTGGGCCGCGTACATCGCCGTCAGCAGGAAGGTCTCCGGATCCTGCGGATTGGCCAGGGTGCGCGGTTTCTGCACGTCTGTGCCCTTGGCGTAGGCCACCAGCGGCGCATTGTTGGCGCAGCTGCCCGCGGGCATCAGCAGCACGCCGGAGGCGTTGGTGGCCTCGCCCTTCGGACCCAGCGTGCTGTAGTTGAGCGCAACCACGTTCACGTCGCACTTGGCCTTGCCGCTGATCGGCTGCAAGCCGTTCTGCGCTGTGCCGGCATCGATCTGCGCGGCCGACAGCGTCGTCACGGTGACGGCTGGTTCCTGGAGCGCGCCGGTGCCGGTCCCGCCGCCGCCGGCTCCGAAGTTGAAACCGGGGCCGTCGCCGCCGCCGCCGCAGGCGGCCAGCAGGCTGGCCATGGCGACGGCGCTCAGAAGATGCAGGCGCTTCATGGATGTCTCCGGGAGTCTTGTTGTGAAAGGCGCACCGATCCTAGGCTGGCGATCTGCAAAGCAAGACAAGGGAAACCCGGAGCCGGAACGGCGTGGAAGTCGCCTTGGCGACGCGCGGATCAGTTGTCCTGGGCGGCCCAGTCGACCAGCGCATCGAAGGCCGGCCGCGCCGCGCCGGCATTGCCGTTGTTGGCGATCGCGACCACGACCCAGCGCCGGCCGCTGGCGCCGTGCACGTAGCCCGCAACGCCGGCTGCATCGCGCAGCGTGCCGGTCTTGAGATGCGCCGCGCCGCCCGAGCGCAGCGCACGCTTGCGCAGCGTGCCGTCGACGCCGGTGGCGGGCAGCGAGGACATCAGCTCGGGCATCACCGGCGAGCGCCAGGCCACCTGCAGCATTTTCGCGAGCGCGGCTGCGCTGATGCGCTCCTCGCGCGAGAGGCCCGAGCCGTTGTCGAACACCGGCTGGCCTTCGCCGGTGCCGATGCGCTCGTTCCACCACTGGCGCATCGTGGCGCGCGCGCCTTCGAGCGTGCCGCGCTTCTTCTGCTGCAGGCCGAGCGTGAGGAACAGCTGCTGCGCCATCACGTTGTTGCTGTACTTGTTGATGTCGCGGATCACTTCGGCCAGCGGCGGCGAGGCGGCTTCGAAGGCGGGCTTGAGGCCGACCGGCACCTGCCCCTCGCGCACCTGGCCCCGGAGCTTGGCGCCCATCTCGGCCCACAGCCCGCCGACCGCCCGCATCGCATAGCTGCGCGGGTCCGCATAAGCCACCGGCCACACCTTTTCTCCGCAGGCGGCGGGGTAGCTGCCGGCGAAACTCACGCGCGTCGGGTCGGTGAAGGCCGGCGCCAGCGCGGCGCGCCAGTCGCCGCATTCGCCGGCCGAAAGCGGCACCGTGGCTTGCGTCGCCACGCCGGCGAGGTAGGGCTCGAAGTTGACCTGCGCCGTCTGGCTGTCTCGGTTCGGCACGAAGGTCATGACCACCGACTTGAAGTTGATCAGGAGCGCATCGGGCGCGACGTTGTAGGGGCGCAGGCCTTCGCCGTCGAAGGCCGCCGGATCGACGTCGGGAACCTCGAAGGCACTGCGGTCCAGCACGATGTCGCCGTGGATGGTGTGGATGCCCAGCCCCTGCACGCGGCGCAGCAGCAGCCACAGGCGTTCCAGCACCAGCTTCGGATCGCCCTGGCCCTTGATGTAGAGGTTGCCGGCCAGCACGCCGTTCTGGATCGGGCCGTCGACGTACACCGGCGTGGTCCAGCTGAAAGCCGGGCCGAGCAGGTCGAGCGCCGCGTAAGTGGTGACGAGCTTCATGACCGACGCCGGGTTGACCGGCACCTGCGCCCGCCACGCGAGCCGCGGGGCGTGGGCAGCATCGGCGTCGACCACCAGCATCGTCACCGCATCGCGCGGCACCTTGGCGCGGGCCAGCGCCGCCTCGACCTCGGGCGGGAGGCTTTGGGCGATGGCGGGCATCCAACCCAGCGCCGCCAGCGCCAGAACCAAGGACAGCGTGCGCAGGGCGCGGCGCGCGGCGGGGTGCGGAGCGAAGGGCATCGTGCGATTATCCCGGCCGGCAGTGCCAAGGGCCCATGGCAGCGCGGTGCATGGGAGCCCCTCGATAATCGCGTGATGCCCGCCGCACCCCGCTTTTCCGCCCGCACCATCGGCATCGGCGCGGCTGTCGTCACCGTCCTGGTCTGGACCGCCTTCATCGTGATCGCGCGGGCCTCGGCCGGCCGCTCGCTGACGCCCTTCGATATCGCCTTCGCGCGCATCTGCGGCGCCAGCCTGGTGCTCATGCCCTGGGGCGCCTGGCTGGTGATGCAGGCGCGCCGGAGCGATCCGTCGGCGGGCTCGCTCTTCGGCCTGTCGCCCGTTTCGCTGCGCGCCACCGCGACCGCTGGCACCTTCGGCGGCCTGGCTTATGCCCTGCTCGCGTACACCGGCTTTGTCCATGCGCCCGCCACCCATGCCTCGGTGTTGATGCCGGGCAGCCTGCCGCTGTGGACGGCCGTGCTCGCGGCCATCGTGCTGCACGACCGCATCACTGCAGCCCGCGCGCTCGGGCTGGCGCTGATCGTGGTAGGCGACCTGCTGGTCGGCGGCGCCAGCCTGCTGCATGCCCTCGAGGGCGGCCAGATCTGGAAGGGCGACCTGCTCTTCATGAGCGCGGCCTTCTGCTGGGCCTGCTACAGCGTGGTGGTGCGGCGCCATGGGCTGGACGCGGTGCGCGCCACCATCGCCATCACCGTGTTCGCCTTCGTGACCTACGTGCCGGTCTATGCCCTGCTGGCCGCCGCCGGCGTGGTCGCGAGCCGGCTCGACAGCGCGCCGGCCGGCGAGATCGTGTTCCAGATGCTGTTCCAGGGCGTCGGCTCGGTCGTGATCTCCGGCATCACGTTCACGCGCATGATCCAGTACTTCGGGCCGGTGCGCTCGACCATGATCACGGCCGTGGTGCCGGGCCTCTCGGCCCTGGCTGCCGTGGTCTTCCTCGGCGAGCCGTTGCACTGGAACCTGATCGCCGGGCTGCTGCTCGTGACGGCCGGCATCCTGTTCGGCGTGCAGCGCGTTCGCGCCGCGGCAGCGGCAAGGCCGGCTGCCGCGCCGGCGCGCGGATGACGGCCATGGCGACCGAGCTCAGGCTCCTGGCCTTCGACACCAGCACCGAGGTGCTGTCGGTCGCCGTGCGCCGAGGCGACCGGCTGCTCGAGCACAGCGGCGCCGGCGGCGCGCAGTCCTCGACCACGCTGATCCCGCTGATCCAGCAACTGCTGGCCGAAGCCGGCCTGGCGCTGGCCGAACTCGATGCGATCGCTTTCGGGCGCGGGCCCGGTTCCTTCACCGGCCTGCGCACCGCCTGCTCGGTGGCGCAGGGCCTGGGCTTCGGCGCCGGCCTGCGGTTGCTGCCGATCGACACGCTGCAGGCGGTGGCCGAGGAGGCGCATCACCGTTTCGGGGCCATGCGCGTGGTCGCCGTGCTCGATGCCCGCATGGACCAGGTGTATGCCGCGCGCTACGAATTGGGGCGTGCAGTGGCGCCTGCGGGCGAAGCCGAACTGCTGGCGCCCGAGGAGGTCGAGGTGCCGCCCGGCTGGGCGCTGGCCGGCAATGCCTTCGCGGCCTATGGCGAGCGCCTGCCGGCCGCCGCGGCGCGCCACGAGGTGCTGCCCACCGCGGCCGCGATGCTGCGCCTGGCGCCCGAATTGCTTGCAGCCGGCCGCACCGTCGCCCCCGCAGACGCCTGGCCGCTCTATGTTCGCGATAAAGTGGCGCAGACCACCCAAGAGCGTGCAGCCCTCAAGGCGGCAACCACCGATTCGTCATCATGAGCGCAGTCCTGCAGCAACCGCCGCGCGAAGCCCGTCTCGAACCGATCACGCTCGAGCGGATTCCGGCGGTCTGCGCGATCGAGAAAACCGCCTTCACCCATCCCTGGACGCCGGCCAACTTCAGCGACTCGCTGGCCGCCGGCTACCACTGCCAGTGCCTGGTGGCGCCGCCGGTGCTGCCGCCGCCCGCGGGCGGGCCGCGCGCGCTCTGGGGACGGCCAGCGGCGCGGACCGGCGACGAAACCATCATCGGCTACTTCGTGGCCATGAAAGGCGTCGACGAAGTCCATCTGCTCAACCTCACGGTCGCGCCGGCCTTCCAGGGCCAGGGCTGGGCGCCGCTGATGCTCGAGGCGCTGGCCGGCTGGTCGCGCGGCCAGAACGCGCAGTGGCTGTGGCTCGAAGTGCGCGCAAGCAACCTGCGCGCGCTCGCCATCTACGAACGCCAGGGATTTCGCCGCGTGGGCATGCGCAAGGGCTACTACCCGGCAGAAGGCAACGCGCGCGAAGATGCGGTGGTGATGAGCCTGCGGCTCAACGAATCGACCAGCGCATGGGGTGCATTGAAATGAGCGCCGGCACGTTGAATCTCGACGCGCGGCAGCGCGCGATGCTCGACGAGATGGGCGTCAAGGTCTGGTGGCCGGTGGAGGCGCCCGAGGCGCAGGCGGTCGAGGTGGCGGCCGTGGCTGTCCGCGTCGAGGCCGACGCCATGCCGGCGGTGCCGCGCACGCTGCCTGCACCGCCGCCGATCCGCGCCGTTGCGCCGGTGCCCGCGGCGGCCCGTTCGCCTGTCGTGTCGCCCCATGGCGCGGCCGTGCTGATCGAAGCGCCGCGTCGCCTCTACGGCAATGACGGGCAGGCCGTGCAAGGCGGCTGGCTGATCGTCGCCGACATGCCGCCCGAGCTCGACGGGCGCCACGGCGAACCCTTTGCGGGCGATGCCGGCCGGCTGTTCGACAACATGCTGCGCGCGCTGCAGCTGCATGGCGCAGCGACGCCCGTGCACCTGATGCGCACGCACCGCGGCGTGGCCTCGGGCCAGCCGGGCAGCCCGGGCCCGATTGCCGAGGCCTTTGCGGCGCCCGCCGCCGCCCTGGCGCCGCGCGTCGTGCTCGCGATGGGGCCGCTGGCGGCGCAAAGCCTGCTGCAAAGCGGCGAGCCGCTCGGCAAGCTGCGCGGCCGGGCGGTGCGGCTGGCGATCCCCGAACTGGAAGGCATCGCGGTCGTCGCGACCTACCACCCGGCCTACCTGCTGCGCAATCCGGCCGACAAGGCGCGCGCCTGGGCCGACCTGTGCCTGGCGGCCGAGCAGCTGGTGCGCCCGGGCTGAGCGCAGCGGCGGCGGCCTAAAATTCCGCCCCATGATCTTCCTGGACAAGCTGCGCGCCGCCGAGCGCCAAAACGGCTCGCTGCTGTGCGTGGGCCTCGACCCCGAACCCGCGAGATTCCCCGACCATTTGAGGGGCGACGCCGGCAAGATCTACGAGTTCTGCGCGCGCATCGTCGATGCCACCGCCGACCTGGCAATCGCCTTCAAGCCGCAGATCGCCTACTTCTCGGCCCACCGTGCCGAGGCCCAGCTCGAACAGCTCATGGAGCACATGCGCCGCAATGCGCCGCAGGTGCCGGTGATCCTCGATGCCAAGCGCGGCGACATCGGCTCCACGGCCGAGCAGTACGCGCGCGAAGCCTTCGAGCGCTACGGTGCAGATGCCGTCACGCTGTCGCCCTTCATGGGCTTCGATTCGGTCGAGCCCTACCTGCGCCACCACGGCAAGGGCGCCTTCCTGCTGTGCCGTACCAGCAACCCGGGCGGCGCAGACCTGCAGGGCCAACGGCTTGCCGGGCTGGAAGGAGAACCTTTTTTGTATGAACACGTTGCAAGACTCGTCCAGGGGCCTTGGAACCTGAACGGCCAGCTCGGCCTCGTGGTCGGTGCCACCTACCCGGCCGAAATCGAGCGCGTGCGCGCGCTGGCGCCCACCGTGCCGCTGCTGATTCCCGGCATCGGCGCCCAGGGCGGGGATGCGGTCGCCACCGTGCGTGCGGGCTGGCGCGCCGATGCGCCGATCGTGGTCAGTTCGTCGCGCGCCATCTGCTACGCCTCGGCCGGCGCCGATTTCGCCGAAGCCGCCCGGCGCGAGGCGATCCGCACCCGCGACAGCCTCGAAAAAGCCAAGCCCTGAGCCGACTTTTCGCGTCGCCGGCAAGGGCGCGGTTGTATCTGGGTGACGGAAAAAGTCACATTTCAGAACAATTGTTGTCGTAGTCAGCGCCTTTGAACCGCCTTTAGGGTGCTCGCGGCCCGGCGCAAGTCCGGCATGACACTTGCCTTGAGAAGAACGGCGCAAGGGCGCCGAGGAGCGAGGAACTCATGGTGGAAGATATTGCGACCGGTCGCTCCGAGGCGACCGACGAATTGCTGCGCGCGTCCGAAACGCACGCAGTCCCCGAGGCACCGGCGGCGCACAACAATCCGCTGCCCCTGGCGGCCGCACTGGCTGCCGCAGCGGCGCTCGCCGCATGCGGTGGCGGCGGCGGCGGAGGGGGCGGCAGCAGCTTCGCCGGCATGGGCGGCGGCGAGGTCCAGGCCGGCTCGCTGACGCCTCTGGCCGGCACGCCGACCGGCCAGACCTACATCTACACGCAGGCCAAGACCGACGACGAGGCCGCCCGCTTCCTGCTGCAGTCGCAGTTCGCGGCTTCCGAGGCCGAGATCGCAGAAGTGCGCGCCAAGGGCTACCTGCCCTGGCTCGGCGAGCAGGTGGACCGGCCGCCCACGCAGACCGGCTGGGACTGGATCGCGAGCAAGCCCTACAACACCGTCTACACCGACGACATGATCTGGAACCAGCTCATGACCGCGCCGGACGGGATGCGCAAGCGCATGGCGCTGGCATTCACCGAGATCTTCGTGGTCTCTGCCAACGACATCGGCTCCAACTGGAGCGACCACATGATGGCCCAGTACTGGGACATGCTGGTCGCAGGCGTCACCGGCAACTTCCGCAAGCTCCTGGAAGACGTGACGCTCAACCCGGCGATGGGCCACTACCTCAACACGCGCGGCAACCAGAAAGAGAACGCGCAGGGCCGCCAGCCGGACGAGAACTATGCGCGCGAGGTCATGCAGCTCATGACCATCGGGCTCTACCAGCTCAATGCCGACGGCACGGTCAAGACCGCCGCCGACGGCACGCCGCTGGACAGCTACACGCAGGACGACGTGACCAACCTGGCGCGCGTGTTCACCGGCTACGACCTCGACATCCCCGCCGCCGAGCGCAACACCTTCACGCCGCCCGGCGCCAGCTACACCATCGAGAGCAACGCCTGGACCAGGCGGCCGATGGCGCTCACGGCTTCCAGGCACTCGATGCTCGAAGCCAGGTTCCTCGGCGCCACCGTGCCGGCCAACACCGAGGGCAAGGCCGCGCTCAAGATCGCGCTCGATACGCTGTTCAACCATCCGAACGTCGGCCCCTTCATCAGCAAGCAGCTGATCCAGCGCCTCGTGACCAGCAACCCGAGCCCGGCCTACGTGAAGCGCGTCGCGGACGTGTTCGCCAACAACGGCGCCGGCGTGCGCGGCGACATGAAGAGCGTGTTCGCCGCCGTGCTGCTCGACAACGAGGCGCGCAGCCCGGCCGGCTTGACCGACCCGAACTTCGGCCGCCTGCGCGAGCCCATGCTGCGTCTCGTGCAGTGGGGCCGCACCTGTGGCATCAACTCCACGCAGGACACCTGGAAGATCGGCAACCTCTCCCGTCCCAACGACCAGTTGGGCCAGAGTCCGCTGCGTTCGCCCTCGGTCTTCAATTTCTTCCGTCCCGGTTACGTGCCGCCATCGACCGCGATCGCCAGCGCCAGGCTGGTGGCGCCCGAGTTTCAGATGGTCAACGAGACCAGCGTGGGCGGCTACCTGAACTTCATGCAGAACGTGGTGCCCAACGGCTTCAACAGCAAGGACGTGATCCCGAGCTACGCGGCCGAGAAGGCGCTGGTGCTCGATCCGGCCGCGCTGGTGCGGCGGTTGAACCTGCTTCTGACCGGCAACCAGCTCAGCGCCGCCACGCAGGCACTGATCGTGAATGCGCTCGCCACGCCGGCGGTCACTTCGACCAGCAGCGACAGCGTCAAGAACAACCGCGTCTATGCCGCGGTGCTGCTGGTGATGGCCTCGCCGGAATACCTGGTCCAGAAATAAGGAAGCGCGCGATGTACCTGATCGATCCCGCAGCCCACACCCGCCGCGCATTTCTGCGCCGCTCGGGCCAGCTCGCCATGGCGGGCACCGCGCTGCCTTTCGCGCTCAATCTGGCCGCGATGGGCGAGGCCGCCGCGCAGGCGGCCGGCGACGACTACAAGGCGCTGGTTTGCGTCTTCCTGTTCGGAGGCAACGACTATGCGAACACCGTCGTCACCTACGACGATCCGAGCTACAACGCGTACAGCACGATTCGTGGCGGCGCCGCGGGCCAAGCTGCGGGAGGCGTGGCGATCGGCAAGGCCGAACTGACGCCGACTCTGCTCGCGCCGACCTCGGCCCTGCCCGACGGACGCCAGTACGCGTTGCACCCGGCAATGACCGAGCTGGCCGCGCTGTTCAATACAGACGCCAAGATGGCGGTGCAGCTCAACGTGGGACCGCTGGTGGTCCCGCTCACGCGCTCCCAGTACAACAACAGCAACAAGAAGCTCTATCCGCAGCCGCCGAAACTGTTCTCGCACAACGACCAGCAGTCGACCTGGCAGTCATCCTCGCCCGAAGGCTCGACCGTCGGCTGGGGAGGCAACATCGGCGACCTGATGCTCACGCAGAACAGCAACTCGCTCTTCACCTGCATGTCGGTGTCGGGCAACGCGGTGTTCCTCTCCGGCGACACCGCACTGCAGTACCAGGTGAGCACGGGCGGTGCGGTCGGCATCAACAGCGTGAAGAACGCCAACGTCTACGGCTCGAGCTCGGTCAAGGCCGCGATGGCGCAGCTCGTGCAGCAGGCGCGCGGCCATGTGCTGGAGAACGAATACAACAAGGTCACCAAGCGCGCGGTCGAGGCCGAGGGTTCGGTCACCTCGGCCATCGGTACGGATTTCGCTGCCGGCACCTTCCCGGCCACCGGCCTGGGCAACCAGCTCAAGATGGTCGCGCGGCTCATCCGCGGCCGCAGCACGCTGGGCACCAAGCGGCAGGTGTTCTTCGTCTCGATGGGCGGCTTCGACCTGCATGACAACCTGATCGCCAACCAGCCCGGCCTGATGAAGCAGTTGAGCGATGCGATGGCCGCGTTCTACCGGCAAATGGTCGCGCAAGGCATGGCCGACAAGGTCACGGCCTTCACCGCCTCCGACTTCGGCCGCACGCTGGCCTCCAACGGCGATGGTTCCGACCATGGCTGGGGCGGCCACCATTTCATCCTCGGGGGCGCGGTGAAGGGCAAGCAGATCTACGGCACGCCGCAGGTGGTCAGCATCAACAACGACTCGAAGCTGGCCGGCTACGAAGGCCATGTGGGGCAGGGCCGGCTGATCCCCACCACCTCGGTCGACCAGTACGGCGCCACGCTGGCGAGCTGGTTCGGCGTGCCGGCGGGCAACCTGGAGAGCATCCTGCCGAACCTCAAGAACTTCGGCGGCAATTTCAACGGCATCGACTACCCGAAGAACGTGGGCTTCATGGCCTGAGGGCGCCTGCCTACATGGGCAGCGGGCGCGGTCTGCATACTCTGCAGTCCGCGCTTTTCTTTTCAGGAGACTCCGATGAAATACCAAGGCAGCTGCCACTGCGGGCGGATCGCTTTCGAGGTCGAAGGCGAACTCAAGAGTGCGATGGCGTGCAATTGTTCGATGTGCCAGCGCAAGGGCTCGCTGCTGTGGTTCGTGCCGCGCGACAGCTTCACGCTGCGCACCCCGCGCGAGGACATGGGGACCTACCTGTTCAACAAGCATGTGCTCGAGCACCACTTCTGTCCCACCTGCGGCATCCATCCCTTTGCCGAGGGCAGCGATCCCAAGGGCAACAAGATGTCGGCGGTCAACATCCGCTGCCTCGAAGGCATCGAGCTCGAATCGGTGCCAGTGACGCATTTCGACGGGCGTTCGCGGTGAGCCCCGGCGAGCTGCAGGACTATTTGCACGCGCACATCCCGCTGTCGAAGGCGATGCAGGTCGTGGTGCTCGGGCTGCGTGAAGACGAGGTCGTGTTGAGCGCGCCGCTCGCGCCCAACATCAATCATCGCGAGACCGTGTTCGGCGGCAGCGCCTCGGCCGTCGCCATCCTGGCGGCCTGGTCGCTGCTGCACACGCGGCTTCAGCGCGCCGGTGTCTCGAGCAGGCTGGTCATTCAGCGCAACAGCATGGACTACGAACTGCCGATCACAGGCGAGTTCACAGCAAGCTCGCACATCGCCCAGCCGCAGGCATGGCCGGCCTTTCTTCGCATGCTCGACCGCAAGGGGCGGGCCCGCATCGCGGTCGCCGCCGTTCTCGAACAAGGGGGCCGAACGGTGGGCCGCCTCGAGGGCGAGTTCGTGGCGCTGGGGGCGGCCACGGCCTGAGAACGCCCGCGTTGCGTTTCGGACGCGGCCAGGCCAAAGTACGGCGCACCATGAGCGCCATCCCGATCGACCCCGACCCCTTCCCGCTCGAAGGCGGCTGCACCTGCCGCGCGCTGCGCTACCGCATGGCGACGCGGCCGCTCTTCGTGCACTGCTGCCATTGCCGCTGGTGCCAGCGCGAGACGGGCTCCGCCTTCGCGCTCAACGCGATGATCGAGGCCGAGCGCGTGCAACTGCTCCAGGGCGAGATCGAACTCGTCGTGACGCCGTCGGCCAGCGGCAAGGGGCAGAAGGTCGCGCGCTGTCCGCGCTGCCGCGTCGCGCTGTGGAGCCACTACGCAGGCGCCGGCGATGCCGTGTGCTTTGTGCGCGTGGGCACGCTCGATGCTCCGGACCACCTGCCGCCCGACATCCACATCTTCACGATGTCGAAGCAGCCCTGGGTGCTGTTGCCGCCGGGCACGCCGGCCGTGGCCGAGTACTACAGCCGCGCCGAGCACTGGCCGGCCGAGAGCCTGGCACGCGCCAGGGCGCTGAAGGCCTCGCGCCCGCCCGCGGGGCCGACGGCGGGCTGATTGCCCGACGGCCGCTGATACCCTGCGCGCGGGCGGCGCCGCCGCTCTTTCATGTTCAATCAGGGAGTAAAGAAATGAGCCTTTTGCTGTTTCTTGTCGTCGGCCTCGTGGCGGGTTGGTTGGCCGGCGTGCTGGTCAAAGGGGGTGGCTTCGGCCTCGTCGGCGACCTGATCGTCGGCGTGGTCGGCGCCTTTCTCGGTGGCCTTCTTTTCAGCTCGGCCGGCGTTTCGCTGGGCGGCGGCCTGGTGGGCAGCATCGTCGTTGCCACCATCGGGGCGGTCGTGCTTCTGCTGATTGTCCGCCTCCTCAAGCGGGCCTAGGAGCCGATCAGCTGCGTGCGGCTCCGAGCCGTTGCGACACCGCGCCGGCGCATTGCCTCAATGCGCGGGCGACGGGCCCGTCCCATTTCGCATCGAAGACGCCGGCGGGCCCGATCGCGGTGATCGCCAGCGCGATCGCGCCGGTGTGGTCGAACACCGGCGCGGACATCGCGCTCACGCCCTGCACGATCTCGCCTTCGGAGCGGCTGATGCCGCGCTCACGCACCTCGTGCAGCTGCGCCTCGAAGGCCTTCCAGTCGGGCAGCGGCGGCGGCGGCGGCATGCCCACGTGCGGCGCCGGCGCCGTGCTGCTTTTTTCGCGCTGGCGCTCCTTGTCGAGCAGGCGCTTGACCACCGCGGCGTCGAGATAGGCGGCGAACAGGCGGCCCGAGGCGGTGCTGGTCAGCGAGAACACCGTGCCGTGACGCATGCTCACGTGCAAGGCCGCCGGCGACTCGGCCACGCGCACGATCGTGGCGCCGCGGTCGCCCCATACCGCGATCGCCGTCGTGTGCCCGATCTGCTGCGCGAGCTCGGCAACGAGCGGCGTGGCGACGTGGACCGGATCGGCCTGCTGCAGGCTGATCAACCCGAGTTGCAAAGCCAGCGGCCCGAGCAGATAGTGACCGCTGCTGCGGTCCTGTTCGATCAGCCCGAGGCGGCCGAAGCTGACCATGTAGGGATGCGCCTTGGCGGCCGACATGTCGGCCTCGCGTGCAAGGTCCTTCAGCGCCATCGGCCGGCCGTGGTGTACCAGGGCGCGCAGCAGCTGGCCGCCCACTTCGATGCTCTGGATGCCGCGCTGCGCGCGATCGTTGCGGTCAGCGGCCATACCGTCTCTTTGTTCGTTCATGCAGAAGGCATTAGACATTAACTGATCTCCGGATTACACTCCTTTCCGTTCGTTCCCTGCAAACTCGTTTGCGTTAGACAAATTTCAAGGAGACCCCGATGAGCCAGACCAAGGTTTTCGCCAGCCAGGCCGACCTCGAAGAAAAGAAGATCACCTTCAGCCAGATTTCCGAGCATGCCTGGGCCTACACGGCCGAGGGCGACCCCAACACCGGCATCGTGATCGCCGACGACTGCGTGCTGGTGGCCGACACCCAGGCCACGCCCGCGATGGCGGCCGACGTGGTGCGCCGCATCCGCGAAGTGACCGACAAGCCCATCAAGTACGTGGTGCTCACGCACTACCACGCAGTGCGTGTGCTGGGCGCCAGCGCCTACAAGCCCCAGGAGATCCTGGCCAGCCAGGACACCTACGACCTGATCGTCGAGCGTGGCGAGCAGGACAAGGCGAGCGAGATCGGCCGCTTCCCGCGCCTGTTCCAGAACGTCGAGACCGTGCCGCCCGGTCTGACCTGGCCGACCATGACCTTCACCGGCAAGATGACCCTGTGGCTGGGCAAGCTCGAAGTCCAGCTGCTGCAGCTCGGCCGCGGCCACACCAAGGGCGACACCGTGGTCTGGCTGCCGGGCGAGAAGACCCTGTTGTCGGGCGACCTGGTCGAGTTCGACGCCACGCCCTATGCCGGCGACGCCTATTTCAAGGACTGGCCCAAGACCTTGGACAACGTCGCCGCGCTGGGCCCCAAGGCCCTGGTGCCCGGCCGCGGCGCCGCGCTCACCACGCCGGAAGAAGTGACCAAGGGTCTCGCCGGCACGCGCGACTTCATTGCCGACGTGTACGCCAGCGTCTCCGAAGGCGCCAAGGCCGGCAAGGACCTGAACGCGGTCTACAAGGAGACCTACGCGAAGCTCAAGCCCAAGTATGGGCACTGGGTCATCTTCGACCACTGCATGCCCTTCGACATCACGCGCTGCTACGACGAGGCCACACAGTACGCCGACCCGCGCGTGTGGACTGCCGAGCGCGACGTCGAGATGTGGAAGACCCTCGAAGGCTGAGGCAGGAACGTGAACGCCACTGCTGCTTCAGCCGCCGCGCCCATCGACTACCAGAACCTGCGCTACGGCTACCGGCATCACCCCGACCAGGACGCCGCCACGCCGGCCCGCCATCCCGTCGTCGTGGTCGGCGCCGGCCCGGTCGGCCTGGCGCTGGCCATCGACCTGGCGCAACGCCAGGTGCCCGTGGTGCTGCTGGACAACGACAACAAGCTGTCTACCGGCTCGCGCGCCATCTGCTTTGCCAAGCGCTCGCTGGAGATCTTCGACCGCCTCGGTTGCGGCGAGCGCATGGCGGCGAAAGGCGTGTCGTGGAAGCTGGGCCGCGTGTTCCTGCAGGACGCGCAGATCTACGAGTTCGACCTGCTGCCCGAAGAGGGCCATCAGCGCCCGGCCTTCGTCAACCTGCAGCAGTACTACGTCGAGGGCTACCTGGCCGAGCGCGCGGCCGAGCTGCCGCTCTTGGACATCCGCTGGAGCCACAAGGTGGCCGGCGTCGAGCAGCACGAGGACCACGCGCTCCTGACCGTCGAGACGCCCGACGGGAACTACCGGCTGCAGGCCGACTGGCTGGCCGCGTGCGACGGTTCGCGCTCGGCGGTGCGCCAGCTGATCGGCCAGGAGAGCAAGGGCCGCATCTTCAAGGACCGCTTCCTGATCGTCGACGTGAAGATGAAGGTCGACTTCCCCGCCGAGCGCTGGTTCTGGTTCGATCCGCATTTCCACCGCCACCAGAGCGTGCTGCTGCACATGCAACCCGACAATGTGTGGCGCATCGACTTCCAGCTCGGCTGGGAGGCCGATCCCGAGGCAGAGAAGAAGCCCGAGAACATCATCCCGCGCGTCAAGGCGTTGCTGGCGGCCTCGCCCTTCAAGGACGCGGAGTTCGAGCTCGAATGGGCCAGCGTCTACACCTTCGCCTGCCTGCGCATGGAGGCCTTCCGCCACGGCCGCGTGCTGTTTGCAGGCGATTCGGCGCACGGCGTCTCGCCCTTCGGTGCGCGCGGCGCCAACTCGGGCGTGCAGGACGCCGACAACCTGGCCTGGAAGCTGGCCGCGGTGCTGCGCGGCGAGGCACCGCCGGCGCTTCTGGACAGCTACGCCCGCGAGCGCGAGTACGCGGCCGACGAGAACATCCGCAACTCGACCCGCGCCACCGACTTCATCACGCCCAAGAGCGAAATGAGCCGGGTGTTCCGCGACGCGGTGCTGCAGTTGGCGAAGCGCCACCCTTTCGCCCGCACGCTGGTCAACAGCGGACGGCTGTCGGTGCCGGCCACGCTGCATGGCTCGACGCTCAACACGCTGGACAGTGATGACTTCGAAGGGCGCATGGTGCCCGGCGCGGTGGCGGCCGATGCGCCCTTCGCCGCTGGCGCAGACGGTTGGCTGTTGCGCGCGATCGGCACCGATGGCCGCTTCACCGCGCTGGTGTTCGGCGACGGCGAGGCTGCCGAAGCCAGCCTGCGCGCGCTGGCCGAGGCCGACCTGCCGGCCCCGGTGCTGCGCGTTCCGCTCGACCAGGCCCATGCCCTGGCCGCGCAGCGCTACGACGCCCGGCCCGGCACCACCTACCTGCTGCGTCCCGACCAGCATGTATGCGCGCGTTGGCGCAGTCCCACGGCCGCCGCGATTCGCGCCGCGCATGCGCGTGCGCTCGGCAAGGCCTGATACCCGACTCCAGGAGAGCACGACATGTCGAACGACCACCTGATCCTGACGCCGCACCTGGATGCGCCCGACGACTTCTACGAGGCCCTCCTCGACGCGCACCAAGGCCTGTCGACCGAGGAAAGCCACGCCTTCAATGCCCGCCTGGTGCTGGTGCTGGCCAACCACATCGGGGCGCTGCCGGTGCTGCGCGAGGCCCTCGAGGCGGCGCGCGCCTGAAGAGATTTTCTTTTTCCGCTGGAGACAAGTCCCATGATCCGCAACACCCTGGCCGCCCTCGGGCTGGCCGCTCTCTCCTTTGCCGCCGCCGCCCAGGACGGCAAGCCCATCGAATGGGTGGTCGGCTATGCCGCCGGCGGCGGCTCCGACTCGGTGGCGCGCGCCACCGCCGAGACCATGAGCAAGAGCCTGGGCGCGCCCATCGTCATCAACAACAAGCCGGGCGCGGCCACCAACATCGCGGCCGAGTACGTCGCGCGTGCCAAGGACGTGGAGCACACCCTGCTGACCGCCGACTTCGCGACGCTGGCGGCCAATCCCTTCCTCTTTTCCAAGCTGAGCTACGACGCCGAGAAGAACTTCAAGCCGGTCGGCCTGCTGGCGCGCTTCCCGCTCGTGCTGGTGGTCGGCCCGCAGGTGCCGGCGAACAACTGGAAGGAGTTCGCCGCCTGGGCCAAGGTCCAGCCGGGCGGCGTCAACTACGGCTCGGCCGGCGTCGGCAGCCCGCATCACCTGGCCACCGAGCTGCTGCGCGAGAAGGCGGGGCTCAAGCTCACCCACGTGGCCTACCGCGGCGCGGCACCGGCCATGCAGGACGTGCTGGGCGGGCAGGTGCCTTTCATGCTGGTCGACACGGCCAGCGGCAACCAGTTCGTGCAGGCGGGCAAGGTCAAGGTCATCGGCGTGGCGAGTGCCAGGCGCATCGCCTCGCTGCCCAACGTGCCGACGCTGATGGAGCAGGGACTGGCAGGCTACGAGGCCTATGCCTGGCAGGGACTCACCGTGCCCTCCGGTACGCCCGAGGCCACGGTGGCGCGCTATGCCAAGGCCCTGCAGGAGGCGCTGGCCTCGCCGGCCGTCAAGGCGCGCTTCGACGCGCTTGGCGTGGAAGGCCTTCCCGGCACGCCGGGCGACATGGCAAGCTACGTGAAGGCCGAACGCGAGCGCTGGGGGCAGGTGATCAAGACCAACAACATCCGCGTGGATTGATATTGAAAGGATCCTCATGAGCAGCGACGCATTGCGCTACCAGAGCGGCTTCGGCAACGAATACGCGAGCGAGGCCGTGGCCGGCGCCCTGCCGCAGGGCCGCAACAGCCCGCAGCGCGCGCCCTTCGACCTCTATCCCGAGCTGATCTCGGGCACCGCCTTCACCGCGCCGCGCCACGAGAACCGGCGCAGCTGGATGTACCGGCGTCAGCCCTCGGTGGTCTCCGGCCGCTACCAGGCCTACGCGCAGCCGCACTGGCAGACCGGTGCAGACCGCGGCATCGCGCTCGCACCCGAGCCGCTGCGCTGGCACCCGATTCCGCTCGACAACGCCGAGGCCGACTTCGTCGACGGCATCCATACCTTGGCGGCCAATGGCGACGCCGAGGCGCACAGTGGCGTCGCCGCGCATGTCTACCTCGCGAGCCGTTCGATGGAGCGCCGCGCCTTCGTCAATGCCGATGGCGAGATGCTGCTGGTGCCGCAGCAGGGCCGCCTCCTGATCACCACCGAGATGGGCGTGCTGGATGTGAAGCCCGGCGAGATCGCGCTGCTGCCGCGCGGCGTGGTGTTCAAGATCGCCTTGCCGGATTCGGAGGCTGGCGCGGGCCCCTCGCGCGGCTACGTCTGCGAGAACTACGGAGCCCAGTTCCGCCTGCCCGAGCTGGGCCCGATCGGCTCCAACGGCCTGGCCAACGCACGCGACTTCCAGGCGCCGGTGGCAGCCTTCGAGAGCGAGGCCGGGAGCTACGAGATCGTCAAGAAATTCGCCGGCCGCTTCTGGCGCGCACCGATGAAGCAGTCGCCCTTCAACGTCGTCGCCTGGCACGGCAACCTGGCGCCGGTGAAGTACGACACCGCCAACTTCATGACCATCGGCTCGATCAGCTTCGACCATCCGGACCCGTCGATCTTCACCGTGCTCACTTCGCCTTCGGACACGCCCGGCACCGCCAACTGCGACTTCGTGATCTTCCCGCCGCGCTGGCTTGTGATGGAAGATACCTTCCGTCCGCCCTGGTACCACCGCAACCTGATGAGCGAGTTCATGGGCCTGGTCTACGGCGAGTACGACGCCAAGCCAGGCGGCTTCAAGCCCGGCGGCGCCAGCCTGCACAACGCGATGGTGCCGCACGGTCCCGACGAGGAAGCCTTCGAGAAGGCCAGCCACGCCGATCTCAAGCCGCAGAAGCTGGACAACACGCTGGCCTTCATGTTCGAGAGCCGCTTCCGTTTCATCCCCACCGCCTGGGCGCTGCAGAGCCCGGCGCTGGACGCCGATTACGCCGACTGCTGGGCCAGCCTCAAGGACCAATTCAAGCCATGAACAACGCATTGAACCCCACCCACGACCCGGCACTGCGCAGTTGGGTCGGCTCGGCCAACCAGGCCGCTTGCGATTTCCCGATCCAGAACCTTCCGTTCGGGCGCTTCCGACCGGCCGGCACCGGCGAGCCCTTCCGCATCGGCGTGGCGATCGGCGACCAGGTGCTGGACCTGAAGGCGACCGGCCTGGTCCATACCGACGACATGAACGTGCTGATGGCGAAGAACCCGACGGAGCGCCAGGCCCTGCGTACCGCGATCTCCGCCGGCCTGGCCGAAGGCAGCGACCAGGCCCCCGAGTGGTCGAAGGCCCTGCTGGCCCAGTCGGCGATCGAGATGACGGTGCCCTGCCGCATCGGCGACTACACCGACTTCTACACCGGCATCCATCACGCCCGCACGGTCGGCAGCCTGTTCCGTCCCGACCAGCCGCTCCTGCCCAACTATAAGTGGGTGCCCATCGGCTACCACGGCCGCGCCTCGTCGATCGGCGTGAGCGGCCAGCGCTTCAAGCGTCCGAAGGGCCAGACCAAGGCACCCGATGCCGAAACGCCTTCCTTCGGCCCTTCGAAGCGGCTCGACTACGAGCTCGAACTCGGGTTCCTGGTCGGCCGGGGCAATGCGCTCGGCGAGCCGATTTCCATCGGCGAGGCGGAAGCGCACCTGTTCGGCGTCACCCTGCTCAACGACTGGTCGGCGCGCGACATCCAGGCCTGGGAGTACCAGCCGCTCGGACCCTTCCTGTCGAAAAACTTCGCCAGCACGCTCTCGCCATGGATCGTGACGATGGAGGCGCTCGCGCCCTTCCGCGCTGCCTTCGAGCGCCCGGCCGGCGATCCGCAGCCGCTGCCCTACCTCGATGCGCCCGCCAACCGCGAAGGCGGTGCACTCGACATCACGCTCGAGGTCTGGCTGCAAACCGCGAAGATGCGCGCGGCCGGCGAGGGCGCCGTGCGTCTCACGCGCGGCAACGCGAAAGAGGCCGCCTACTGGACCGCCGCGCAGCTCATCACGCACCACACGGTGAACGGCTGCAACCTGCAGCCGGGCGACCTGCTCGGTTCGGGCACGCTCTCGGGCCCGAAGCCCGACGAGGCCGGCTCGCTGCTCGAGCTCACGCTGGGCGGCAAGGAGCCGATCCTGCTTCCCAACGGCGAGCGTCGCAGCTTCCTCGAAGACGGCGACACGCTCTCCTTGCGCGGCTTCTGCGAGCGCGAAGGCGCGGTGCGCATCGGGCTGGGCGAAGCCAGCGCGACGGTCGAAGCGGCCGGCGCCTGAGCGTTCGCGGCCTCGCACGGGACGAGGCACGCTCCTACGCCGCGCTCAGCGGCCGCCCTCGATACTGCAAGCGCTTTCCGGGGGTATTGCTGTGAACGTGCTGATCGTCGACGACAACCAGGCCGCGGCCGATCTGCTGCGGGAACTGCTGGCGCTGCAGGACCATGCGGCGCATTGCAGCTACACCGCGCAACAGGCGCTCGACGCCGCGGCCAAGACAGCCTTCGATGCGGCGCTGGTCGATCTGGTGCTGCCGGATCTCCCCGGCGCCGAGCTGGCGCGGCGCATGCGTGACCAGGCGGGCGACAAGCCGCTGCTGCTGGTCGCGATCTCGGGCTTCAGCGCCGACGAGCCCGGCGGCACGACCGCTCCCGGCCTGTTCGACCATCATCTGCAGAAGCCGATCGACTTCGAAGATCTGGATCGCATCCTGGCGCCGCCTGCTGCACGATGAAGGCAACCCCCGGAGCCCGTAGTTGGATGGCTGCCGGCGTGCGCCACGAACTGCTCACCCGCGTCTTCCCGGCGCTGCGCCACGACCTGGCTTCGCCGGTGTCGGTGATCCGAATGGCCATGCTGATGTTCAAGCGCCTGGCGACGGTGAAGCCTGCCGACACGGCCGCCTGGGAGGAGAGGGTGGCGCTGGTGGAAAGCCAGGTCGGCGCGCTGGCGACCGGGGTGCGTTCCCTACGCGACTGGGAGCTGGCCGTGACCGACGAGGGCGTCACCCGCAGTGCGCTGGTGGCCCAGTGCGCAGGACTGATGCGCGCTGCCTTTGAACTGAACGGCATCCGGCTCCACATCGGCGAGGGACTGGCGCCCGACGAGGGCGAGCCGCGCTTCCCGGCCGGCGCCGCGCTGCGCTACATGTGCCTCGGCGCCCTGAGCTATCTGCACGACGGCGCACCGAAACTCAGCGTGGTGCGCATCGAGCCCGAAGGCGGCGACGCCGTGCGCTTCCAGGCGACGCGCGGAGCGTCGGACCTCACGGAGCCTGCGGATCCGCACCGAGCGCCGCGCAAGCTGGCGATCGATGCTGTCGCGCTGCAGCTGCTGGCCGAAGACCTGGGCTATCTCGTGGCGCTGGAGGGCGATACCGTGCGCCTTTCGCTGGCGCGCCGCTCGAACAACCACTGATGGATGCAGGCCAGGAGCGCATTCGGCTCCGCGGGCTTGACGAAGTGATGGTCGAAGCCGGCACCGAGCGCGGCCTGGCGGTCCTCGTTCTGGCCGTAGCCGGTCAGCGCGATCAGCAGCGCGTCTTCGGTCTCGGGCATTCTTCGCATCCGGCGCGCGACCTCGTAGCCGTCGAGCAGCGGCAGCCCGATGTCCAGCACGACGACGCTGGGCCGGTGTGCCGCTGCGATCGCGAGCGCTTCCTCGCCATCGCCCGCCGTGTGGACGTTGTGTCCTTCGAGCTCGAAAACCGCCGCGATGCCTGCGGCCGCGTCGCGGTTGTCGTCGACGATCAGGACGCGCTGGGGCTCGAGGCGAGGCGCTGACGGGACCACGGGAGCGTTCTGCCCGGCTTCGGGCACGGCCGCGACGCGCGGCAAGCGGATCTTGAACTCGGAGCCCCGGTCCCGCCCTTCGCTGAATACCTCGATCTGGCCGCCGTGCATCTCCGTCAGGCGCCGTGCCAGCGTCAGGCCGACGCCCAGCCCGCCCTGGGCGCGGTCGAGGCCGCGCTTGCCTTGCGCGAAGAGGTCGAAGATGCGCGTCAGCAGTTCCTCGTCGATGCCGATGCCCTGGTCGCGCACCGAGACGACGATGTCGTCTTCCTCGAACCAGGAGGCGAGCGCAATGGCGGTTCCCTCCGGGCTGTACTTGGAGGCGTTGTGCAGCAGGTTGGCGATCACCTGCGTGAGCCTGGCCACGTCGCCCAGAAGCCATGCCGGCTCTTCGGGTATCGCGACGCTCAGCACCTGGCGGCGGCTGTCGATGAAGGGCTGCACCGTTTCCACGCCCTGGCCGATCACGGTATTGAGATCCATCGTCTCGCGCTTCAGCACGATCTTGCCCTGGCTGATGCGCGCGACATCGAGGAGCTCCTCGATCAGGCGCGTCATCTGCCGCAGCTGCCGGTCGGCGATGTCGAGCGCCCACGTGACCCTGGGTTGCGGCGCGGCGACGCGGCGGATCACCTCCATGGCGGTATGGATGGGCGCCAGCGGATTGCGCAGCTCGTGCGACATCATGGCGAGGAACTCGTCCTTGCGCTGGTTGGCCTGCTGCAGCTCTTCCTGCGCCGCCTGCCGCTCGAGGATTTCGCGCTGCAGGATGCGGTAGAGGCGCGCATTCTCGAAGGCCGTCGCGGCCCGGGCCGCCAGCTCGTCGACCATCCCGGCTTCGGCGCCGGCGTTCCGGTCGTCCGGATTCGCGGACGCGACCAGAACCACCCCCAGCACACGTTCCCCGAAGACCATCGGCACGGCCGCGGCCGAGCGCAGCAATGGGAGCTCGGCCGCGGCCGGAGCGAGGCCGAACGATGCGGGAGTGAGCGGCTGCAGCGCTTGCTCCGTCACGGCGGTTCGCCGCCTGCCGTCTGCCGCAGCCCGCAGCGCGGCCCGGATGCCCGGGTCGAGTGCGGATTCGACAACGGCCGAGCATTGAAGTCTCGCGTGGCCCGGCCGCTCGGCCGCGGCAAGCACCTCGCCCGCGCCGAGCTCGGGGTCGACCAGCAGCAGCACGGCGAGCGGCGCCAGGCCTGGCACCAGCAGTTCGACCAGCTGGTTCATCGCGACCGTGATCTCCAGCGATCCGCTGAGCGCACGGCTGGCATGGGCGAGAAATGCGGAGCGCCTGTCGTTCTCCTCCGCGACGCGGCGAGCCGCCTGTGCCGCCATCACCGCGGCCCGCGCATCGGCCTGGCGCCGGACCTGGCGCCGCATCAGGTACAGCGAGACGAAGACGCTCACCTTGCTGCGCAGGATCTCCGGCACCACCGGGGAGAGGATGTAGTCCACCGCACCGAGCGAGTAGCCGCGCGCGGTCTGCATCTCGTCGGCATAGGAGGTGATGAAGATGATCGGCGTGTGGGCGCTGCGCCGATGCAGCCGGATCAGCGTCGCCGTCTCGAAGCCGTCCATGCCGGGCATGTTGACATCGAGCAGGATGACGGCGAACTCGCGCTGCAGGACCTCCCGCAGCGCATCGGTGCCGGAGCGCACCAGCACCAGGTTCTGGCCCAGGTCCTCGAGCACGGTGCGGAAAACCAGCAGCTTCTCGGGCAGATCGTCGACGACCAGTATGTCGGCCTTCTCGTCGAACGGCAGCCCGTCGGGGCCTCGTTCCTCGGGCAGTGCAGGCGACTCGTCTACTTGCACAGCCATCCCCGCAGAACGGCCAGCAGATAGGCCGTGTCCACCGGCTTCGACAGGTAGTCCCAGGCCCCCGCTTCGATGCATTTCTCGCGGTCGCCCTTCATGGCCTTCGCCGTCACGGCGACCAGCGGCAGCTGCTTGCCGCGCGGCAGGCGGCGCAGTTCGCGCATCGTCTGCATGCCATCCATCTCCGGCATCATGATGTCCATGAGGACGATGTCGATGCCGGCGTCCTCCTGCACCAGCCGGATCGCGTCGCGGCCGTTCTCTGCGGACACTATGGACATCCCCTGCGCGTCGAGGATGGTCGCCAGCGCAAAGATGTTGCGCATGTCGTCGTCGACGATCAGCACCTTCTTGCCGGCCAGCGTGCCGGCGCCGGCGTTGACCGCTTCGACTGCTCTTCGCTCCTGCTGGGACATCGAAGCCAGGCTCCGATGCAGGAAGAAGGCCGTCGCGTCGATCAGCCGCTCCGGCGAATCCGCGACGCGCATCGCCGAGCCGCCGTGGCCCGGCTCCCATCCCGGCACGCGGCCGCCCGGGGCCGCGCTGTACAGGACGATCGGCAATTGCCGCGTCGCCGGGCGGGCTTCGGCGAACTCGGCCGTATCCGCGCGGCCGAAGCCGGCCAGCGTGCCGTCGGTCACGAGGCAGTCCACGTCGTTGCGCGCCAGTGCGCCCCTGGCGGCCTCGGCCGTCTCCGCGACCACGATGTCGATCTCGCTGCCGGCCAGCGCCGCGAGATAGCGCTCGCGCAGGGACGAGGCGCGCATGGCGACGACCAGCTTCCTGGCGTCCGCCTGAACGAAGCCGTAGAGATGGCCGAGCGCGGCGTCGATTTCGTCGATCGATTGCAGCGGCTTGGCGAGAAAGCCGACGGCGCCGGAGTTCAGGGCTCGCTCCCGCGAGTCGTCCGTCGAGACCACGCAGACCGGGATGTGCCGCGTCGCGAGGTCGGCCTTCAGGCGCTCGAGGATGCGCCAGCCCTCCATGTCGGGCAGGAAGATGTCGAGTGTGATGAGCCCCGGGCGGTAGTCGCGCGCGAGCGCCAATGCGCCGGCGCCGCTGGGACTGACCAGTCCCTTGAAGCCGCTCTTGCGCCCGGCCTGCAGCAGCATCTTGGAGAAGGCGAGGTCGTTCTCGACGATCAGCAGCACCTTGTCCCCGGAAAGAATGCTGTCGCGGTCGTCCTCTGCGATGTTGAGCGACGGGAGCACGTCGGCTGCATCGCCGCGTTCGGCGGCTGGGTCGGGCTTGGCCCCTGCGGCAACGATGCGCCGCGCCGGCTTCTCCAAATCGGGCCGCAGTTCCGCTGCCCGGCTGCGTGCGGCACGGCGGGAAAGATCCGCCCCGGCCGCGGCCGTGCGGCCGAGCCGGGCGCCGCGCGACGAGCCGTAGTTCTGCGGCAGGTACAGCGTGAAGGTGCTGCCTTGCGCGGGCGTGCTCACCAGGCGGATCTCGCCGCCCAGAAGTCGCGCCAGCTCGCGGCTGATCGCGAGGCCGAGGCCGGTGCCGCCGTATTTTCTGGAGGTCGAACCGTCCGCCTGCTGGAAGGCCTCGAACACGATCTGCTGCTTGTCGGCCGAAATCCCGATGCCGGTATCGGACACGGCGAAGGCCATGACCTGGCCGGCGCGGTTGAGCTCCTCGTTGTCGCGCGACCAGCCGCTGTCCGCGACCTCGACCGTCAGCGCGACCGAACCCTGGTGGGTGAACTTGAACGCATTCGACAGCAGGTTCTTGATGATCTGTTGCAGGCGCTTGGCATCGGTCACGATCGTGTCCGGCAGCGGCCCCGACGCCTGGATGTGGAAGCCGACGTGCTTGGCCTCGGCGACGTGGCGGAAGCTGCGCTCGACCGAGCGCTGCAGGTCGTCCAGCCGCAGCTCGCTGACCTCCACCGCGACCGTTCCGGATTCGATCTTCGACAGGTCCAGGATGTCGTTGATCAGCATCAGCAGGTCGTTGCCCGAGAGGTGGATGGTCTTCGCGAACTCCACCTGCCTGGCCGTCAGGTTGCCCTCGCTGTTCTTGCACAACTGGTCCGACAGGATCAGCAGGCTGTTGAGCGGCGTGCGCAGCTCGTGCGACATGTTGGCCAGGAACTCGGACTTGTACTTGGAGGTGAGCGCGAGCTGCTCCGCCTTTTCCTCCAGCGCCTGGCGTGCCTGCTCCACCTCCTGGTTCTTGCGTTCCACCTCCTGGTTCTGGTGCACCAGAAGCCGCGCCTTTTCCTGCAGCGCCTCGTTGGTCTGTTGAAGCTCGAGCTGGCGGCTCTGCAGCTCCTCGGCCAGCGACTGCGACTGGGTCAGCAGGTCCTCGGTGCGCATGTTGGCGGCGATGGTGTTGATCACGATGCCGATGGACTCGGTCAACTGGTCCAGGAAGGCCTGGTGCGCCGGGTTGAAGCGCTCCAGAGACGCCAGCTCCAGCACGCCCCGCACCTCGCCCTCGAAGATCACCGGCAGCACGATCACGTCCATGGCCGCGCCTTCGGACAGGCCCGTGACGATGCGAAACGCCGTGCTCGGCACGTTGGTCAGGAGAATCTTCGACTTCTCGACCGCGCACTGGCCGACCAGGCCCTGGCCCAGTTCGAGCTCCTTGCCGTGCGAGGTCTGGCCGCCGGAGGCATAGCTGGCAAAGAGCTTCAGCTTCGGCGTGGCCGTGGCGGTGCTCAGCACATAGAACTCCGCCTGCTGCGCACCCACCACCGGCGCCAACTCGGACAGGATCAGCTGCCCCACCGTGAGCAGGTCCTTCTGGCCCTGGAGCATGCGGCTGAACTTGGCGAGGTTGGTCTTGAGCCAGTCCTGCTCGGTGTTCTTCTGCGTCGTGTCCTTCAGGTTGCGGATCATCTCGTTGATCGTGTCCTTCAGCGCCGCGACCTCGCCCTGGGCCTTCACGGTGATGGAGCGGGTCAGGTCGCCCTGCGTCACCGCCGTGGCCACCTCCGCGATGGCGCGCACCTGGGTCGTCAGGTTGGCTGCCAGCTGGTTCACGTTCTCGGTCAGGCCCTTCCAGGTGCCGGCGGCCCCGGGCACTTTCGCCTGGCCGCCCAGCTTGCCTTCGACGCCGACCTCGCGCGCGACGGTCGTCACCTGGTCGGCAAAGGTGGCGAGCGTGTCGGTCATGCTGTTGATGGTTTCGGCCAGCGCCGCGATCTCGCCCTTGGCCTCGACAGTCAGCTTCTGCTGCAGATCGCCGTTGGCCACCGCCGTCACCACCTTCGCGATGCCGCGCACCTGGCCGGTCAGGTTGCCGGCCATGGAGTTGACGTTGTCCGTGAGGTCCTTCCAGGTCCCCGAGACGTCGCGCACCTGGGCCTGGCCGCCGAGACGGCCTTCGGTGCCGACCTCGCGCGCCACCCGCGTCACTTCGGCGGCGAAGGAGGAGAGCTGGTCCACCATCGTGTTGATGGTGGCCTTCAGCTCCAGGATCTCGCCCTTCACGTCGACGGTGATCTTCTTGGAGAGGTCGCCGGTGGCCACCGCCTTGGTGACGTCGGCGATGTTGCGCACCTGGCTGGTCAGGTTCGAGGCCATCAGGTTGACCGAGTCCGTCAGGTCCTTCCAGGTGCCGGCCACGCCCTGCACGTCGGCCTGGCCGCCGAGAATGCCCTCGGTACCGACCTCCAGCGCCACCCGCGTGACCTCGGCGGCGAAGGAGCGCAGCTGGTCGACCATCGTGTTGACGGTGTTCTTCAGCTCGGAAATTTCGCCCTTCACGTCCACCGTGATCTTCTTGGAGAGGTCGCCGGCCGCCACCGCCTTGGTCACGTCGGCGATGTTGCGCACCTGGGAGGTCAGGTTGCCGGCCATGAAGTTGACCGACTCGGTCAGGTCCTTCCAGGTGCCGGCCACGCCCTGCACGTCGGCCTGTCCGCCCAGCTTGCCCTCGGTGCCCACTTCGCGCGCCACGCGCGTGACCTCGGCCGCGAAGGAGCGCAGCTGGTCGACCATGGTGTTGACCGTGTTCTTGAGCTCGAGGATCTCGCCCTTCACGTCGACCGTGATCTTCTTGGAGAGGTCGCCGGCCGCCACCGCCTTGGTCACGTCGGCGATGTTGCGCACCTGGCTGGTCAGGTTGCCGGCCATCGAGTTCACCGAGTCGGTCAGGTCCTTCCAGGTGCCCGAGACGCCTTCGACCCGCGCCTGCCCGCCCAGGGAGCCTTCCGTTCCGACCTCGCGCGCCACCCGCGTCACTTCCGATGCGAAGGAGCGCAGCTGGTCGACCATGGTGTTGATCGTGTTCTTCAGGGTCAGGAATTCGCCCTTGACGTCGACATCGATCTTCTTCGACAGGTCGCCCTTGGCCACCGCGGTCGTCACGTCGGCGATGTTGCGCACCTGGTCGGTCAGGTTGCCCGCCATGGAGTTGACGGAATCGGTCAGGTCCTTCCAGGTGCCGGCCACGCCCTTCACCTTGGCCTGGCCGCCGAGCTTGCCCTCGGTTCCGACCTCGCGCGCCACGCGCGTCACCTCGGCCGAGAAGTTGCCCAGCTGCTCCACCATCTTGTTGATGGTCTTGGCCGTGCGGAGAAACTCGCCTTCCAGCTCGCGCCCGTCGACTTCCAGCGCCATGCTCTTCGACAGGTCGCCCTGGGCCACGGCGCCGATCACGCGCGCGACTTCGGTGGTCGGATGCACGAGATCGTCGATCAGCGCATTCACGCATTCGACCGACTCGCCCCAGAAGCCGCGCCTTTCGGCCAGCACCGCGCGCTGCTTGAGCTTGCCTTCCTTGCCGACCACCTGGCGCAGGCGCACCAGCTCGGCGGCCAGCGCGGCGTTCTGCTCGACCAGGTCGTTGAAGACGTCGGCGACCTTGCCGGAAAGCCCGGCCCAGTGCGCCGGCAGCCGGACCTTGGCATCGCCCTTGCGGAACCGGGTCAGCGCATCCAGCAGCGTTGCCATCTCGTCCACTGAGCTGGTCGCCACGGACTTGTCCAGAACGTTCATCTCTTGCCCCTGCAGAGTGAGGAAAAAGTGCCTTGGACGAAAGCGGCGTGCCTCGGCACGCCGCAGTGTAGCCAGGGCGCGCCCGCTGTGGCGTAAGCCGCCGCAGCGTTTACGGCTAGCCGGCGCCCGAAGCGGCGCGCGAAGCCTCGAGGTGTGTGCGTGCCCGCTCCGCCAGTGCCATCTCGCCCGGCGTTTCGGGCGTGTAGCTGTCGACCGGCAGCGGCCGGCCGTGCGAGTCGACCGAGACGAAGACGACCAGGCACTCGGTGGTCTTCTGCATCTCGCCGCCCTTCATGTCGCCGCTGCGCACCTCGACCGAGATGTTCATGCTGCTGCTGCCGGTGTAGGCCAGGCGCGCCTCGACCTCGACCAGGTCGCCGATCATGATCGGCCGGTGGAAGCGGATGCTGCCGATGAACACCGTCACGCAGTAGCGCTTGGACCAGCTGGTCGCGCAGGCGTAGCCGGCCTCGTCGATCCACTTCATGACGGTGCCGCCGTGGACCTTGCCGCCGAAATTGACGGTGCTGGGTTCGGCCAGAAAACGCAGGGTGATGGAGCTCATGATTGCCTGGGCGATAAGTTGATGTCGTGGGGCGCCCGCGGCGATTATGGAAGCGCCTGGTGGGTTTGGGGGGCGAAAAGTTGGGCCACGGTGCGCCTGAGCCACGCATTGCCAGGATCCGCATGGAAGCGCTCGTGCCAGTGCTGCTTGACCGCATAGGAAGGCAGCGCGAAAGGCGGCTCCAGCAGCTTCACCGGCTCCTGCGTGGCCAGCACCTCGCCGAGGATGCGCGGCACGATCACAATCAGCTCGGTGTGGGCCACGATGCGCGCCACGCTGAGAAAGCTCGACAGCCGAACGACCACGTTGCGCGCCAGGCCCAGGCGCGCGATGGTCTTGTCGACGATCGCATGGCCGGTGCCGGAGGACGAGATCACCGCGTGCGCCTCGGCCTCGAAGCGTTTCCTCGTGAGCCGCTCGCCGATGCGCGGATGGTTCCGCGCCGCCAGGCAGACGAAGTTCTGCATGAAGAGCGTCTGCTGGTAGAAGCCGGCATCGAGCTGCGGCATAAAGCCCACCGCCAGGTCAACCTCGCCGTCCTCCAGCCGACGGCCGCTCGCGGTCGAGATGATCTCGGTCTCGATGTGCACGCCGGGCGCCGTGCGGCGCAGGTGATCGAGCAGCCCGGGCAGCAGCACCACCTCGCTGATGTCGGTCATGCAGATGCGGAAGTTGCGGCTCGCCGCGCCGGGGTCGAAGCTCGCGCGGCTGCCGCGCGCCTGCTCGAGCTGGGCGAGCGCCTCCCGCACGTGGGTGTAGATGCGCTGGGCGTAGGGCGTGGGCTGCATGCCCTGCGCGGTGCGCGCGAACAGCCGGTCGTCGAAATGCGCGCGCAGCTTGTTGAGCATGGTGCTGGCCGCGGCCTGCGCCATGTCGAGGCGCTCGGCCGCCTTCGAGACGCTGCCGGTCTTGTAGACCTCGTCGAAGACCGCGAGCCATTCGAGATCGAGCTTGGACATGGGATTCCTCGGGTGGGATGCAGCGACCATTATCGAAAAATCGGATTCCAGGTATTGGCTGTGCGTCTTGAACAAATAGTGGTACGGGCGAACAATGCGGTCATTCCCCCGGAGACATGCCACAAATGAGCACCGCCCCCCAGGCCGCGCGCGCCGACGCCGCCGAGCGCCGCGACTACTACGAGCGCATCCGCCCGCTGCACCTCACGCCGTTGTGGGAATCGCTGCACGCCCTAGTGCCGCGCGAGCCGCAGACGCCCTGCGTGCCGGCGCTGTGGCGCTACGACGAGATCCGCCCGCTGCTGATGGAATCGGCCGCGCTCATCACGGCCGAAGAGGCGGTGCGCCGGGTGCTGGTGCTGGAGAACCCGGCAATCCCGGGCCGCTCGTCGATCACGCAATCGCTCTATGCCGGGCTGCAGCTCATCATGCCGGGAGAGGTCGCGCCCTCGCACCGGCACGTGCAGTCGGCGCTGCGCTTCATCGTCGACGGCAAGGGCGCCTACACCACGGTGGGCGGCGAGCGCACCACCATGTACCCGGGCGACTTCATCATCACGCCCTCGTGGGCCTGGCACGACCACGGCAACGAGGGCATCGAAGGCGTGGCCGAGCCGGTGGTGTGGCTCGACGGGCTCGACATCCCGATGCTGCGCTTCTTCGATGCCGGCTTCGCCGAGAACGACGATGCCAAGGTGCAGCATGTCGCGCGGCCCGAGGGGCACAGCCTGGCGCGCTTCGGCCACAACATGGTGCCGGTGCGCCACGACCACAGCACGCCCACCTCGCCGATCTTCAACTACCCCTATGTGCGCAGCCGCGAGGCGCTGGCGCAACTGCAGAAGCAGGAAGCGCCCGATGCCTGGCTGGGCCACAAGCTGCGCTACATCAACCCGCTGACCGGCGGCGCGCCGATGCCGACCATCGGAACCAACCTCCAACTGCTGCCCAAGGGTTTTGCCGGCAGGACGCACCGCGCGACCGATGGCGCGGTCTACAGCGTGGTCGAGGGCCGCGGAACGGCCGAGATCGGCGGCCAGCGCTTCGACTTCGGACCGCGCGACACCTTCGTCGTGCCTTCGTGGGCGCCGCTGCGCCTCTCCGCGAGCGATGAGGTGGTGCTGTTCAGCTTCTCCGATCGCCCGGTGCAGCAGGCGATGGGTGTGCTGCGCGAAGCCTTTCTCGAGAACGCCTGATTCGCGGCTGCTTGGCGGCAGCCTGTTTTTTCTTGACCCACATGCGCCGCGCTGCGGCAGGAGCCTTCATGTCTTTCGTCGTCACTCCCCCGGCCGTCGTCGGCCTCCCTGTCGCAGGCTCGACCGACCTGTTCCCCGTGCGCCGCGTCTACTGCGTGGGCCGCAACTACGCGGCACATGCGCGCGAGATGGGCTTCGACCCCGACCGCGAACCGCCCTTCTTCTTCTGCAAGCCGAACGACGATGCGTCGATCGTTCCGGTGCCTGCCGGCGAGACGGTGGGCATTCCCTATCCGGGCCAGACCGCCAACTACCACTACGAAGCCGAGCTGGTGGTGCTGATCGGCGAGGGCGGCCGCGACATCGCGGTCGAGGACGCGGCTGCGCACATCTACGGCTACGCGGTCGGCCTCGACATGACGCGCCGCGACCTGCAGATGAAGATGCGCGAGCAGGGCCGGCCCTGGGAGATCGGCAAGGCCTTCGACTTCTCGGCGCCGGTCGGCGTGGTGCGCCGTCGCGAGGAAGCCGGCGAGATCACGTCCGGCGCGATCGTGCTCGAAGTGAACGGCGAAACGCGCCAGAAGAGCGACATCCGCAACCTGATCTGGTCGGTGAACGAGGTCATCGCGAACCTCTCGACCTTGTTCGCGTTGCAGCCCGGCGACCTGATCTTCACCGGCACGCCCGAAGGCGTGGGCGCGGTGCAGCGCGGGCAGACCATGCAGGTGCGCATCGACGGCCTGGAGTCGATCTCAGTTCGCATCGGCTGAGTTCGCAAGCACAACAGGGAGACAGACATCATGGGCACCCCACGACAAGACAAGCCCTCCGTGCTGCTGGTCGGCGGCGGCATCGGCGGCATGGCCGCGGCGCTGGCACTGGCGCGGCTGGGGATCTCGATCGACCTGCTGGAGCAGAGCGCCGCCATCGGAGAGATCGGCGCCGGCCTGCAGCTCGGCCCCAATGCCTTCGCGGCGCTCGATGCGCTGGGCGTCGGCGAGGCGGTGCGGCGGGGCTCGGTCTTCACCGACCGGCTGGTGATGATGGATGCGGTCGATTGCAGCGAGGTGGCCTCGGTGCCGGTGGGCGAGGCCTTCCGCGCGCGCTTTCGCAATCCGTATGCGGTGAGCCACCGCGCCGACCTGCACGGCGCGATCCACGAGGCGGTCAGGGAGCATCCGCTGATCCGCTTCCACACCTCGGCGCAGGTGGAGCATCTCGATATCGGCAGCAGCGGCGTGACGGCGGTCACGCGCGACGGCCGGCGCTTCCAGGCCGATGCGATCGTCGGCTGCGACGGCGTCAAGTCGGTGGTGCGCGCCAGGCTCATCGGCGATGCGCCGCGCGTCTCGGGCCACGTGGTCTACCGCGCGGTGGTGCCGGCCGCCGACATGCCCGAAGACCTGCGCTGGAACGCGCCGGTGGTGTGGGCCGGCCCCAATTGCCACCTGGTGCACTACCCGTTGCGTCACGGCGAGCAGTACAACCTGGTCGTGACCTTCCACAGCCGCGAGCAGGAAGAGTGGGGCGTGACCGAAGGCAGCAGGAAGGAAGTGCTGTCCTACTTCGAAGGCGTGCACGCGCGCCCGCGCCAGCTGCTGGACCGGCCCAGCTCGTGGCGTCGCTGGAGCACCGCCGACCGCGATCCGGTCGCGAACTGGAGCGAAGGCCCGGCCACGCTCTTGGGCGATGCGGCCCATCCGATGATGCAGTACCTCGCGCAGGGCGCCTGCATGGCGCTCGAAGATGCGGTGACGCTGGGCGCGGCCGTCGAGGCCTGCGAGTTCGACCTGCCCGCCGCGTTCCAACTCTATGCGTCGGCACGCGTGGCGCGCACCGCGCGCGTCGTGCTGTCGGTGCGCGAGATGGGCCGGCTCTACCACGCCAAGGGCATTGAGCGGCTGGTACGCAACAGCCTCTGGATCGGCCGCACCCCCGAGCGCTTCTACGACGCAGTCGAATGGCTTTACGCATGGAGCCCGGCCAAGTGCCTGGCCGACGCGCCGCGCACCGCGGCCTGAGACAACCCGCCTTATTTCAACGACACACCACGGAGACAAACTGCATGAAACCCACCCTCCTGCTGATCGCCGGCCTCGCCGCCTTCTTCAGCTTCGGCGCCGCGGCGCAATCGGCCGCCGACTACCCGAGCAAGCCCGTCACCCTGGTCACCCCCTTTGCCGCCGGCAGCGGGCCCGACGCCGTGCTGCGCCTGATCTCCGACAAGCTGGGGCGGCTCTGGAACCAGCGCGTGGTGGTGGACAACAGACCCGGCGGCGGCGGCTTCATCGCCATCGACCAGGCCCGGCGCGCCGCGCCCGACGGCTACACGCTGCTGCAGCTCGACAGCGAGCATGTCGCCGCGCTGCCGCATCTGTACAAGTCGCGCAACTTCGTGACGCTGCAGCATTTCGACCCGGTGGCCTCGCTGTTCCGCACGCCCTTCTTCGTCGCCGTGTCCAGCGACTCGAAGTGGAAGAACATGAGCGACCTGGTCGCTGCCGCCAAGTCCAACCCGCTGAGCTACGGTTCCTGGGGCGTCGGCAGCGCCGGCCACCTGGGCGCGCAGCAGCTGGAGTCCCTGACCGGGGTGCACATGCAGCATGTACCCTACCGCGAGGTCTCGCAGCTCTACGCCAACGTGGGCTCGGGCGATGTGCCGTGGAGCTTCGCCACCATCCCCTCCAGCCAGGGCGTGTACAAGGCCGGCAAGCTGCGCTACATCGCGATCGCGGCGCCCCAGCGCATTCCGCAGATGCCCGATGTGCCCACCATGGCCGAGGCCGGCGGCCCGGCGAGCCTGCAGGTGAGCTCTTTCGTCTCGCTGCTCACGCCCAAGGGCGTATCGCCGGCGGTCAAGGCGAAGATCAATGCCGACGTCGCCAAGGTCATCGCCGACCCCGAGATCCGCGCGCGCTTCGACACCTTTGCCTTCGAGCCGCTGGCCTGGTCGCCCGAGGAGATCCAGCGGCAGGCCGAGGCCAAGTCCAAGGTCTATGGGGAACTGGTTCGCCGGGGCAATATCAGCCTCGAGTAACGCTTGGTCACAGGTCGGCTTTATCCTTCGCTTCTCTTTCCATTCCCGCTTCACTTCCCATGCAGTTTTCCAAGAGAGCTCTTTTGATCGCCGCCTGTGCGCTGCCGCTGGCCGCCGCGGCGCAGAACGGCGCCTGGCCCACCAAGCCGATCCGCCTGATCGTGGGCTTCCCCGGCGGCTCGACGCCCGATATCGCGGCGCGCACCATCGCCGAACCGCTGGCCAAGGCGCTTGGCCAGCCGGTGGTGGTCGACAACAAGCCGGGCGCCTCGGGCAACATCGCGGCCGACCAGGTGGCCAAGGCGACCGACGATCACACCCTCGGCGTGGTCATCAACGGCAACCTGACCTCGTCGAAGATGCTCTACTCCAGGCTGCCCTACGACCCGGCCAAGGACTTCACCTACCTCTCGCTGCTCACCACTGCGCCGCTGGTGCTGGTGGCGCAGAACAGCCTGCCCAGCGGCGCCGCCTTCGTCGACGCGGCGCGCAAGAGCGAGGACAAGTGGAGCTACGGTTCCGTGGGCGTGGGCTCGGTGGGCCACCTGGGCATGGAGCTGCTCAAGGGGCGCGTGCCGGGCCTGAAGGCGGTGCATGTGCCCTACCAGGGCAATCCGCAGGTCATGACCGACCTGATCGGCAACCAGATCCAGATGGCGCTGATCCCGCCCGGCGTGGCCATGCCCCAGGTCAAGGCCGGCAAGGTCAAGGCGATCGGCATCACGAGCGGGCGCAGCACGCTGGTGCCCGAGCTGGCGCCGCTGGCCGATGCCGGCGTGAAGGACTTCAATCTCGAGGTGTGGACCGCGCTGCTCGGCCCGGCCAACCTGTCCAAGGCCGCGCAGGAGCGCATCACGCGCGAGCTCGCCGTCATCATGAAGACGCCCGAAGTGCGGCAGAAGCTGTTCGAGCAGGGCTGGCAGGCGGTCGGCACCTCGCCCGACGGCATGCGCACGCGCGTGAAGGAAGAGGCGGCGATCATGACGAAGATCATTTCGACCAACAACATCAAGCTGCAATGAGCGCTTCCATCATCGAGCCTGCGCGCAGCCTGCCGGTCTTCGGCGAATACGACGTGGTCGTGGTCGGCGGCGGTCCGGCCGGCATCGCGGCCAGCGTCAGCGCCGCGCGCCATGGCGCGCGCACGCTGCTGGTGGAACGCTACGGCTTCCTCGGCGGCATGGGCACCGCCGGCGGCGTGACCAACTTCGCGGGCCTCTACGGCAAGCGCGGTGGCGAGATGACGCAGCTGGTGCACGGCGTGGTCGACGAGCTGCTCGCACGCATCGATGCAATGGGCGGGCTCAACAAGCCGCAGGACGGCATGCAGGGCCGCATCCGCGTGCGCTCCTACGACACCTCGATCTACAAGTGCGCGGCCGACCGGCTGCTGCTCGATGCCGGTGTCGAGCTGCTGTTCCACGCCTGGGCCGCGGCCGTGGTGATGGAAGGCCCGCGCATCGCCGCGCTGGTGGTCGAGACCAAGTCGGGCCGGCAGGCGATCCGCGCCAATGCCTTCGTCGACGGCAGCGGCGATGCCGATGTCGCGGTCTTCGCGGGCGTACCCTTCGCCGTCGGCGACGGCCGTGGCAGCGGTCTCTTTCCGTCCACCATGTTCCGCGTCGGCCATGTGGATGCGCCGCGCGCGCTGGCCGCGGTGGGCGAGTTCAAGGCCATCAACGACCTGATGGCGAAGGCGCGCGAGCGCGACCCCGAGGCCTATCGCTTCCCGCGCGAAGGCGCGATCCTCAGGCCGCAGATCGACCCGCGCGAATGGCGCGCCAATGTCACGCAGATCCGCAACGCCCGCGGCGACGCCATGAACGGCGTGGACGCGCGCGAGCTCAGCGACGGCGAGGTCGAGGGCCGGCGCCAGATCGGCGAGTACTTCCGCTTCCTGAAGGCCGAAGTGCCGGGCTTCGAGCAATCGGCCATCGTCGAGATCGCGCCGCAGGTCGGCATCCGCGAGACGCGGCGCATCGAGGGGCTCTATGCGCTCACCGGCGAAGACATCCTGTCTTCGGCGCGCTTCGACGACAGCATCGGCATCAACGCCTGGCCGATGGAAATGCATGCCGCCGGCAAGATCGAATGGGCCTTCCCGCGCGACGAAACGCGCACCTACAACCAGCTGCCCTGGCGCATGCTGGTGCCGCGCCGCGTCGACAACCTGCTGGTGGCCGGACGCTGCGCCTCGATGACGCACGAGGGCCAGTCGGCCGCGCGGGCCAGCGGCGGCTGCTTCGTCATGGGGCAGGCCGCGGGGACGGCGGCGGCTTCGCTGGGCAGCGGCAGCTTTGCGACGGTCGATGTGCCGGCGCTGCAGAAGAAGCTGGTCGCCGACGGCGCCGAGCTCGATCGATAGCAGCAAGCCGCCGGCGGGACAGCGCCGCGGCATCCTCTTTGCTATCTTCGCCGGATGACCGATCCCGCCACCGCCGCCCGCCTCGTCAACCAGCTCGTCGACCTGATGCACCTCGAACCCCTGGGCGATGACCGCTTCAGGGCCCAGAGCGAGGACATCGGCACCCCGGCCGTGTTCGGCGGCCAGGTGCTCGGCCAGGCGCTGGTCGCGGCAAGCCGCACGGTGGCCGCCGACCGGCCGGTGCACTCGATGCATGCCTACTTCCTGTTGCCGGGCGAGCATGCACCGATCGAGTACGCGGTCGATCGTGTCCGGGACGGCCGCAGCTTCACCACGCGGCACGTGGTGGCGCGCCAGCGCGAGCGCATCATCTTCGAGATGTCGGCCTCCTTCCAGACGGCGGACCAGGGCATCGAGCACCAGCTCGCGATGCCCGAAGCGGGCGGGCCGGAAGGCTTGCAGAGCGAACTGGAACAGCGCCGCGCGCTCGGCGAGCGGCTGCCCGAGCGCTGGCGCAACAACGCCCTGGCGCCTCATGGCATCGAGTACCGCCGCGTCGATCCCGACGACCTGCTCACGCCCGCGCCGCGCCCACCGCACACAGCGCTCTGGCTGCGCGCGATCGCGCCGCTGCCCGACGACCCGGTCGTGCACCGCGCGCTCCTGGCCTACGCCTCCGACCACGGCCTGTTGCGCGCCGCCATGCTGCCGCACGGCCTGAGCTTCATGAGCGGCAGGGTGCGCCCCGCCAGCCTCGACCATGCGATGTGGTTCCACCGCGATTTCCGCATGGACGACTGGCTGCTCTACGTGCTCGATTCGCCGAGCGCCAGTGGCGCGCGCGGCCTGTGCCGCGGCAGCCTGTTCACGCGCGACGGGCGGCTGGTGGCCTCGACGGCGCAGGAAGGCATGCTGCGCGTGCTGCCCGAGGGAAGCCCGTGGTCGAGCAGCGGCGGCGCGGCGCCTATCTGACGCCGGACCTGGCGTTCAGCGCCCGGTCCCGGCCAGCGCCGCGCGCAGGCCGCCGAAGCGCCGCCGGTACTGTCCCGGGCTCAGGCTCACCGCACGGCGGAACATGCGGCTGAAGAAGGCCGCGTCGTCGTAGCCCACCTCGCCCGCAATCGCCTCTACCGGGTCTTCCGTGGTCTCGAGCAGGTGCTTGGCTTCCTCGATGCGCAGGGTCTGCACGTATTCCATCGGCGTCATGCCGGTCGCGAGCTTGAAGCGGCGCTGGAACGAGCGCTCCGCCAGCCCGCTCTGAGCGGCCATCGCGGCCACCGGCGCGGCTTGCGCATAGTGGTCGCCAATCCAGCTTTGGCAGCGGCCGATGACCGCGTCTTCCGCCTGCCGCGTGCTCGCCACGCGCGCGAAGGGCTGCTGGCCCACGTGGTGCCAGTCGATCAGGTTGAGCTTGGCGACCTGCATCGCGGCCTCGATGCCGACAAAGCGCGCGATCAGGTAGAGCGCCAGGTCCATCCATGAGCTGCCGCCGCCGGCCATCACCAGGCGCTGGCCCTCGCCGGAGGCGATCAGCGCGCAATGCGGCCGCACCCGTGCGAGCGGGTAGCGGCGCTGCAGCACCTCGCAGAAGGCCCAGTGCGTGGTGGCGTCCTCGTCGTCGAGCAGGCCGGCTTCGCCGAGCAACATGGCGCCCGAGCAGGAGGCGGCGAGCAGCGAGCCCGCGGCGTGGCAGCGCTGGATCCACGCGACCTCCCGGGCGAACAGGCCGTCGAGCGGCCCGTAGGGCGAGATCATGAGTTCCGGCACGCAGACCACGGCCGGCGCGGCGAGCTCGTCGAAGCTGCGGTGAGCCTCGATGGGCACGCCGTTGGCGGCACGCACGATGCCCGGCCTGGCGGCGACCAGCACGGGTTCGAGCAGCTCGGCGCCCAGCTGGCCGTCGACCACCATCGGCCAATCGCGGCCTGCGCATTTGAGCAGGTCGAACATGCCGTAGACCACCGAGGCTGCGCTCTCGGCGGTGACGAGGATGGCGATCACGGGACGATCGCCGGAGGAGGAAGCGACTGCGGAGCTCATCGATTGGCGGAATCGTCAGCCTTATTGCGGGAATCGCTGGGGGAGTTTCTGCCCGGCGAACTTACGCTTCTTGCGTCTTTCGTACAAGGAGCCACCATGACCCACCACGATGCGCGCGGCCTGGCGCTTTCCACCGACCAGGCGGCCTCCGTCGCCGCCTACGAGCAGGCGCTCGACCTTTTCAACAGCCTGCGGCTGGATCCGGTCGCGGTGCTGCAGCCGGCGCTGGAGCACGACCCCGACTTCATTTCCGGCCACCTGCTGATGGCCGGCTTCATGCTCAGTGCCATTGACGGCCAGGTGCTGCCGGCCGCGCGCGCGAGCCTGGCTGCCGCCACAGCGAGCCGGCACCGGCCGAACGAGCGCGAACGCTCCTTCCAGGCCGCGCTGCAGGTCTGGGCCGACGGCGACATGGGCCGCGCCAACCGCCTGCTCGATCGCCACCTGATCGACCATCCGCGCGACCTGTTCGCGCTGCAGCTCACGCACATGGCGGACCTGGTGCTGGGCCAGTCGACCATGCTGCGCGATCGCATCGGCCGTGCGCTGGATCAATGGAGCGCCGACGACGCCGGCTACGGCTACGTGTTGGGCATGCATGCCTTCGGCCTCGAGGAGTGCAACGAATACGCGCGCGCCGAGGCGCTGGGCATGGAGGCGCTGGCGCGCAATCCGCAGGACGCGTGGGCCGTGCATGCCGTGGCCCATGTCTACGAGATGCAGGGCCGCGTGGCCGAAGGCATCCGGTGGCTCACGACCGACACCTCGTTCTGGCAGCAGAACAACGCGCTTGCGGTGCACAACCACTGGCATCTGGCGCTGCAGCACCTGCGCAACGACGATCACACCTCCGCGCTGGCGCTCTACGACCGCGCGATCGCGCCGGGGCCAGCCTCGATGGCGCTGGACCTGGTCGATGCGAGTGCGCTGCTGTGGCGGCTTGGGCTGCGCGGTGTCGATGTGGCCGGGCGTTGGCAGGCGCTGGCGCCGCGCTGGCGCGACCAGGCCGCCTGGGGCTGGTCGGTCTTCAACGACGTGCATGCAATGCTGGCGCTGGTCGGCGGCGGCGAGCCCGTGCAGGTGGAGGCGGGGCAGCGCGCGATGGCCGCCGTGCCGCACACGGCGCCCGCGCCGTGGTGGCGCGAGGCGGGCACCGTCTGCGAGGCTGTCATGGCCTTCGGCGAAGGCCGCTACGGCCACTGCGCGCAACTGCTGCTGCCGCTGCTCCCCGTCGCCCACGGCTTCGGCGGCAGCCAGGCGCAGCGCAGCCTGATCTACCTCACCGCGATGGAGGCCGCGCGCCGGGCCGGCGATACCGCGCTGTGGGAGGCATTGCGCAGCGAGGGAGCCGCGCGTCAGGCCGCGGCAGTGCCGGCGCGGGCTCGCCGCGAAGTCGAGCTCAAGGCCGCTTGAGCGCGGGGTCGGCGCGCGCCGGCCACAGCACCGAGGCGATGGCGATCATCATCAGCACGACCGCCGTCCAGTCCTGCCAGTACACGGTCTCGCCCAGCCACAGCGCGCCGCTGAACACGCCGAGCACCGGGATCAGCATGACGCTGAGCGTGGACGCCACCGGCGGCAGCCCGCGGGCGAGGTAGAACCAGGCGGCGTGCGCGAAGCCGAAGATCAGCACCGCGTTGTAGGCGATCGCGGCCCACGTGGCGTCACCGGGCGGCCGCCATTGCGGGCGCTCGAACAGCAGCGACAACAGCGTCATCACGACGGCGGTGAGCGCGGTCATCCAGAACGAGAGCGTGAGCGTGGGCAGCGCGATGCGCGTGTGCCGCAGCAGCTGCGTGCCCAGCGCCCAGGTGGCCGCGGCCATCAAGGCCAGTGCGACGTAGCCCGGGCGCCCCGCGAGATGGGTGAACTCGTGCCAGAGCAAGAGCGCTACGCCCAGCGTGCAGGCGCTCACGCCGAGCCAGCCGCGACGCGTCAGCACCGCGCTGAACAGCAGCGCGCCGATCACGGCCGAGAACACCGGCATCGTGTAGCCCAGGATCGCGGCGCGCCCGCTGGACAGCGCCTTCACCGCCAGGATGATGCAGGCGTGCCAGACGAACATGTTGGTGGCCGCCAACCACAGCAGTTCGGGCCAATCGCGCCGCGGCACGCGGAACGGCACCTTCATCGCGACCAGTGCGAGCCCGAGCACGGGCAGGCCGAGCCAGAGCGAAAGGGTGCGAAAGGCCAACGGCGGGTAGTCGGCCACGCCCAGCTTCATCACCGGCCAGTTGAGGCCCCACGCCAGCGTCAGCGGAACGAGCAGGGCGAACTGGCGCAGCGTGAGGGTTTGCATGGTTGGGCATTGTGGCCCGCGCCCTCAACCCCCGAACGGATTGGCCGTGGCGAACCAGAGGCCGATGCCGGTGGCGATGATGAACGCACCGTCGGTCACGCCGGCGATCAGGAAGAACAGGGTCTGCAGCGTGTCCTTGAGCTCCGGCTGCCGTGCCGTGCCTTCCAGCAGCTTCGACCCGACGATGCCGATGCCGATGCAGGAACCCACGGCTGCGATGCCGATGAGAAGCGCGACGGCGAGGGGGAGGATGTCGAAACCTGAGGTCATGGTGCTCTTTCGCGGCCTTTGAAGTTCGGCCTGGTTGCTGCCGGAACCACCTCGGTTCCGGCTTGCATCCAATGTCTCAGAGCGGGCGCGCGGCGTCGATGACCTCGCAGGTCATGACGGCTGGCCGAGCCTCAGGGGCGCGGAGCGTCCTGGCGCAGATCGAACTCGCGCAGCATCACCGGTTCGGTGGAACCTTGTGCGACGCGGCGCCGCACGGCGTCATCGATGTCCTGCGCGTGAAGCGCATAGGTGTCCAGTGCTTCGTCGTCGGTGGCGGTCGACCGATAGCGGTAGTGCAAGGTTTCCTTGCCGACGCTGGCGCCGACGAACTGTCCCTCGACCTCGACCCAGAAGCGCACGGTGCCGGAAGCCTCATGAAAGAAGGGCGGCTGCGACATCGCGGCTCCTGGAATGCGTTGCGCGGTCATCGATCCAAAGGGTGGCCTTGCGCTCGATCGCGCTGATGGCATCGCCTCCGTGGGCAAATTGCTTGCACGACACGAGGTGGCACATGCAAACGTCGCCGACGAAGAGGTCCGCACTGGCCGCCACGGTGCCCTCCAGGGAAGCATGGGTGAGGCGGCTGCGCACCTCCCATCCGTGGTACGGAAGGCGTCTGGAAGCGAGGTCATGGTCCATGCCCCCTTGTAGGCGATCGGGTGCGTCCCGTCTGTTCGCGACCGCACAATTCAGATCAACTCGGCGTAGGCCCTCTTGTCGGCGGCGTAGCACGCACAGGCCATCGCCTCGAGCCGGGGGCGGTCCAGCACCTTCAGTTCGCCACGGCTGTATCGGATCAAACCGTCACGCTGCAAGGCGCCGGCAGCTTCCGTGATGCCGACGCGGCGCACGCCCAGATGTAGGCCAGGAACTCCTGCGTCACGCGGAAGCTGTCCGAATGGACGCGGTCCTGGGCTCATCAACAGCCAGCGCGCCAGGCGCGGGCCGATCAGGTGAAAGCGAAGGCATGCGGCCGAATCGGCCAGCTGGGACATCAGGACGGGGATGTAGTGGTGGAGACCACGCTGCAGGCCCGGGCTGCGCGCCAGTTCGCGCCGGAAGTCGGACGCGGCGATGCGCCATGCAGCGCCCCGGCCCTGAACCACCGCATGCAGGGGCGTCGTCGCCACGCCCAGGGCCAGTTGCGTCCCCAGCATGCCTTCGCGGCCCACCATGCCGACTTCCAGGCCCGGCTGGCCGTCGATCCGCGCGATCAGCGAAATGAAGCCATCGACAGGGAAGTAGACATGCCGGGTCGGCTCGCCGGGCTCGCACATCACCTCGGCCAGCACCAGCTGGACCGACTCGCAGATGGCGAGCAGACTCTGGCGGTCGCTGCGGGAAAGCAGCTCGATGAGGTGGTTTTCGACGGCGGCCAACGGGCTCCCCGGTGCGTTGAGGCAACACACAGTCTGCGCGCCGCGCCGCGGCACGACTGTCTGCCAGCGCACGGAGCAGCCGCGGGATCAGGTCGCCAACCGCTCCGGAAGCAGCCGGTCGTACTCCTTCTTGACCACGGCGTAGCACTCGCAGGTGCGCTTCTCCAGTCCTTCGCGGTCCAGCACCGTGATGCGGCCGCGCGCATACCGGATCAACCCCGCCTTCTGCAACTTGAGGGCGCCCTCGGTCACGCCTTCGCGGCGCACGCCGAGCATGTTGGCGATCAGCTCCTGCGTCATCACGAGCTCGTTGCCTTGCAGGCGGTCGAGGCTCAGCAGCAGCCAGCGGCACAACTGCTGGTCCAGCGAATGGTGCCGGTTGCACACCGCCGTTTGCGCCATCTGCGTGATCAGCGCCTGGGTGTAGCGCAACAGCAGATGCAGCACGGGACCGGCCCGGTTGAACTCGTCCTTCATCATCTGCGCCTTCAGCCGCCAACCCTGGCCCGCGCTTTGCACCACGGCGCGGCTGGGTGTGGATTCGCCCCCCATGAAGAGGGAGATGCCGACGATCCCCTCGTTGCCGACGACGGCGATCTCGGCCGAGGAGCCGTTCTCCATGACATACAGCAGCGAGACGATGGCGGTGGTCGGAAAGTACACGTGGCTGAGCGTGCTGCCCGACTCGTAGAGCGCCTGGCCGAGCGGCATGTCCACCCACTCGAGTTGCGGACGCCAGCGCTGCCACTCGGCGTCCGGCAGCATGGCGAGCAGATGGTTCTTTCGGGGATCGGGGGGCGTGGCCATTGCGCGCAGTATGTCCGATATCGCACACAGCCGCGCCGGAAGCACTGGTTCTCAGGAGGCTTCGATGACGCGTGGCAGGACGCTGGCCTCGCTGTCGACGTCTCTGCAGAGATCGTGATCGAGCACCGGCAGCGTGCCGTCGACGAGTCGTGCTTCGACGATGCGCACTACACGGCGGTGCACGAGCGTCGGCATGGTGCGGCCGTTCAGGTAGTCATGAACGAGGCATTCGGCGGCAAACATGAAAAGGGCGATGGGATGGCTCCAGGCACCGGGGGGCGCATGCCAGCGTATTCCGAACGGGCCGCTTTTTCAGTGCGATAGCGCACGGAGGGGCGCTCGCCCGGCGCGTTCGTCAGGGAAAGAAGTGGCGAACGCCTGCCAGCACGAGAAGCACCAGCAGCATGAGCACGCCGAAGACGATCCAGGCGGCTGCAAATGCCGATGCCTCCGTCTGCAGCTCGTCCGGCGCCTCGGGGCCTGGATCAGGAGGAGTGATTTCGGTCATCGCCGACTGTACCCTGCCAGCGCCTAGAGCAGTCGTTTGAGGTAGCGCCCTGTATGGCTCGCCTCGTTCGCGGCAATCGCTTCCGGCGTGCCCACGCCCACCACCGTGCCGCCGCCCGCGCCGCCCTCGGGCCCCATGTCGATCAGCCAGTCGGCGGTCTTGATGACATCGAGGTTGTGCTCGATCACGACGATGGTGTTGCCCGCGTCGCGCAGCTGGTGCAGCACCTTGAGCAGCAGCTCGATGTCGGCGAAGTGCAGCCCGGTGGTCGGCTCGTCGAGGATGTAGAGCGTGCGGCCGGTATCGCGCTTGCTGAGCTCGAGCGCGAGCTTCACGCGCTGCGCCTCGCCGCCCGACAAGGTGGTCGCGGCCTGCCCCAGCTTGATGTAGCTCAAGCCGACGTCGAGCAGCGTGCGCAGCTTGCGTTCGATGGTCGGCACGGCTTTCAGGAACTCATGCGCGGCCTCGACCGTCATGTCGAGGATCTGCGCGATGTTGCGGCCTTTGTACTGCACCTCCAGCGTCTCGCGGTTGTAGCGCTGGCCATGGCAGACCTCGCAGGGCACGTAGACGTCGGGCAGGAAGTGCATCTCGACCTTGACCACGCCGTCGCCCTGGCAGGCCTCGCAGCGGCCACCCGCGACGTTGAAGCTGAAGCGCCCGGGCCCGTAGCCACGCTCGCGTGCGGTGTTGGTCTCGGCCATCAGCTCGCGGATCGGCGTGAAGAGGCCGGTGTAGGTGGCGGGATTGCTGCGCGGCGTGCGGCCGATGGGCGACTGGTCGACGTTGATGACCTTGTCGAAGTACTCGATGCCCTCGACCGCCTCGTGCGCGGCCGGCTCTTCGTGGGCGCGGTAGAGGGTGCGCGCCACGGCGCTGTAGAGCGTGTCGTTGACCAGCGTCGACTTGCCCGAGCCGGAGACGCCGGTCACGCAGGTCAGGAGGCCGACCGGGAAGGCGGCGTTCACGTCCCGGAGGTTGTTGCCGGTGGCGCCGATTACGCGGATTTCCTGCAGGTCGGTCTGCGTTGCGAGGTGCGCCGCCTCGCGCGCCGCGCGCCGTTCGGCCGCCGGGCTCTGCGGAAAGCGCGAGGCCTTCTTGCCCTCGTTGAAGGCCGGCTTGGCGACCGCCGGCAGCCAGGGGGTGCGGCGCTTCGGCACCGCGATCTTCTTCGCGCCCGACAGGTACTGGCCGGTCAGCGAATCGGGACTCGCCGCGACCTGGGCATAGCTGCCCTGCGCCATCACGCGGCCGCCGTGCACGCCGGCGCCGGGGCCCATGTCGATCACGTGGTCGGCGGCCTGGATCATGTCCTCGTCGTGTTCGACCACGATCACGCTGTTGCCGATGTCGCGCAGATGCCTGAGCGTGCCGATCAGCCGGTCGTTGTCGCGCTGGTGCAGGCCGATGCTGGGCTCGTCGAGCACGTACATCACGCCGGTGAGGCCGGAGCCGATCTGCGAGGCCAGGCGGATGCGCTGCGCCTCGCCGCCCGAGAGCGTCTCGGCGCTGCGGTCCAGGCTCAGGTAGTTGAGGCCCACGTCATTGAGGAACTTGAGCCTGAGGCCGATCTCGCGCACCACCTTGTCGGCGATCTCGGCCTTGGCGCCGCGCAGGTGCAGGCCCTGGAAGTAGGCGAGGCTGTCGCGCAGCGTGGCACGGCTGATCTCGAAGATCGCCATGCGCCGCGGCTCGGGGCCGGAGTCGTCCTGCAGGAACACGCTGCGCGCCTCGCGCCGAAGCCGCGTGCCGCCGCAATCGGGGCAGGGCTGCATGTTGCGAAAGCGCGCGAGGTCTTCGCGCACCATCGCCGAATCGGTCTCGCGGTAGCGCCGCGCCATGTTCGGGATCACGCCTTCGAAGGGGTGCTTGCGCGTCAGCTTCCTGCCGGCCTGCTGGCCGCTTTCCATCGTGTAGGAGAACTTGATCTCTTCCTCGGCCGAGCCGTGCAGCACGGCCTGCTGCACCGAGGCGGGCAGGTCTTCGAAGGGCGTGTCGACGTTGACCTTGTAGTGCTTGGCCACGCTCTCCAGCATGCTGAAGTAGTAGCCGTTGCGCCGGTCCCAGCCCTTGATGGCGCCGCTCGCCAGGCTCAGGGAGGGAAAGGCGACCACGCGCGCCGGATCGAAGACTTCGCTGTGGCCGAGGCCGTCGCAGCTCGGGCAGGCGCCCACGGGCGAGTTGAAGGAGAACAGGCGCGGTTCGAGTTCGGCCAGCGAGTAGTGGCAGATCGGGCAGGCGAACTTGGCATTGAAGAGATGCTCCTTCGCGCTGCCGTCCTCGTGCATCTCCAGTGCGATCGCGCGGCCCTCGGCCAGGCGCAGCGCGTTCTCGAAGCTCTCGGCCAGACGCTGCTGCATGTCGGGCCGCGCCCGCAGCCGGTCAATGACGACATCGATGTCGTGCTTCTCGGTCTTCTTGAGCTTGGGCAGGTCGTTGTACTCGAAGGTCTCGCCGTTGACGCGGAAGCGCACGTAGCCCTGGGCCTGCATCTCGGCGAAGAGCTCGAGGAACTCGCCTTTCTTCTCGCGCGCCACCGGTGCCAGGATCATCAGCCGCGGCTCGTCCGGAATGGCCAGCACCGCATCGACCATTTGCGAGACGGTCTGCGACTGCAGCGGCAGGTCGTGGTCTGGGCAGTAGGGCGTGCCGGCGCGCGCATAGAGCAGCCGCAGGTAGTCGTGGATCTCGGTCACCGTGCCCACGGTGGAGCGCGGGTTGTGGCTGGTCGCCTTCTGCTCGATGCTGATGGCTGGCGACAGGCCCTCGATCACGTCGACATCGGGCTTGTCCATCAGCTGCAGGAACTGCCGCGCATAGGCCGACAGGCTCTCGACGTAGCGGCGCTGGCCCTCGGCGTAGAGCGTGTCGAAGGCCAGGCTCGACTTGCCCGAGCCCGACAGGCCGGTGATCACCACCAGCTTGTTGCGCGGGATGTCGAGGTCGACGTTCTTGAGGTTGTGCGTGCGTGCGCCGCGGATGCTGATGCGCTGCTGCGCGAGCACGGCGCCGAGGTAGGCATCGTCGTTGGGGGAATTCACGGGGCGGTCGATCTTGGGCAACCGGGCATGATAAGTCCCCGGCGATTCCGCGGCATCTGGCGGGATTCGGCCGACTTCTCCGGCGCTTCGGCCGGCGCGACCGGCTGCGGCACAATCTCCGCTTTCCTCCTCTTCCATCCATTCATCAGGGGCAGTGCATATGGCATCGGTCAACAAAGTCATCCTCGTCGGCAATCTCGGACGCGATCCGGAAACGCGCACCTTTCCCAGCGGGGACCAGATCTGCAACGTGACCCTCGCCACCACCGACAAGTGGAAGGACAAGCAAAGCGGCGAGATGCGCGAAGCTACCGAGTGGCACCGTCTCGTGTTCAACGGCCGCCTGGCCGAGATTGCGGCCCAGTACCTGCGCAAGGGCTCGCAGATCTACGTCGAGGGCCAGATCCGTACGCGCAAGTACACGGACAAGGACGGCGCCGAAAAGTACGCCACCGACATCCGTGTCGACCAGATGCAGATGCTCGGCAGTCGCCAGGGCCAGGGCGGTCCTTTGGGCGGCGGCGACGACGACGGCGGCTACTCGCAGGGGGCGCAAGGCGGCGGTTATTCGCGTCCTCCCGCTGCAGCACCGCGCGCCGCGGCGCCGGCACCGCGGCAGGCGCCGGCCAAATCCTCGTCGGGCTTCGACGATATGGACGACGATATTCCATTCTGACGAAATCTCTCGGAGATCTCATAAAAAGGCGCAGGGCTTGACGGCTCTGCGCCTTTTTGTTGCTCCTCAATAGGCGCGCGACGCCAGGCAGGAGCGGCGAAAGTCAGCGGTATATCGATTGACTGCGCACTGATTGCGGTCAGCAAGTAGTGTCCAGAACACGCGCGCAAATCTACTTTTTCTGACGGACAGCTTAGACAGACCACATCGCTCGGTTAGTCCGTTCAGCCGGCAATTTCCGTAGAACGGCTCGTCCTCGCCTGTCGCGCCTCGGTCGCCCTCTCACACAGGGTATCCGGCAGGTGAACGCACAAGAAGCGAGAAGTAAGTCGCAAGAACTACTTCCCGGCCCGGGGCAATTCTGTCGCGCCAACCCCCAGCACCATCCGCACCGTCCGCACCCGCTGACAAGCGTGCAAAGCATTGCGTCGCCTGTCGATCTATTCCTTTCGGAATTTCTGTCCTTTTTGCAGTCCTGCGGTTTGTCTATTCATGCGTGAGGGAGTTTGGGTCTTGAGAAAAGCCCGCCTGTCATGATGAAGCGCAACGCAATTGAGGTTTTCTGCCGCAGCACCCTTTGGTTTCTTTGGATAGCAGAGCGGCAGCGAGGCTGCAATGGCCCTTCGCATTCGCCGGCCTGCACTTCGGTCCAAGATACCGGCCCTGCTCTGCTGCTCCGGCCGATCCATGACCCCACTCTCCATCCTCGACCTGTCTCCCATCACCGAAGGTAGCACCGCCGCGCAGTCCTTCCGCAATTCGCTGTCCCTGGCGCAGCATGGCGAGAAGCTCGGCTACCGGCGCTACTGGCTGGCCGAGCACCACGGCATGCCGGGCATCGCGAGCGCCGCGACGGCCGTGCTGCTGGCCTACATCGGCGCCGGCACCTCGACCATCCGCATCGGGGCCGGCGGCGTGATGCTGCCCAACCACTCCCCGCTGGTGATCGCCGAGCAGTTCGGCACGCTGGAGTCGCTGTACCCGGGCCGTATCGATCTCGGCCTCGGCCGCGCGCCGGGCTCGGACCAGCGCACCGCGCAGGCGCTGCGGCGCGATCTGCAGTCCGACGCCGACCAATTCCCGCAGGACGTGGTCGAGCTGATGGATTTCATGTCGAAGGAGCCGAAGCAGCCGGTGCGCGCGGTGCCCGGCATCGGACTCGAAGTGCCGGTCTGGATTCTCGGATCGAGCACCTTCGGCGCGCAGCTCGCGGCGCACCTCGGGCTGCCCTATGCCTTCGCTTCGCATTTCGCGCCGCAGCAGCTGATGCAGGCGATCCGGATCTACCGCGAGACCTTCAAGCCCTCGAAGCAGTTGGACAAGCCTTACGTGATGCTCGGCTTCAACGTGTTCGCGGCCGAGACCGACGAGGAGGCGGTGTTCCGTTCGAGTTCGTGGCAGCAGGCCTTCGTGAACCTGCGCAGCGGGCGGCCGGGGCGTTTGCCGCCGCCGGTCGAGAACTACCGCCAGCGCGTCGGGCCGGCGGAGAACGCATTGCTCGATTCGGTGCTGTCGTGTTCGGCCGTCGGATCGCGCGAGACGGTGCGCGCCGGCTTGCAGTCGTTCATCGAGCGCACCGGCGCGGACGAACTGATGATCACCTCGCAGGTGTTCGATCACGAGGCGCGCTTGCGCTCCTACGAGATCCTGGCAGAGCTCGCTGCCTGAGTCAGTTCAAGACACCAGCACGCTTCGCGGCAGCGGTTGTCTTGCGCGGTACTCTGGTCGCGGCAGTGCGCACCGCCTTCGCAACGACCTTCTTCTTGGGTGCTGCCCGCTTCTTGGCTGCCGGCGCCTCCACCGGCGCAGCGACGGCTGCAACAGGCACAGCCGCTGCCTGCCCCACGATCAGCCCGAACAGCTTCTTGTGCTCCGCGACCACATAGTCGCCCAGGTCGGCGATGTCCGGCACTGCGCGCCGGCAAGCCGTGAGCCCGAACTCGAGCGAGCCGTTGTAGCTCTGTACCGTCATGTTGAGCGCCAGGCCGTGCCCCGGGATCGACACCGGGAAATAGGTCGCCAGCTTGGCGCCCGCGAAGTAGAGCGGGAACGACGGGCCGGGCACGTTGGAGATCGCCACGTTGGCCATCGGCGGCAGCTTGTCGGCGAGTCCGGAGCGGCCGTAGAGCGAGGCCAGGCCCGACATCAGCGAAGGCACGCCCAGCGACGGGAAGTCGGTCGGGATCGCAGCCTTCACGTTGCCCGTGAGCTTCTTGCCCTCGCTCGAGGATTCATGGATGGCCGCGAGCCGCTCGAGCGGATCGGTGATGTCGGTGGCCAGGCTCACCAGCATCACCGACACCTGGTTGTTGAGGTCGGTGTTGCCCTCGCTGCGCAGCGAGACCGGCACACCGGCCATGAGCGGCTTGGCCGGCTTGCAGCCGTAGTCGGCCAGGTAACGCTTGAGCGCGCCGGCGCAGATCGCCAGCACGATGTCGTTGAGGCTGGTGCCTGTGGCCTTGGCCATCTGCTTGACCTCGGCCAGCGGCACCGAGCGCCCGGCGAAGGAACGCTGGTTGGTGATCGAGACATTGAGCGGCGTCTTGGGCGCGGTCTTCAAGCCCTTGGGCAGCTCGAAGCTGCGCTTGCCGGTGGCCTCCGATACCGGCAGCAGCACGCTCGTGATCGCCTTGGCCGTGGCCGGGATCGACTGGATCAGCTTCACGTACTGCTGTACCGTGTTGCTGAGCGCGGCGCTCGCGAGCTCGGCCATGCCGAGCTGCGATGAGTCGGGGCGGCGGCTGGCGCGCGGCGCCTTCACCGGTGACGGCGTGGCCGAGATGTCGAACAACGCCTTCGCCACCGCGACGCCGGCCTGGCCGTCGATCGCCGCGTGGTGCATCTTGCTGTAGAGCGCGACCTGGCCGGTCTGCAGCCCTTCGATGATGTAGATCTCCCAAAGCGGCCGGCTGCGGTCCAGCAGCGTGGAGTGGAGCCGGCCGACCAGGCGCTCCAGCTGTGCCATGGTCCCGGGCCTCGGCATGATCACGTGACGGATGTGGTGGTCGAGATCCAGGTCGTCGTCGTCCACCCACACCGGGTTCGCCAGGTCGAAGGGCATCATCGCGAGCTTGCGCACGAACACCGATGCCAGGTGCAGCCGGCCGCTCAGGTACTTCTTGGCGTCCTCGGCGAAGTCGCCCTCGTAGCCGGGCGGCAGGTCGATGAGCTGCAGGCTGCCCACGTGCATCGGCGACTCGGGAGTTTCGAGGTGCAGGAACGAGGCGTCCATGCCGCTGAGGTGATCCATCTTTCTCTCCTTGATCAATCCGGCTTGATGCCGGCCTTGGTGACGATTTCTTTCCAGGTCTTTTGCTGGGCCGTGATGAAGGCGCTGAATTGCTCCGGCGTATCGCCCACGCCGAGCGCCGAATCGTGTGCGAAGCGCTCGGTCACCGGGCCGGTCTTCAGCGCCTTGAGGCTTTCTTCCTGCAACCGCTTCACGATCGGTGCCGGCGTCGAGGCCGGTGCGAGCAGGCCATACCACTGCGAGGTCTCGAAGCCCTTGTAGCCGCTCTCGGCGATGGTGGGCACATTGGGCAGGGCGGCGATGCGCTGCGCCGAGCCCACGGCCAGCGCGCGCAGCTTTCCCGACTTGATGAAGGCCGAGACGCTGGGCAGGCCGTTCATCGCCACCTGGGTGCGCCCGGCCAGCAGGTCGGTCATCTGCGGGCCGCTGCCGCGGTAGGGGATGTGCGTCATGAAGAAGCCGGCCGTGAGCTTCAGGTACTCCATGCTCAGATGGCCGGCGCTGCCGTTGCCTGCCGACGAATAGTTGAGCTTGGCCGGGTTGGCCTTGGCGTAGGCGATGAACTCCCTGAAGCTCTTCACCGGCACGTCCGGGTGCACCACCAGCACGTTCGGCACCTTGGCCAGCAAGGTCACCGGCACGAAATCTCGGTTCACGTCGTAGGGCTGGTTGGGCAGCATGTACGGGTTGACGGCCAGCGTGCCCACGTGGCCGAGGATCAGGCTGTAGCCGTCGCCCGGCGCCTTGGCGATCTCCTGCATGGCGATGGTGCCGGCGCCGCCGGGCTTGTTCTCGACATAGACGCTCTGGCCGAGCTGCTTGGTGAGTTCGGCCGCGACCGATCGCGCCACCACTTCGCTCGAGCCGCCGGGCGCGAAGGGCACCACGAGCCGGATGCTCTTCTGCGGCCAGGCGCCCTGGGCCTGCACGGTGTGGACGCCACCCGCGGCAAACAGCGCGAGCGATTGGCAGACCAGCCGGCGCGAGACCGGGGCCGGCCGTGCGGGGCCGAGGGGAAGGCTGTGCATGCGTGTCTCCAGTTGAGGGCAGCAGCCCATTGTGGGAGTCTGCCGCCTCGCTGCGGGCATGGGCCGCTCGGTGATTTCCCGGATGCGGGCACCGGCTTGCCGAGGCTGGGACAATCGCCTCCTCATGGAAAAACAGCGCATCGTGGTGGGCCTGAGCGGCGGAGTGGACTCCGCGGTCACGGCGCATCTGCTCAAGCAGCAGGGCCACGAGGTGGTCGGCATCTTCATGAAGAACTGGGAAGACGATGACGACAGCGAGTACTGCTCGTCGAACATCGACTTCGTCGACGCCGCGAGCGTGGCCGACGTGCTGGGCATCGAGATCGAGCACGTCAACTTCGCGGCCGACTACAAGGATCGCGTGTTCGCCGAGTTCCTGCGCGAGTACCAGGCCGGCCGCACGCCCAACCCCGACGTGCTGTGCAATGCCGAGATCAAGTTCAAGGCCTTTCTCGATCATGCGATGCGGCTTGGTGCCGAAAAGATTGCCACCGGGCACTACGCGCGCGTGCGGCGCAACGCGCCAAGCGGGCGCTACGAGCTGCTCAAGGGACTCGATCCGGCCAAGGACCAGAGCTACTTTCTCCATCGCCTCAACCAGCAGCAGCTCTCGAAGACGCTGTTCCCCGTCGGCGAGTTGAAGAAAACCGAGGTGCGCCGCATCGCCGACGAGATCGGCCTGCCGAACGCGAAGAAGAAGGACTCGACCGGCATCTGCTTCATCGGCGAGCGGCCTTTCCGCGAGTTCCTCAACCGCTACATCTCCAAGGAGCCGGGCCCGATTCGCGACGAGCGCGGCCGCCAGATCGGCGAGCACCAGGGCCTCAGCTTCTACACGCTGGGCCAGCGCCAGGGCCTGGGCATCGGCGGGATCAAGCCGAAGGGGGCGCAGCGCGGGGCCGGCGACCACTCGCCCTGGTTCGTGGCGAAGAAGGACATCGCGAACAACACGCTGTGGGTGGTGCAAGGCCACGACCATCCATGGCTGCTGTCGCCGGCGCTCGAAGCCGACGATGCGAGCTGGGTTTCGGGCAGCGCGCCGCCGTCGGGCGCCTATGCGGCGAAGTCGCGCTACCGCCAGGCCGATGCGGGCTGCGACCTGGGCGACGGTGCCAACGGCGCTTTCCGGCTCGCCTTTGCCGAGCCGCAGTGGGCGGTGACGCCGGGGCAGTCGGCGGTGCTCTACGACGGGGATGTGTGCCTGGGCGGCGGGGTGATCGCGCGGGCCGGCTAGATTTGCGACGGTGCGCCGACCGACACGTGGGTGTGGATCAGGTCCAGCGAATAGCGTTGCCCTGCCAGGTAGTCCTCCACGCATTGCAGCAGCAGCGGGCTGCGATGGCGCGCCACGCTCGAGCGGATCTCGTCGGCCGTCATCCACAGGGTGCGCACGATGCCTTGGTCCAGCGGCCGGCCCGGCTCGAAGGCGCCGAGCGTGCCGGCGAAGGCGAAGCGCATGTAGGTCACGTCTTCCTCGTCGCCGAGAAAGCGCGCCATGTAGATGCCGACGAGGGCGGTCGGTGTGAAGTGGTGGGCCGTTTCCTCCAGCGTCTCGCGCGCGCAGCCCTCGGCCGGCGACTCGCCCGGGTCGAGATGGCCGGCCGGCGTGTTGAGCCTGAGTCCGGCCTTCGTATGCTCTTCGACCAGCAGGAAGCGCCCGTCCTGCTCGATCACCGCGGCGACGGTGACGTTGGGTTTCCAGCGTTCAGACATCGCTATCGCAGCACGTAGCCCGAGAAGCGCCAGACGCGGTCGCTGCCCAGTTGAAACGTCACCAGTTCGCGCACGGTGGCCGTGCTGTTGTTGGCGAAGCGGGTCTCGTACTCGATGTTCACATACTGGCCGGCCAGCTCGGGATCGCCATCGCCGACCACCTGGCGGTTGATCGCTACCCAGGTGCGTTGATGTGCGGCGCCGAGCGGCGTGCGGGCCTTGGCGACCTGGCTCATGAAGTCGCTGCGGCTGACGCGCTTGCGGGCGGCCGGGGTGGCGCCGTCCCAGAGCTCGCCGATCTTGTTCTGGTCGATCATCTGGATCGCCTGCAGGCCGCCGCGCACCAGCTCGCCCGGGTCCACCTCCTGCGCGGCCGCGAGCTGCAGCCAGCCGCCGAGCAACAGGGCCGCGGACAGAAGTCGAATCATTCGGATCATCATCGCGGTGTTGCTCCTTCAATCGGGAACCGGCTCATTCGGACACGCCCGCCATGGGGTAGGGCGACTCGACGCCATTCTGGTCGATGAACTCGAGCCGATAGCCGAGGCCGTAGACGGCCGACAGCACCAGACCGTTCGCGCAGCGCAGGTCCAGCTTCGAGCGCAGCCGCGACATGTGCGTGTCGAGCGAGCGCGAAGTGACCTCCGCATCCGCACCCCACACCGCTTCGAGCAGCTGCTCGCGCGACAGCAGGCGGCCGATGTTGCGAAACAGGAAGAGCGCCAGCGTGTACTCGCGGTGCTTGAGCCTGATCGTCTGGCCGTGGATCTGAAGCGTGCGCGTGAGGGGGAAGACGCGGTAGGGGCCGCAGACCAGTTCGGTTTCGAACAGCGCCGGATAGGCGCGGCGCAGAAGCGCCTTCGCCCGGGCCTGGAGTTCGGCAACGCGAATCGGCTTGGCCATGAGTCGTCGGCGCCGAGCGTGAGCGCCTCGACCATGCCCTCTTCCTTGCGCCGCCCGGCAACGAAGAGGATGGGCAGGCGGCTGCCGAGCTTTTCGCGGATCCATCGGATGACGTCGGAGCCTTCGACGTCGGGAAGCCGCCAATCGAGGATCAGCATGTCGAAGCTCTGCTGGTAGAGGGCACGCTGCTGGGAGCGGCCGTCTTCGAATCCATGACATTCATGTCCGATCACCGCCATGGCATGCCGAATGAGTTCGAGCTGGCGCGGCTCGTCGTCGAGCGCTGCAATCCGCATCGTTCTTCTCCCTGATTTCTTTCCACAAAGCCGGCGATCTGTGCGCCGGTCATTCGCGAGGCGCTACTGTACAGAGGGATGCGGTCCTCGGCCAGTTCTTTGTCATCTTCATGTAAGCTCGGCCCGAATTCCAATGCTGCCCCGAGGAGATCCCCCATGCTGATAGGCGTGCCGGCCGAAACTGCGCCAGGCGAAACCCGTGTGGCCGTCACTGCGGAGACGGCCAAGAAGCTCGTTGCACAGGGCCACACCGTGCGCATCCAGTCCGGTGCCGGCGTGGCAGCCAGCGTCACCGATGCGGCCTATCAGGCCGCCGGCGCCGAGATCACAGACCCGGCAGGCGCCTTCGGCGCCGACATCGTGCTCAAGGTGCGCGCGCCGAGCGATGCCGAGGCGGCGCTCATGAAACCCGGTACCGTCGTCATCGGCATGCTCAACCCCTTCGATGCCGCCGGGCTGCAAAGGCTTGCGACGGCGGGCCTCACCGGCTTCGCACTCGAAGCCGCGCCGCGCACCACGCGGGCGCAGAGCATGGACGTGCTGTCGAGCCAGGCCAACATCGCCGGCTACAAGGCCGTCATGATCGCGGCCGACAAGTACCAGCGCTTCTTTCCGATGCTGATGACGGCCGCCGGCACCGTGAAGGCGGCGCGCATCGTGATCCTCGGCGTCGGCGTCGCAGGCCTGCAGGCCATCGCCACCGCCAAGCGCCTGGGCGCAGTGATCGAGGCGAGCGACGTGCGCCCGAGCGTCAAGGAGCAGGTCGAGTCGCTGGGCGCCAAGTTCATCGATGTCTCCTACGACACCGAGGAAGAGAAGGAAGCGGCGCAGGGCGTCGGCGGCTACGCCAAGCCGATGCCCCAGAGCTGGCTCGATCGGCAGAAGGTCGAAGTGGCCAAGCGCGTGGCAGCGGCCGATGTCGTGATCAGCACCGCGCTGATCCCGGGCCGCGCGGCGCCCACGCTCATCACCGAAGACATGGTCAAGTCGATGAAGCCGGGCTCGGTCATCGTCGACATCGCTGCCGGCAAGGGCCCCGACGGCGTGGGCGGCAACTGCCCGCTGTCGGAGGCCGACAAGACCGTCATCAAGCACGGTGTCACCCTCGTCGGCGAAACCAACCTGCCCGCGCTGGTGGCCGCCGACGCCTCCTCGCTCTATGCGCGCAACGTGCTCGACTTCCTGAAGCTCATCGTGAACAAGGAAGGCGCGCTCAAGATCGACCTCGAGGACGACATCGTCGCTGCCTGCCGCATGACGCAGGACGGCCAGGTCACCAAGAAATAGCCAGCAAGACAAGCGAGGAGAAAAAGCTCATGGATCCCGTGTCCCATACCGTCATCAACCTGATCATCTTCGTGCTGGCCATCTACGTCGGCTACCACGTGGTCTGGACCGTCACCCCGGCGCTGCACACGCCGCTGATGGCCGTGACCAATGCGATCTCGGCGATCGTGATCGTCGGCGCCATGCTGGCGGCGGCGCTCACCGAGAGCGGCCTCGGCAAGACCATGGGCGTGCTGGCCGTGGCGCTGGCCGCGGTCAACGTCTTCGGCGGCTTCCTCGTCACGCGGCGGATGCTGGAGATGTTCAAGAAGAAGGACAAGAAGGCGGCGCCCGCGGCGGACAAGGGGAATGCAGCATGAGCATGAATGTCGCCACGCTGCTGTACCTGATCGCATCGGTCTGCTTCATTCAATCGCTCAAAGGCCTCAGCCATCCCACCACGTCGATCCGAGGCAACATCTTCGGCATGGTCGGCATGGCGATCGCCATCCTGACCACCGCGGCCTTGATCGTGCAGATCTCGGACGGCAAGGCCATGGGCATGGCCTGGGTGCTGCTGGGGCTGGTGGCCGGCGGCGGCTACGGCGCCTACCGCGCCAAGACCGTCGAGATGACGCAGATGCCCGAGCTGGTCGCCTTCTTCCACAGCATGATCGGTATGGCCGCGGTCTTCATCGCCGTGGCGGCGGTGGTCGAGCCCTGGGCCTTCGGCATCGTTCCCAAGGGTCAGCTCATTCCCGCGGGCAACCGGCTCGAGCTGTTCCTGGGTGCGGCTATCGGCGCCATCACCTTCAGCGGCTCGGTCATCGCCTTCGGCAAGCTGTCGGGCAAGTACAAGTTCCGCCTGTTCCAGGGCGCGCCGGTCCAGTTCAAGGGCCAGCACATGCTGAACCTGGCGCTGGGCTTGCTGACCATCGCGCTCGGCCTGGTGTTCGTCTTCACCGAGAGCTGGACGGCCTTCTTCCTGATGGTGCTGCTGTCCTTCGTGATGGGCGTGCTGATCATCATCCCGATCGGCGGCGCCGACATGCCGGTGGTGGTCTCGATGCTCAACAGCTACTCGGGCTGGGCGGCGGCCGGCATCGGCTTCAGCCTCAACAACGCGATGCTGATCGTTGCCGGCTCGCTGGTGGGCTCCTCGGGTGCGATCCTGAGCTACATCATGTGCAAGGCGATGAACCGCTCGTTCTTCAACGTGATCCTGGGCGGCTTCGGCGGCGAGGCCACGGCCGCCGCGGGCGGCGCCAAGGAGCAGCGCCCGGTCAAGAGCGGCAGCGCCGACGACGCAGCCTACATGCTCTCCAACGCCGAGACCGTGATCATCGTGCCGGGCTACGGCCTGGCGGTGGCGCGGGCGCAGCATGCGGTCAACGAGCTGGCCGAGAAGCTCACCCACAAGGGCGTGACGGTGAAGTACGCGATCCATCCGGTGGCAGGCCGCATGCCGGGCCACATGAATGTGCTCCTGGCCGAGGCCGAAGTGCCCTACGACCAGGTGTTCGAGATGGAGGACATCAACGGCGAGTTCGCGCAGGCCGACGTGGCGATCATCCTGGGCGCCAACGACGTGGTGAATCCGGCGGCGCTCACCAAGGGCACGCCGATCTACGGCATGCCGATCCTAGAGGCCTACAAGGCCAAGACGGTGATCGTGAACAAGCGTTCGATGGCTGCGGGTTATGCCGGTCTGGACAACGAGCTGTTCTACATGGATAAGACCATGATGGTCTTCGGCGACGCCAAGAAGGTGGTCGAGGACATGGGCAAGGCGATCGAATAAGGGCGTCTTGCGCCTGCGCCTAGCCGGCAGCGCCGGCGGCAGCCCCGTTGACCAGAACTCAGAATTTCGTTGAGGAGACATGTCCATGACAGACCGCCCCTGGCTCACCAGTTACCCGCAAGGCGTGCCCGCCGATATCGATGGCTCGCGCTACCCTTCCCTGGTGGCGCTCATGGAGGAGAGCTTCCAGAAGTACGCGGAGCGCACCGCCTACAGCTTCATGGGCAAGGACCTGAGCTACGGAGAAGTCGACAAGCTGAGCCGGGCCTTCGCGGCCTACCTGCAGGGACTCGGGCTCGCGAAGGGCGATCGCGTCGCGGTCATGATGCCGAACTGCCTGCAGTATCCGATCGCGGTGTGCGGCGTCCTGCGCGCCGGGCTGATCCTGGTGAACGTCAACCCGCTCTACACGCCGCGCGAACTCGAGCACCAATTGAAGGATTCCGGCTCCAAGGCCATCGTGATCATGGAGAACTTCGGCGCCACGCTGCAGCAGTGCATCGCGTCCACGCCGGTCAAGCACGTCGTGCTGAGCGGCATGGGCGATCGGCTCGGCCTGCTCAAGGGCGCGCTGGTCAACTACGTGGTGCGCAACGTCAAGAAGATGGTGCCCGAGTTCAGCCTGCCCGGCGCCGTGCGCTTCAACGACGCCCTCGACAAGGGGGCGGGGCGCACGCCCCAGCCGGCGCCCATCGGGCCCGACGACGTCGCGGTGCTGCAGTACACGGGCGGCACCACCGGCGTGTCCAAGGGCGCGGTGCTGCTGCATCGCAATGTGATCTCCAACGTGCTGCAGTCCGAGGCCTGGAACGAGCCGGTCATGCAGAAGGTGCCGGCCGGCGAGCAGCCTACCAGCGTCTGCGCCCTGCCGCTCTATCACATCTTCGCGTTCACCGTGAACATGATGCTCAGCATGCGCACCGGCGGCAAGCTGATCCTGATCCCGAATCCGCGCGACATCCCGGCCGTGCTGAAGGAGCTGTCGAAGCACACCTTCCACAGCTTCCCGGCCGTCAACACGCTGTTCAACGGGCTTGCCAATCATCCGGACTTCGGAACCGTCAACTGGAAGAACCTCAAGGTCTCGGTCGGCGGCGGCATGGCGGTGCAGGGCGCGGTGGCCAAGCTCTGGCTCGAGAAGACCGGCTGCCCGATCTGCGAAGGCTACGGCCTCTCCGAAACCTCGCCGTCGGCCACCTGCAACCCGACCACCAGCACCGCCTATACCGGCACCATCGGCGTGCCGCTGCCCAGCACCTACCTGAAGCTGCTCGACGACGACGGCCGCGAGGTGCCGATGGGCCAGCCCGGCGAGATCGCCATCAAGGGCCCGCAGGTGATGGCAGGCTACTGGCAGCGCCCCGACGAGACGGCCAAGGTCATGACGGCCGACGGCTACTTCAAGTCCGGCGACATCGGCGTGGTCGACGAACGCGGTTTCTTCAAGATCGTCGACCGCAAGAAGGACATGATCCTGGTCTCGGGCTTCAACGTGTACCCGAACGAGGTCGAGGACGTGGTCGCACAGATCCCGGGCGTGCTCGAGTGCGCGGCCGTGGGCATCGGCGACGAGAAGACCGGCGAGGCCGTCAAGCTCGTGCTCGTCAAGAAGAACCCCGACCTGACCGAGGCCCAGGTGCGCGACTTCTGCCGCGCCAATCTCACCGGCTACAAGCAGCCCAAGGTGGTGGAGTTCCGCACCGAGCTGCCCAAGACGCCGGTCGGCAAGATCCTGCGGCGCGAGCTGCGCGACAAGAAGTAGCGGGCACCTCCATGGCGGGGCCGGTCGCGATCGTTGCCGCCATGCAGGAAGAGCTGGGCGCGTTGCTCGCGGCCATGCCCGACGAGCAGCGCGTGCGCGTTGCCGGCCGCGATTTCTGGGTTGGCCATCTGCATGGCCATGCCGTGGTGGCGGTGCTGTCGCGCATCGGCAAGGTCGCGGCGGCCACCACAGCCACCGTCCTGCTCGAGCGTTTCGGCGTGCGCGCCATCGTCTTCACCGGCGTCGCCGGCGGCCTGGCGCCCGGCGTGCGGGTGGGCGACGTGGTGGTGGCGACCAAGCTGCTGCAGCACGACCTGGACGCCTCGCCGATCTTTCCCAGATACGAAGTGCCGCTGACCGGGCACGCGCGCTTCGCGGCCGATACCGCGATCAGCGATGCGCTGGCCGCCGTGGTCGCCGGCGTGCTGCGCGATCCGGTCGCGCTGCTGGGTCGGACCGTGGTCGACGACTTCGGCCTGCAGGCGCCCCGGCTGCATCGCGGCCTGCTGGTGAGCGGCGACCGCTTCATCTCCACCGCCGCAGAAAGCGAAGCGCTCAGGCGCGCGTTGCCCGAGGCGCTCGCGGTCGAAATGGAAGGCGCCGCGGTGGCGCAGGTGTGCCACGACTACCGCGTGCCCTTCGCCGCAGTGCGCACGATCTCGGACCGTGCCGACGATGCGGCGCATGCCGATTTCCTGCGCTTCGTGGCCGCCGTCGCGAGCCGCTACAGCCTCGCGGTGATCGACGCCTGGCTCGCGGCGCTGCCCGGCGCTGCGGCTACTTGAGCCAGCCGCGGCGGCGGAAGTACCACATCGGCACCAGCGCGCTGGCGACCATCAGCACGACCGCGTACGCGTAGCCATAAGACCAGTCCAGCTCCGGGATGAGCTTGAAGTTCATGCCGTACACGCTCGCGATCAAGGTCGGCGGCAGCAGCGCCACGCTGGCCACCGAGAAGATCTTGATGGTCTTGTTCTGGTTGATGTTGATGAAGCCGACGGTCGCATCCATCAGGAAGTTGATCTTGTCGAACAGGAAGGCCGTGTGGTTGTCGAGCGACTCGATGTCGCGCAGGATCTGGCGCGCCTCCTCGAACTGCTCGGCGTTGAGCATGCGGCTGCGCATCATGAAGCTCACCGCGCGGCGCGTATCCATCACGTTGCGGCGGATGCGGCCGTTCAGGTCTTCCTGCCGGGCGATCGCGGCCAGCACCTCGCCGGCCAGCTCGTCGCTGACGTTGCCCTCCAGCACCTTCTTGCCTGCGACTTCCAGCTCGTCGTAGATGTTCTCCAGCGAGTCGGCCGAATATTCGGCGTCGGCGTCGAAGAGCTTCAAGAGCACTTCCTTGGCGTCTTCGATGAGGCCGGGTGCGCGGCGCGCGCGCATGCGCAGGAGGCGGAACACCGGCACGTCTTCGTCATGGATCGAGAACAGCACGCCGCGGCTGCGCAACTCGGTGTTGTGCTGGTTGAGGATGAAGGCCACGCGCACGGAGCGCGGGTTCTCGGCGTCGTCGATCAGGAAGTCGCTGCGCACGTGCAGCTCGCCGTTGTCTTCCTCGTAGAAGCGCGCCGACTCCTCGATGTCCTCGTCCATCGCGTCTTCGGGGATGGACAGGCCGTAGTACTGCTTGATCCAGCGCTTTTCCTCGAGCGTGGGCGATTCGAGATCGACCCAGATGGGTTGGAACTGAGAGAGCTCCTCGAGGGCTTCGATTTCTTCCTGGACGAGGCGGCCGTTGGCGAGCGTGAAGATATTGAGCATGGCTCACTCCCGGTGGTTTTTGTAGCGGTTGGCGAGGGGCGGGGCGCTTTCAAGTCCCTGGCCAACAACGCATCACAGGGGAGTTGAAAGCTGCCGAGGCGGAACGGTTTCCATGCGAAGTCTCCGGTTGCAGCGAGGCGCGATTATGTCACCGGCCTCCACCACCTTTTTGTGGGTGTCTGGATGGGCATCCAGTAAAGTCGCGGCGATGCAAAGCGTCGCGACATCCGCACCCACGAGCCAGGCCGAGCGCCTCGCGGATGCGCTCGCCAAGCTCAACGACGCGCAGCGCGCGGCGGTGGAGCATGGGGTGGGTGCGGCGCTGGGCGAGGCGCCCGAAGACCAGCGGCCCTTGCTCGTGATCGCTGGCGCGGGTTCGGGCAAAACCAGCACGCTCGCGCATCGCGTGGCCCACCTGATCGCGCGCGGCGCCGATCCGCAGCGCATCCTCTTGCTGACGTTTTCGCGCCGCGCGGCGCAGGAGATGGAGCGCCGCGCGGGCCAAGTGCTGGCGCGCGTGCTCGGCCTGAAATCCGAGGCGCCGCCGGCCTTGCCATGGGCCGGCACCTTCCATGGCATCGGCGCGCGCCTGCTGCGCGAACACGCGGCACAGATCGGCCTTCAAGAGAACTTCACCATCCACGACCGCGGCGATGCCGAGGACCTGATGGGCCTGGTGCGCAACGACGTCGGGCTTGCGACCATGGAGCGGCGTTTTCCGCGCAAGGGAACCTGCCTCTCAATCTATTCGCGTACCGTCAATACCTGCGCGCCGCTGGCCGAGGTGCTCAAGCATGCGTTTCCGTGGTGCGCCGAATGGGAGGCCGAGCTCAAGCGCCTGTTCGGCGCCTACGTCGACGCCAAGCAGGCGCAGCAGGTGCTCGACTACGACGACCTGCTCCTGTATTGGGCCGAGATGGTGGCGGAGCCCGCGCTCGCGGCGCAGATCGGCGCGCGCTTCGATCACGTGCTGGTCGACGAGTACCAGGACACCAACCTGTTGCAGGCCGCCATCCTGCGCGCGCTCAAGCCCGACGGCCGCGGCCTCACCGTGGTCGGCGACGACGCGCAGTCGATCTACTCGTTCCGCGGCGCGACGGTGCGCAACATCCTCGACTTCCCGCAGCAGTTCACGCAGCCTGCGCGCATCGTCACGCTGGAGCGCAACTACCGCTCGACCCAGCCCATCCTCGACGTCTCCAACGCGGTGATCGCCGCCGCCCCGGAGCGCCATGCCAAGACGCTCTGGACCGACAAGCCCTCGGCCGGCCGGCCGCAGCTGGTGCTGGTGCCCGACGAGGCGCAGCAGGCCCGCTTCGTGGCCGAACGCGTGCTCGCGCACCGCGAAGGCGGGCTGGCGCTGAAGTCGCAGGCCGTGCTGTTCCGCACCTCGAGCCACAGCGCCGCGCTCGAGCTCGAGCTGGCGCGGCGCAACATCCCTTTCGTGAAGTACGGCGGCCTCAAGTTTCTGGAGGCCGCGCATGTGAAGGATCTGCTGGCGGTGCTGCGCTTCGCCCAGAATCCGCGCGGGCGCATGGCGGGCTTTCGCGTCACGCAGTTGATTCCGGGCATCGGGCCCGTCAGCGCTACGCGGCTGCTCGATGCGATGGCCGAGGCCGCGGATCCTGGTGCGGTCGTGCAGGCCTTCGTGCCGCCCGCTGCTGCGAAGGAAGAGTGGGCGCGTTTCGCGGCCATCTATGCCGCGCTGCGCGCGCCCACGCTCGCCTGGCCGGCCGACATGGAGCTTGCGCTGCAGTGGTACGTGCCGCACCTGGAGCGGCTTCACGACGACGCCGGACTCAGGCGCGGCGACGTCGAGCAGCTCGCGCGCCTGGCCTCGGGCTATGCCTCGCGCGAGCGCTTCCTGACAGAGCTCACACTCGATCCGCCCGAGGCCACGAGCGATCGGCCGGGTCCGCCGCTGCTGGACGAGGACTACCTGATTCTCTCGACCATCCACTCCGCCAAGGGGCAGGAGTGGCGCTCGGTGCACGTGCTCAACGTGGTCGACGGCTGCATCCCGGCCGACGTGGCGCAGGGCGCGCAGGAGCTGGAGGAAGAGCGGCGCCTGCTCTACGTGGCGATGACCCGCGCGCGCGACCACCTGCACCTGCTGGTGCCCCAGCGCTTCTATGTCACGCAGCAGGCGGCGCGCGGCGACCGGCATCTGTACGCCGGCCGCACGCGCTTCATTTCGGCCGCCGACGCCGGCCGCTTCGACGAGCAGACCTGGCCGCCGGCGCCCGAACGCGCACCCCACGTGCCGCCGCCGGCAGCCACGATCGACCTGCTGAGCCGCATGCGCGCCGCCTGGCGCTGAGCATCGCGCGAGGTCTTTAGCACTATCAAATCGATAGCGCGCCGCGAGCATGGGCGGCCGATGCCGGGATTTGCCCCGGAAGGGATTGCAATTCGATGACAGCATGGGCATAGTGAACCGACCTTCCCCCTCTTTCCGCTCTTTCCGCTCTCTCTCCCTTCTCTCTCTCTTCCCCCTCTTTCCCTGTTTCGCCGGCCGCGCTTCACCATCCATGAAGCGGGGTCTTTTTCCCCAACCGTCAATCCAGGAGGTCATTCATGAATTTGACGATCAGCGGTCATCACCTCGACGTCACCCCCGCCTTGCGCAGCTACGTTACGAGCAAGTTGGACCGAATCACCCGCCATTTCGACCAGGTGGTCGATGTGAAGGTGATCCTCACGGTGGAAAAGCAGAAGGAAAAGGAACGTCGGCAACGAGCCGAATGCAATATTCACGTCAAGGGCAATGACATGTTCGCGGAATCGAGCCACGCTGATCTCTACGCCGCGGTCGACGAGCTGGTGGACAAGCTCGATCGGCAGGTCGTCCGTCACAAGGACCGCCTGCAGGACCACCATCACGAGGCGCCGAAGCGCGTGATGTAGTACCTCTCCGGGCAAATACTCTTGCGGGCCGCCTCAGGGCGGCCCTTTGCTTTTTGCGGAGCAGGTGCATAATCGCCCCCGCCCCGCCCCAACATGAACCGACTCGCGTCCATCCTGCCGCCCGCTCAAGTCCTCGTGAGCGTTGACGCCACCAGCAAGAAACGTGCTTTTGAAGAAGCGGGCTTGCTGTTTGAAAACCTGCACGGCCTGGGCCGTGCCCTCATCACCGACAGCCTGTTTGCCCGGGAGCGCCTGGGTTCCACCGGCCTCGGCCACGGCGTGGCCATCCCCCATGGACGCATCAAGGGCCTCAAGTCGCCGATGGCCGCGGTGTTCCAGCTCGCGAATCCGATCGGTTTCGACGCGCCGGACGAGCAGCCTGTGGTGCTGCTGATCTTCCTGCTGGTGCCCGAAGCGGCGACTCAGAAACACCTTGAAATACTTTCGGAGATCGCGGAACTGCTCAGCGATGCCGGCCTGCGCGAGCAGATCAAGTCGAGTTCCGACGCCGCCGCGCTCCATGCCCTGATCGCAGGATGGCAATCCGCCCAAGTGGCTTGAAGCGCATCCGCATGAGACAGTCTGGCGCATGAAGCCGACCGTCATCAGTGCCGACGCGATGTTCGAGGAATTCCGCGGCTCGCTCCGGTGGGAGTGGCTGGCGGGCCTGGGCGCCTCGGAGCGCCAGTTCGACCCCGGCGTCATCAGCCGCGCCCAGTCGGCCGCCGACCTGGTGGGCTACCTCAACTACATCCATCCTTACCGCGTGCAGATTCTCGGCGCGCGAGAGGTGGCCTACCTGACGCGCGGCACGCCCGACGATTGCGTGCGGCGCATCGCCCGCATCGTCACCCTGGAACCGCCCATGCTGGTGCTGGCCGACGGCCAGCCGGCGCCAGACGAACTGCTGTCGATCTGCGAGCGGGCGCAGTTGCCCCTGTTCGCCACGCGGGAATCCTCGGCCTTCGTGATCGATCTCCTGCGCGCCTACCTCTCCAAGCACTTCGCCGAGCGCACCTCGATGCACGGCGTGTTCATGGACATCCTGGGCCTGGGCGTGATGATCACCGGGGAGTCGGGACTGGGAAAGAGCGAGCTGGGCCTGGAGCTGATCTCGCGCGGCAACGGCTTGGTGGCCGACGACGCGGTCGACCTCTACCGCATCAACCAGACCACGCTGGAAGGGCGCTGCCCCGAGCTGTTGCAGAACCTGCTCGAGGTGCGTGGCATCGGCCTGCTGGACATCCGCGCGATCTTCGGCGAGACCGCGGTGCGCCGGAAGATGCGCCTCAAGCTGATCGTGCACCTGGTGCGGCGCGACAGCTTCGAGCGTGACTACGAACGCATGCCCTCGGCGCCGCTGACCCAGGACGTGCTGGGCATCCCGGTGCGCAAGGTGATCATCCAGGTGGTGGCCGGCCGCAACATCGCCGTGCTGGTGGAAGCGGCCGTGCGCAATTCGATCCTGCAGCTGCGCGGCATCGATACCTACGCCGACTTCGTGGCCCGCCACCACAAGGCCATGGAAGGCGCGCGCGAGGACGATTGACGGTCTGCGGCCGCCGCGCCTCCCCTCGGGGGTGGCGTTGCACGAGCAGAGCTCGTGAAAAAGCCGGGGGGCCTTACCTCTTGCTTGCGCAGTCGCCGCAGAGGCCGTAGAGCGACATGGCGTGGTCCTGCAGGATCCACTTCTTGTCGGTCGCAATCATTTGCTGGCGGCGCTCGATCTCGGGGTCGTAGAACTCCTCGACCTTGCCGCAGGAGGTGCACACCAGATGGTCGTGGTGCTTGCCCTCGTTGAGCTCGTAGACGGCCTTGCCGCTCTCGAAATGGCTGCGTTCGAGGATCCCTGCCTGTTCGAACTGCGTCAGCACGCGATAGACCGTGGCCAGACCGATGTCGGAGTGCTCGTTGAGCAGCACCCGGAACACGTCTTCCGCCGTCATGTGGCGTTGGCCGCCGTTCTGGAAGATTTCGAGGATCTTGAGACGCGGCAGGGTGGCCTTGAGGCCGGTGTTCTTCAGTTCGTCGATGTTGCCCATGATGGTTCCTGCGCCGGCTGTGCGAGAGGGGCACGCCGGGGGGCAGCCGCTACAATGGCCCGATCATATCGCTACCCCTCTTTGCCCTTTTGCCCATGCCTGACATTCCACAACGCCGCCTCTGGCTGCTCGTCGGCGCCGTCGCTGGGAGCCTCTGTCTCGGCGCCTGCAGCAGCGTCACCGAACGCTCGCGCGATGCGCTGCATGCCATCACGCCCTACAAGGTCGAGGTGGTCCAGGGCAATTTCGTGTCGAAGGAGCAGGTCGAGCTGCTCAAGCCCGGCATGTCGCGCCAGCAGGTGCGCGAAATCCTCGGCACCTCCTTGCTGAACGACGTCTTCCATTCCAATCGCTGGGACTACGTCTTCACGATCCGGCGCCAGGGCGTCGAGCCCCAGCAACGCCGCCTGACGGTGTTCTTCAATGGCGAAGTGCTCGAACGTTTCGAAGGCGACCCGATGCCCAGCGAAGAAGAATTCGTCGCCGCGCTCGACACCCGCAAGCGCAGCGGCAAGGTGCCGGCCCTGGAAGCCTCGGAAGACCAGCTCAAGAAATTCGATCCGCCCAAGGACAAGAAGGCGGACGGCGAGTCGTCCTCCGTCTCCCTGCCTCCGCTGCCGCCGAGCTACCCCCCGCTCGAAGCATCGCGCTAGCGCGCGCCGGCCGCGCCGGCCCGCTTTTTCAAGGCTGAATCGCGTGACTGATTCCTCTTCCTCCTCCTCCATTCCCCCGCTGCGGCGCATTGCGGTCGCGGGCGCTTCCGGGCGTATGGGGCACATGCTGATCGAGGCCCTGCGCGAGGCGCAGGATTGCCGCCTCGCCGGTGCGCTCGATGTCGCCGGCAGTCCCGCGATCGGCAGCGATGCGGCCGCCTTTCTCGGCGTCACGAGCGGCGTCCCCATCGTGGCCGACCTGCGCAACGGTCTCCAGGACGCCCAGGTGCTGATCGACTTCACGCGGCCCGAAGGCACGCTGGCGCACCTCGCGGTGTGCCGCGAACTGGGCGTGCAGGCCGTGATCGGCACCACCGGCTTCAGCGACGCGCAGAAGGCCGAGATCGCCGCGGCAGCGAAAGACATCGCGATCGTGATGGCGCCCAACATGAGCGTGGGCGTCAACGTCACCTTCAAGCTGCTCGAAATGGCGGCCAAGGCGCTTTCGACCGGCTACGACATCGAGATCATCGAGGCGCACCACCGCCACAAGGTCGACGCGCCCTCGGGCACCGCGCTCAAGATGGGCGAGGTGATCGCCGATGCGCTGGGCCGCGACCTCAAGGAATGCGCGGTCTATGCGCGCGAGGGCGTCACCGGCCCGCGCGACCCGTCCAGCATCGGCTTCGCGACCATCCGCGGCGGCGACATCGTGGGCGACCACACGGTGCTGTTCGCCGGCACCGGCGAGCGCATCGAGATCACGCACAAGTCGGCCAGCCGCGCGACCTATGCGCAGGGCAGCCTGCGCGCGGTGCGCTTCCTGGCCGGGCAGCAGAGCGGCCTGTTCGACATGTTCGACGTGCTCGGCCTGCGCTAGGGCAGGCCCGCGGCATGAGTGTCCTGGAGCTGCTCACCCACGGCGACGGCGTCAGCCGCTCCGTGGCCGCGCTGCTGCTCCTGATGTCGGTATCCAGCTGGGTCGTGATTCTCTGGAAGGCCTGGCTGCTGCGAGGCGGCACGCGCGACGTGGTGCGCAGCATCGCGGCCTTCTGGCAATCGGCCTCGCTCGGCGACGCCGAGCAGAAGCTCCGGGCCTTCGACCGCGCCGCGCTGGTCTGGCCGGCCGTGAGCGCGGTCCGGGACCTGGCCGCCAAGTCCGATGCCGCCACCCTCGGCGGCGCGGTCGACCGCGCCCAACGCCTCACGCGCGCGCTGCGCGAGGCCTTGCATGCCGCGCTGCGGCGCCTGCAGGCTGGGCAGATCCTGCTCGCCACGGTCGGCGCCACGGCGCCCTTCGTCGGACTGCTCGGCACGGTCTGGGGCATCTACGGCGCGCTCGTGGGCATTGCCGGGGAAAGCGGCGGATTCACCATCGACAAGGTGGCCGGCCCGGTCGGCGAGGCGCTGATCATGACCGCCTTCGGCCTGGCCGTCGCGATTCCGGCCGTGCTGGCGTACAACGTGTTCGGCCGCGTCGTCAGCCGGATCGAGGCCGAGCTGGAAGGCTTCGCCCACGACCTGCTCGGTGCGCTCGGCGACGAGCCGCAGCGCGAAGCGCCGCTGCCGCCCGCGCGGCCGATGCCGGTCTAGGAGCAGCGGCAGCCCCATGGCCTTCGGTCGCACCTCGCTCGGCAGCACCGCCACCGGTGGGCGGGCGATCGGCGCCGGCGGGCAACGGCCGCTGTCGGACATCAACGTCACGCCGCTGGTGGACGTGATGCTGGTGCTGCTGGTGATCTTCATCATCACCGCCCCGCTGATGGCCAGCTCGATCAAGCTCGACCTGCCGCGCACCGACGCCGGGCAGCCCGCCGACACCCCCAAGTTCGTGAGTCTCGCGGTGGATGCGGCGGGCAAGGTCTTCCTCAACGACCAGGCTGTGACGACCGAAGAGCTCGCCACACGTCTCGGGCAGGCCGCCGCCGCCAGCCGCGACACCGAGGTCCAGCTGCGCGCCGACCAGACCGTGCCCTACGGCAAGGTGGTCGAGCTGATGGGCATCGCGAACAAGGCCGGGCTCAGCCGGATCGGCTTCGTGACCGAAGCGCCGGCCACCAGGAAGCCTTGAGCTTCCTCTGCCGCGATAATCCGCATTCCCCGGCCGCCCGATGCCGGGCTTGCCTGAAGCCCAATGAACCCCAGCTACAAACCCAGCGACGTCGAGTCCGCTGCCCAGGCCGCCTGGACGGCGGCCGATGTCTACCGCGTGACCGAGGACGCGCGGAAGAAGAAGTACTACGCCTGCTCGATGCTGCCGTACCCCAGCGGCAAGCTGCACATGGGCCATGTGCGCAACTACACCATCAACGACATGCTCACGCGCTACCTGCGCATGAGCGGCTACAACGTGCTGATGCCAATGGGCTGGGACGCCTTCGGCCTGCCGGCCGAGAACGCGGCGCTCAAGAACGGCGTGCCGCCGGCCCAATGGACCTACGAGAACATCGGCTACATGAAGAGCCAGCTCCAGGCCATGGGGCTGGCGATCGACTGGAGCCGCGAGATCGCGACCTGCGATCCCAGCTACTACAAGTGGAACCAGTGGCTGTTCCTCAAGATGCTCGAGAAAGGCATCGCCTACCGCAAGACGCAGCTGGTCAACTGGGACCCGGTCGACCAGACCGTGCTGGCCAACGAGCAGGTGATCGACGGCAAGGGCTGGCGCACCGGCGCCACGGTGGAGCGGCGCGAGATTCCCGGCTACTACCTCAAGATCAGCGACTACGCCGAAGAGCTACTCGAGCACACTCAGCACAAGCTGCCGGGCTGGCCCGAGCGCGTGAAGCTGATGCAGGAGAACTGGATCGGCAAGAGCGAGGGCGTGCGTTTCGCCTTCCCCCATGACATCGAGGACGAGCACGGCAAGCTGATCCAGGACGGCCGCATGTACGTCTTCACGACGCGCGCCGACACCATCATGGGCGTGACCTTCTGCGCCGTGGCGCCCGAGCATCCGCTCGCCGTGCATGCCGCGAAGAAAGACCCGAAGGTCGCCGCCTTCATCGAGGAATGCAAGACCGGCGGCACCACCGAGGCCGAACTCGCGACGCAGGAAAAGAAGGGCGTGCCCACCGGCCTTTCCGTGCGGCACCCGATCACCGACGAGCCGATCCCGGTCTGGGTCGGCAACTACGTGCTGATCGGCTACGGCGACGGCGCCGTGATGGGCGTGCCCGCGCACGACGAGCGCGACTTCGCCTTCGCCAACAAGTACGGCATCGAGATCATCCAGGTGGTGCTGGTCGACGACGAGCCGCACTTCGACTACCACCGCTGGCAGGACTGGTACGCCGACAAGCAGCGCGGCGTGACCATCAACTCCGACAACTTCAGCGGCATGTCCTACGCCGAGGCGGTCAAGGCCGTGGCGCATGCGCTCGGCCAGAAGGGCCTGGGCGAGATGCAGACCACCTGGCGCCTGCGCGACTGGGGCGTGAGCCGGCAGCGCTACTGGGGCACGCCGATCCCGATCATCCATTGCGAGGAGCACGGCGCGGTGCCGGTGCCCGAGCGCGACCTGCCGGTCGTGCTGCCGACCGACTGCGTGCCCGACGGCTCGGGCAATCCGCTGGCCAAGCACGAAGGCTTCCATGCCGGCGTGGTCTGCCCGGTCTGCGGCAAGGCCGCGCGGCGCGAGACCGACACGATGGACACCTTCGTCGACAGCGCCTGGTACTTCATGCGCTATTGCGACCCGAAGAACGACCAGGCCATGGTGGCCGAGGGCGCGGACTACTGGATGCCGATGGACCAGTACATCGGCGGCATCGAGCACGCGATCCTGCACCTGCTCTACGCGCGCTTCTGGACCAAGGTGATGCGCGACCTGGGTCTGGTGAAGATCGACGAGCCCTTCAGCAAGCTGCTCACGCAGGGCATGGTGCTCAACCACATCTTCTACAAGCGCAGCGAAAAGGCCGGCAAGGAATACTTCCCGCCCTCGGAAGTGACGCCCGTACTCGACGCGCAGGGCCGCATCAGCGGCGGCACCCTGGCCGACGGCACGCAGGTCGACTACGGCGGCGTCGGCAAGATGGGCAAGACTGAGCGCAACGGCGTCGATCCGCAGGACCTGATCGAGAAGTACGGCGCCGACACCGCGCGCCTCTACACCATGTTCACCGCGCCGCCCGAAGCCACGCTGGAGTGGAACGACGCGGCCGTGGAAGGCAGCTACCGCTTCCTGCGCCGGGTCTGGAACTTCGGGGTGGCGCTCGAAGCGGCGACCGTCGCTGCCGCGGAGAACGCGGAGGTGGAGATCGACGCGGTCGACCCGCGCTCGGCCTTCGGCAAGGAGGCCAAGGCGCTGCGCCGCGAAGTCCACACCGTGCTGCGCCAGATCGACTACGACTACCAGCGCATGCAATACAACACCGTGGTCTCGGGGGCGATGAAGCTCCTGAACGCGCTGGAGGGCTTCAAGTCCGACGGCAGCACGGGCGACCGGGCGGCGGTGCGCGAAGGCTTCGGCATCCTGCTGCGCTGCCTCTACCCGGCCACGCCGCACATTACGCACGCACTGTGGCATCAGCTGGGCTACGACACGCTGCACGGCCCGCTGCTCGACGCGCCCTGGCCGGCGGTCGACGTGGTCGCACTCGAGCAGGACGAAGTCGAGCTGATGCTGCAGGTCAACGGCAAGCTGCGCGGCTCGCTGCGCGTGCCGGCCAATGCCTCGAAGGAGGAAATCGAGAAGATCGCGCTGGCGAGTGAGGTGCTCGCCAAGCATGCCGAGGGCGCCGTGCCCAAGCGCGTGGTCGTGGTGCCTGGGCGGCTGGTCAACGTGGTGGTATGAAAAAGGGCGGCATGAATACATCCTCCAGTCAGCGCCGGGCCCTGCTCGCCGCCGCGGTCGCCACCCTCGCGCTCGCGGGCTGCGGCTTCGAGCTGCGCCGCGCGCCGGTCTTCGCCTTCAAGTCGCTGGCGGTGCCGGGCAGCTCGGCCTTCGTGAATTCGCTGCGCCGCCAGTTTCGTGCCGCCGGCAACGTCGAGCTGGTGCCGCCCGAGGAACAGGCGAGGGCCGATGCGATCCTGGACGTGCTGTCGGAAAACCGCGGCACGGTCGTGCTTTCCACCAATTCGGCGGGGCAGGTGCGCGAGCTGCAGCTGCGCCTTGTCATGCGGATCCGGCTGCGCACGCCTGCAGGCAAGGAGCTGCTGGCGCCGACGCAGATCGAGCAGTTCCGAGACATCACCTACAACGAAACCGCCGCCCTCGCCAAGGAGAGCGAGACCGAGCTGCTGTACCGCGACATGCAGAACGACATTGCCCAGCAGACGATGCGCCGCCTCGCGGCCGTCAAGAGCCTCTGATGCAGACGACGGCCCCCTGGCTTGCCACTTCGTGTGCTTCGCCACCCCCCGAGGGGCTGAAGTCCGCGGCTCCAGGGCTGCCCGCGCAGCCTTGGACGGAACGAAGGGCTGACGCCTCTGGCGGCAGCATGTGGGCTCGGCCGCCTTGGGGCGGCCCGGCGGCGGCCGATACAGCGCCGCACTGACGTCGTGCAACTCACTCTTCCTCAGCTTTCGGGACACCTCGCCAAGAGGATGGGGCCGCTCTACACCATCCACGGCGACGAGCCGTTGCTCGCGCAGGAGGCGGCCGACGCGATCCGCGCGGCGGCACGCACGCAGGGCTACACCGAGCGCAGCTCGTACACCGTGGCCGGCGCGCATTTCGACTGGAGCGCGGTGCTCGCCGCGGGCGGGTCGCTGAGCCTGTTCGCCGACCGGCAGATCGTCGAGATCCGCATCCCCTCGGGCAAGCCGGGCAAGGACGGCAGCGTCGCGCTGCAGCAGATCGCCGAAGCCGCACAGGGCAACGACAGCACCCTCACGCTGGTGATGCTGCCGCGCCTGGACAAGGCCACGCGCACCGGCGCCTGGTTCTCGGCGCTGGAGAACAACGGCATCAGCCTGCAGATCGAAAGCATCGAGCGCGCCGCGCTGCCGCAGTGGATAGCGCAGCGGCTGGCGCAGCAGGGCCAGCGCGTGAAGGGCGGCGAGGATGGCCAGCGCACGCTGCAGTTCTTCGCCGACCGAGTCGAAGGCAACCTGCTCGCCGCGCACCAGGAAATCCAGAAGCTCGCGCTGCTGCATCCCCAGGGCGAGCTGTCCTGGGAGCAGGTCGAAGGCGCGGTCAACAACGTGGCGCGCTACGACGTGTTCAAGCTCTCCGAGGCGGTGCTCGGGGGCAATCCGCAGCGCGTCGCGCGCATGCTCGACGGCCTGCAGGCCGAAGGCGAGGCCGAGGTGCTGGTGCACTACACGCTGGCCGAGGACATCCGGGCGCTGAAGCGCGTCAAGGACGCGATGGCCGCCGGCCGGCCGCTGCCCATGGCGCTGCGCGAGAACCGCATCTGGGGCCCGCGCGAGCGCGCCTTCGAGCGCGTGCTGCCGCGGCTGGACGATCGCGCGCTGGCCCGCATGCTGCGCGCCGCGCACACCGTGGACGGCATCGTCAAGGGCCTGAAACAGCCGGATTGGCCGGCCGGCGGCTGGCAGGCGCTGCAGCGGCTGGCGCTGATGCTGTGCCGGGCCTGCGGGGCGCCGGCGCGCGGCTGAGCCCGGATCGTTCCTCTTTCGGGAACCCCGCGTTTCCACGCATTGCCGCCCGGCCCGCAGCTCGCGTGGGAAAATGCGGCGATGAACGCGTTCAATGTCAACGAACACATGCAGACCCTCGGGCTGCAGGCCAAGGCGGCCGCCGCCCTGATGGCCAAGGCCTCCGCGGCCACCAAGAACAAGGCGCTCAAGGCGCTGGCCCGGCGCCTGCGCGAGAGCGCGCAGGGCTTGGCCCCGGCCAATGCACGCGACATCGAACGGGCCGCCGCGGCCGGCCTCTCGGCCCCGATGGTCGACCGGCTCAAGCTCACGCCGAAGGTCATCGAGACCGTGGCACTGGGCTGCGAGCAGCTCGCCGCGATGCCCGACGTGATCGGCGAAGTCATCGGGATGAAGCAGCAGCCCAGCGGTATCCGCGTCGGCCAGATGCGGGTGCCGATCGGCGTCTTCGGCATGATCTACGAGAGCCGGCCCAACGTGACCATCGAGGCCGCGAGCCTGGCGATCAAGAGCGGCAACGCGGCGATCCTGCGCGGCGGCTCGGAGGCGATCGAGTCGAACAAGGCGCTCGCGCTGCTGGTGTCGGAGGCGCTCGCCGAGGCGGGCCTGCCGGTGGAGGCGGTGCAGCTGGTGCAGACCACCGACCGCGAGGCGGTGGGCCAGCTGATCGCGATGCCCGAGTTCGTCGACGTGGTCATCCCGCGCGGCGGCAAGGGCCTGATCGAGCGCATCAGCCGCGAGGCCAAGGTGCCGGTCATCAAGCACCTGGACGGCAACTGCCACGTCTTCGTGGACGACACGGCCGAGCTCGACATGGCGGTGAAGATCGTCGACAACGCCAAGACGCAGAAGTACAGCCCCTGCAATGCGGCCGAGGGCCTGCTGGTGGCGGCCTCGATGGCCGAGAGCTTCCTGCCCGAGATCGGCGCCATCTTCGCAGCCAAGGGCGTGGAGATGCGCTGCGACCCGGTCGCGGCGCGCATCCTGCGCGCCGACGGTGCCCTCCCGCCGAGCGCCCGGGTGGTGGACGCGGTCGAGTCGGACTGGTCGGAGGAGTATCTGGCCGCCGTCATCAGCATCAAGGTGGTCGAGGGCGTGGACGAGGCCATTTCGCACATCAACCGCTATTCGAGCCACCACACCGACGCCATCGTCACGCGCGACCACATGCACGCCCAGCGCTTCCTGCGCGAGGTCGACTCTGCCAGCGTGATGGTGAACGCGAGCACGCGCTTTGCCGACGGCTTCGAGTTCGGGCTCGGCGCTGAAATCGGCATCAGCACCGACAAGTTCCATGCGCGCGGGCCGGTGGGCATCGAGGGGCTCACTTCGCTCAAGTACGTGGTGCTGGGCCAGGGTGAAGTGCGGAGCTGAGAGGTGACGCGGATCGGGACGCCGCTTGTCATCCGAACGGGCGCCCCCAAATCCTACAATTCCACTCCACCTTTCGTCGCAGAACACGCATAACAAGGCCGCCGCATGGTTCCCCACCTCGTCACTGCCCTGACCGGCCCCATCAACGAACTCGAACAACGCGTTCTCGACTCCATGCCGGCCATCGAGCGCTGGTTCCGGCTCGAATGGATGGAGCACACCCCGCCCTTCTACAGCTCGGTCGACATCCGCAATGCCGGCTTCAAGCTGGCGCCGGTCGACACCAACCTCTATCCCGGCGGCTGGAACAACCTGACCGATGAGATGCTGCCGCTGGCGGTGCAGGCCGCGCAGGCCGCGATCGAGAAGATCTGCCCCGAGGCGCGCAACCTGCTGGTGATCCCGGAGAACCATGCGCGCAACACCTTCTACCTGGCCAACGTGGCCCGGCTGGTGCGGATTTTTCACATGGCGGGGCTCAACGTGCGCGTGGGCTCGATCGATCCGGCCATCAAGTCGCCCAAGAAGATCGAGCTGCCGAACGGCGAGACCGTGTGCCTGGAGCCCGTGGTGCGCGGCAAGCGGCGCCTGGGACTCAAGCATTTCGACCCCTGCACCATCCTGCTCAACAACGACCTCCTTGCCGGCACGCCCGGCATCCTGGAGGACCTGCACGAGCAGTATCTGCTGCCGCCGCTGCATGCCGGCTGGACGGTGCGCCGCAAGAGCAACCATTTCCACAGCTACGAGGAAGTGTCCAAGCGCTTCGGCAAGCTGCTGGGCATCGACCCTTGGCTGATCAACCCGATGTATGCGCGCGCCAGCGGCGTCAACGTCGCCGAGGGCCAGGGGATGGACGTGCTGACCAGCCACGTGGACGCGCTGCTCACCAAGATCCGGCGCAAGTACAAGGAATACGGCATCAACGAGAAGCCCTTCGTGGTCGTCAAGGCCGACAACGGCGCCCACGGCATGGGTGTCCTGACGGTGCGCGACGTCAAGGATCTCGAGGCCCTCGGCCGCAAGCCGCGCGGCAAGACCGAAAGCGCCACCCGGGAGGTCCAGGAGCCGGGCGACGTGATCGTGCAGGAAGGCGTGTTGACCAACGAGCGCGTGCACAACGGCGTCGCCGAGCCGGTGGTCTACATGATGGACCGCTACGTGGTCGGCGGCTTCTATCGCGTGCATGCCGAGCGCAGCCCCGACGAGAACCTCAATCTCCCGGGTGCGAGCTTCGTGCCCTTGGCGTTCTCGGAGAGTGCGCACTTACCGCAACCGGGTGCCAAGCCCGGCGCGAGCGCCCCGAACCGCTTCTACATGTACGGCGTGATCGGGCGGCTGGCCATGGTGGCGGCCAGCTACGAGCTCGAGGCGACCGATCCGGACGCCGAAATCTACGAATGATTTCGTAGTACGTGTTGCGGGCTCCTCCGGCGGCGGCAAAATAGCGACCCCACAGCAACGCAAACAAGAGGGCGGAAAGCGACGCGGCGGCTGCACCCAGCTGCCCAGGCGCCCGGGCGTGCAGCGTCACGCCGGACACCCTTTTCATCGACTCCGTGTCCCCCACCAAATCTTCCTCTGCCGCGCTGATCCTTGCGGCCATCGGTGTCGTCTATGGCGACATCGGCACCAGCGTTCTGTATGCGGTCAAGGAGGTGTTCGGCCACGGCCACGTTCCCTTCACGATCGAGAACGTCTACGGCATCCTGTCGATGTTCTTCTGGACGCTGACGGTGATCGTCTCGCTCAAGTACGTGGTGCTGGTCCTGCGGGCCGACAACGAGGGCGAGGGCGGACTGGTCGCGATGCTGGCGCTGGCCTCGCAGGCGGTGGTCGACAAGCCCCGTTTGCGCCAGGTGCTGCTGGTCGTCGGCATCTTCGGCACCTCGCTCTTCTACGGCGACGGCGTCATCACGCCGGCCATCTCGGTGCTGTCGGCGGTCGAGGGCCTGGAAGTGGTGTCGCCGCACTTCAAGCACTACGTGATCCCGATCACGCTGGTCGTGCTGTTCTGCCTGTTCGCGCTCCAGAAGCACGGCACCACGGGCATCGGCCGCTTCTTCGGCCCGATCACGCTGGTCTGGTTCTTCGTGATCGCGCTGCTGGGCGTGTGGCAGATCCTCTCGCATCCCGAGATCCTCAAGGCCATGAGCCCGCACTACGCGCTGCGCTTCATGTGGGACAACCCGGGCACCAGCTTCATCATCCTCGGCGCGACCGTGCTGTGCGTGACCGGTGCCGAGGCGCTCTACGCCGACCTCGGCCACTTCGGCAAGCGGCCGATCCGCATCGCCTGGTTCTCGGTCGTGATGCCGGCGCTGACGCTCAACTACTTCGGCCAGGGCGCGCTGCTGCTGGAGAACCCGTCGGCGGTGAAGAACCCCTTCTACATGATGGCGCCCGAATGGGCCCTGATCCCGCTGGTGCTGCTCGCCACCGCCGCCACGGTGATCGCGTCGCAGGCGCTCATCACCGGCGCCTTCAGCGTCACGCGGCAGGTGATCCAGCTCGGCTACCTGCCGCGCCTGAACATCGAGCACACCAGCGTTCGCACCGCCGGCCAGATCTACATCCCCTTCGTCAATTGGGGGCTGTTCGTCGCGATCGTGCTGGCGGTGGTCATGTTCCGCTCGTCGAGCAACCTGGCCGCGGCCTACGGCATCGCCGTGACCACCGACATGCTGATCACCACGGTGCTGACCTTCTTCGTGATCCGCTATGCATGGAAGTACCCGCTGGCGCTATGCATTGCCGCGACCGGCGCCTTCTTCGTGGTGGACTTCCTGTTCTTCGCCTCCAACCTGTTGAAGCTGTTCGAGGGCGGCTGGTTCCCGCTCGTGATCGGCGGCTCCATCTTCATGCTGATGCTGACCTGGAAGGAAGGCCGGCGCCTCATGGGCCAGATGCAGCTGGCCGAGGCCATCGACCTGCGCGGTTTCCTGGATTCCGTGTTCGTCAACCCGCCGGCGCGCGTCGACGGCACGGCGGTGTTCATGACGGCGGAGCCGGGCGTGGTGCCCAATGCGCTGCTGCACAACCTCAAGCACAACAAGGTGATGCACGAGCAGAACCTGTTCGTCACCGTGCGCAGCCACGAAGTGCCCTGGATCTCGATGGACAAGCGCATCGAGATGGAGCCGCTCGGCCATCACTGCTGGCAGGTGGTCGTGCACTACGGCTTCAAGAACGACGTCGACCTGCCGCGCGCTCTGGAGCACGCCCGCCTGCGCGGCTGCCAGCTCGAGCCGATGACGACCAGCTACTTCCTCTCGCGCGACGTGGTGATCCCCACGCTCGGCAGCGGCATGGCGCCGTGGCGCGAAAAGCTCTTCGCGCAGATGCACCACAGCGCAAGCGGAGCGGCGGGCTTCCTCGGGCTGCCGAACAATGCCGTGGTCGAGTTGGGTTCGAAGATCGAGATCTAGGGCATCGAGGCCGTCCATGCGATTCTTCAAGGACCTGAGCCTCTCGGCCATCCAGCAGCTCGGCCGCGGCAAACCCTTCGCCGGCAAGGACATCGCACCTGCCTGCAAGATCAAGCAAGACGCTCGGCCCGCTTCTGCCGAAGCAGCCCCTTCCTCATCGATCGCCGGAAAGACATCCTGATGCACATCCTTTTCATCGCTGACCCGCTCGAGCAGTTCAAGATCTACAAGGACACCACCTTCTCGATGATGCGCGAGGCGCAGCGCCGCGGCTACACGCTCTCGGCCTGCGAGCCGCGACACCTGAACTGGCAACGCGGCAGGCCGGTCACCGCCAGGGTGCGCGAGATCGTGCTGACCGGCGACGAGGCATGGTTCCGCGAAGAGGCCGTGATCGAGCGCCCGCTGCATGTTTTCGACGTCGTGCTGATGCGCAAGGATCCGCCCTTCGATGCCGAGTACATCTACGCCACCCACCTGCTCGAGCAGGCCGAGCGCGAAGGCGCGCGCGTCGTCAACCGGCCGCGCGCGCTGCGCGACCATCCCGAGAAGCTCGCGATCATGGAGTTCGCCGAGTACACGACGCCCACGCTGGTCACGCGCGACGCGGCCGCGGTGCGCGCCTTCCATGCCGAGCACCAGGACATCATTCTGAAGCCTCTCGACGGCATGGGCGGCATGGGCATCTTCCGCGTCAAGGCCGACGGGCTGAACCTCGGCTCGATCGTCGAGACGCTCAACAAGAACGGCTCCGAAACCATCATGGTCCAGCGCTTCGTGCCCGAGATCACGCAGGGCGACAAGCGCATCCTCGTGATCGGCGGCCAGGCCGTACCGCACAGCCTGGCGCGCATTCCGCAGGGCAGCGAGGTGCGCGGCAACCTCGCTGCCGGTGGCAAGGGCGTGGCGCAGCCGCTGACCGACCAGGACCGGCGCATCGCCGAAGCCATCGGCCCGGTGCTGAACGAACGCGGCCTGCTCCTGATCGGCCTCGACGTGATCGGCGGCTCGCTGACCGAGATCAACGTGACCAGCCCGACCTGCTTCCAGGAGATCACCGAACAGACCGGCTTCGACGTGCCGGCGATGTTCATCGATGCGCTGGAGGCGTACCTCCGCTAGCGCTCGGTCTAGCCCGGCGCCAGCATCGCCTCGCGCTGGCGCCGCACCTGCATGAGCCGCGCGCGGCGCTTGCGGGCCCAGATGACGATGCCAGTCACCGACAGCATCGCGACCGCGAGCCCCATGAAGGACATGAGGATGCGCCCGGGCAGCCCCAGGATGCGGCCCGAGTGCAGCGGCAGCTGCAGCTGTGCGAACACGTCGGCCGCGGTGCCGTGCCAGGGCTGGTTCGACGAGATGATGCGGCCGTCCTGGCCGTCGATGTAGAGGTTCGACAAATCCATCCCGTCGGCCGTGTCGTGCGTCTCCCGGTCCCAGAAGGAGATGTTGTAGAAGCCCGCGCGCCCGTTGTAGAAGGCTCCGGCGGCCGGCGTGGTCCAGCCGCGGCGCGCCGCCTCGTCGCGCGCGATCCGCACCGCCTCTTCGAAGTCCACGCGCGGCGTGACCACCGTGCCCAGCGGCGCGAGCGCGCGTCCGGCGGCGGGGCCGGGCGTTGTCTGCGAGACCAGCGACAGCAGCGGGTGGAAGATCTCGCGGTAGAGATTGAGCGAGAACGAGGTGAAGGCGATGACGATCACCAGCGCCCAGGTCCACAGGCCTCCCGCGCGGTGCAGGTCGAAATTGAGCTTGTAGCCGCCGACACCCCGCCGCACCGCCCAGGCCGGCTTCCAGCGCTGCCACCAGCCCGATGCGCTGCGATGCGGCAGCGGTTCGCGCTGGCGCCGCGGCGTCGTGAGGTACATCGCCACGAAGCTGTCGACGAGCCACACCAGCGCGACCGTACCCATGATCCAGTAGCCGATGCGGTCCGTCCCCCACATGGCGGGCACATGCAGCGTGTAGTGCAGCTTGCGCAGAAAGGGCATCAGGTTCTCGCGCGACAGGGACACGCTGGCCGAGTCGCGCCGGCCGCGAACCTTGGTCGTGACGGGGTCGATGAAGACCTGGTTGAAGCCGAGGCGGTAGGGCCTGCCGGTGGCCGGATCGTTGCGAGGCCGCACGAAGAAAGCCGCGCTGTGGCCTTCCTCGAAGCTGAGCGACAGGTAGCTGACCTGCACGCGCGGGTCCTGCGCCTCGATGGTCGCCGCGAGTTCGAAGGGAGTGCGGAAAGGGCCGCGGCTTTCGACCTCGTAGAGCTCGGCGTTGAGCCAGTCGTCGATCTGGTGATCCCAGGAGATCACCGCGCCGGTCAGGCCGGAGACGATCAGGAACAGCGCGGTTGCGAGCCCGAGCCAGCGATGGACCAGGGTCCAGAAGCTGCGCATGGACCGCGCCCTCTCAGAAGTCGATGGTGCCGCTCACCACCAGCGTGCGCGGTGCGCCCTGCACGAGGTAGTTGGAGCCCGGGTAGCCGCCCGCCGACGCCCAGTAGGACTTGTTGAGCAGGTTGTCGATGCGCGCGCGCAGGGTCAGGAGCCGGCCGTTGCCGACGTCCATCAGGTAGCGCGCGCCGATGTCGACGCGGGTCCAGTCCGGCACCACGAGCCGATTGGCCGCGTCGGCGTACTGCTTCGACGTGTTCACCACGCGGGCGTTGAGCGCTAGGCCCCGCACGCCCGGCACGTCGTAGTCGACGCCGATGTTGAGCGCGCGGCGCGGTACGCCGATGGCGTCATTGCCTTCGTTGAGGCCGCCTGCCGTCTGCCGCAGCTCGGCGTCGAGCAGCGTCAGGCCGCCCAGCACCCGAAGCCCCCGGACAGGCTCTCCGAACACGGTGAGCTCGATGCCCCGGTTGCGTTGCTTGCCGTTGGGTCCGAAGGTCTGGTTCTGGACGAAGTACGAAGGCTGGTCGGTCGTGAAGAATGCGACGCTGCCGCCGATGTTGCCGCCGTCGTACTTGGCGCCGATCTCCTTCTGCTTCGCGGCGAAGGGCGCGAAGACCTGGCCGCCGTTGGTGACCGGGAGGTTGTTGGCGGACAGAGGCGCCGTCTCGCCCTTGATCAGGCCCTCGATGTAGTTGGCGTAGAGTGAGAGGTTCTGTGTCGCCTTGACGGTGAGGCCCGCGACCGGCGTGGTCTTGGCCTTGTCGTAGCCGCCCGTGAAGAGGCCGGAGTTGTAGTTGAAGGTGTTCTGCTCGATCGACTGCCGGCGTGCGCCGACGGTCAACTGGACACGGTCCTCCGCGAAGGACATCGTGTCGGCCACCGCCACGCTCTGGGTCTTGATCTCGTCGGTGACCAGCGGGTTGGACGGCACGCCGCCCGTGATCGCCCTCGGAACCGGCGGCAAGCGGTCGATCGGCGCGTAGAGGTTGCTCGCGATCGTCACGCCCGACCACGCGTAGGCATTGCGACGCGAATTGCTCAGCGTCACCGCCGAGGCCGTCAACGCATGCCTGACGGGCCCGGTTTCGAACCTCGCGCGGACGCCGAGCTCGCCGGTGCCCACGCGGTCCTCGCGCTCGTTGTCCGCGCGCCGCGCGATGGTATCGCCCAGCAGGTTGGTGATAGTCGGGTTCGACAGTGAGTTCGATTCCGTGCTGCGGCGCACGCCGGCCGCGGCCCAGGCGGTGATGTTGTCGGAGAGATCGAATTCGCTGCGCACCGTGCCGAAGGTGTCGCGTTCACGCGAGTAGGTCCAGGATTGCGCGAAGTTGGCATCGGCCGCCGGCGGTCGCAGGATGGGCAGCGTGGCCGAAGGCGTCACGCTCGGGCGGCCCTCGCGCAGGTCGTGGTCCTGGTAGCCGACGTCGGCCGAGAAGCGGACGCGGCTGCTGCGCCAGTCGAGTCCCACGCCCAGGGCGCTGAGCTCGCGCTTCTCGTTGTCCACGCCGGTGCCGCCGTCGCGGCGCGCCGCGATCACGCGGATGCCGGTGCTCTGGTCCGGCCCGAAGCGCCGCGCGATGTCCGCGGTGAGGGCGGCCTGGCCACCAGTCTGCAGGCCGAACCCCAGGCGCGTCAGGGGCTCGTTGGGCGCGCGCTTGGGCAGCAGGTTGATGGAGCCGCCGAGGTTGCTGCCGCCCGGGCCGGAGCCGTTGAGGAAGGTGTTGGCGCCGTGGAACACCTCCACGCGCTCGAAGAACTCAGACGCGATGTACTGGCGCGGGAGCATCCCGTACAAGCCGTTGTAGGCCACGTCGTCCGAGAAGACCGGGAAGCCGCGGATGACGTAGAGCTCTTGGAAGTTGCCGAAGCTGCGCGCCACCCGCACCGACGGGTCGTTGAGCAGCACGTCGGCCACGCTCTGTGCCTGCTGATCCTGGATGAGCTCGGTCGTATAGCTATTGATGGAGAAGGGCGTCTGCATGTAGTCCTGGTTCCCCAGGATGCCCACGCGCCCGCCGCGCGCCACCTGGCCGCCGGCATACGGCGTGGTCAGACCCTCGGCGGAGGCATCGGCGCTGGCTTCGACCTTCACCGCGGGCAATGTGCCGGCGGACTCGACCGGGGCCGGGGCTTGCGCCGATGCACCCAGCGCCTGCAGCGCGAGCGTGGTGGCCAGGACGACGGGGCGCAGGGGAAAACGGGCGGAAGACATGGGCGTGTTGAGAATAAAGGTGCAAATGAGAACCGTTATTATCTATCCGCACACAGGCCTGGGGCCGCTTTTCGCGCGGCGTCGGCGATTTCAGCCGGCGCGCCGGCCGTCGACGAATACCGCGAGTTCGTTGGGGACGAAGGCGGTCCAGGTCTCGTTGGTGGTGAGCGGTGACGTCACCACCACCGCCACGCGGTCGTTCGGCGTGGTGTGCTGCGCGAAGTCGATGCTCAGGTCTTCGTCCGAGAGCTCGGCCGTCACGAACGGGTGGCGCCGCTCGATGTACCAGAGGTGGGTCGAGGCGTGCGACCAGAGCGCCTGCCCGTTCGAGAGCATGAAGTTGAAGGTGCCGTGGCACGCGAAGCGCGGCGCCAGCTCGCGCAGCGTGAGCGTCAGCTCCTCGACGCTCGGCACGCCAGCATGCGACTTTGCCATCTCCTGCATGATCCAGCAGAAGGCGTGCTCGCTGTCGGTATTGCCGACGGGATGAAAGTTGCCGTGCAGTCGCGGCCTGAAGTCCTTCAGGTCGCCGTTGTGCGCGAACACCCAGTAGCGGCCCCACAGCTCGCGCACGAAGGGGTGGCAGTTCTGCAGGTTCACCGCGCCCTGCGTGGCCTTGCGGATGTGCGCGATGACATTGCGGCTCTGGATCGGGTAGCGCCGGATCAGCTCGGCCACCGGTGACTCGCAGGCCGGCTGGTGGTCGACGAAATGCCTGAGGCCCCGGTCCTCGAAGAAGGCGATGCCCCAGCCATCGGCATGGTGGTCGGTGCGCCCGCCGCGCTGCGCGAAGCCCGTGAAGCTGAATGTCACGTCGGTCGGCGTGTTGCAGTTCATTCCGAGCAGTTGGCACATGGGTCAATTAGAGCGCTTTTCGCGCAATTGCCAGGCCGCGCACATGGCGAGCGCGCACAAGGCCGCCAGCATTGCGAACACCTCGTCGAAGGCCGCCAGCCGCGCCGGGCTGGTGGCCGGGTTGACCAGCGAATCGCCATGCGCGGCCAGCCGCCACTCGAGCACGATCGCGCACAGGCTGACGCCGGCGGCGCCGCCCAGCATGCGCAGGAAGTTGATTGCGCTCGCGCCCTGCGGAATCAGCGGCTTGGCTAGCGGGCGCATCGAGCCCAGGTTGAGCGAGGGCAGGATGAAGCCCAGGCCGATGCGGCCGATGATCGCGAAGGCCACCAGCAGCCAGAGCGCGCTGTCGAGCCGCAGCAGCAGCATCAGCGCGAATGAGGCGGCCAGCAGGGCGAGGCCGGTGCACACCAGGAGCCAGGTCGGCTGCCGGTCCGCGAGCCGGCCGACACCGGCGATGGTGAAGGCGAGCACGATGCCGGCCGGCAGCAGGATGGTGCCGACATGCGATGCCGAGAGCTGCAGCCCGACCTGCATGTAGACCGGCAGAAGGTAGGTCGAGCCGAACAGCGCCGTGCCGTAGATGAAGGCGACCACGCTGCCCATCGCGAACTGCCGGTACTGGAACAGCGCCAGGTTCATCAGCGGCGTGCCGCCCGCGGCCGCGAGCCGCTTCTGCCAGCCGATGAAGGCGCCGAAGGCCACGAACGCGCCGACGAGCAGCGCCGCGGCCTGCAGCGGCGCATCGCCGCGCAGCTCGACCAGGCCGTTCAACAGGCACAAGGTGCCGGCGGTACCCAATGCGAGTCCGCCCCAGTCGAGCCCACCGCTGCGCGCCGCCGCCACGCCGCCGGGCGCCGTGGTCGGCACGAACTTGTAGGCCAGCCAGATCGAGGCGATGCAGAAAGGCACCACCATGAAGAAGATCGAGCGCCAGCCGAACAGGTCGACCAGCACGCCGCCGATGCTGGGGCCGATGGCCGGCGCCAGCACCACGCCCATGCCGAAGATGCCGGTTGCGCGGCCCTGCTCGTGGGGCTCGAAGGCGCGCAGGATGATGATGGCCGGGATCGGCTGCACCACGCCGGCCGCCAGGCCTTCGGCCACGCGCGCGGCCAGCACAAGCGGAAAGTGATTGGCCAGTCCGCCCGCGACGCCGCCGGCAAGCAGCAGCAGCATGGTGCCGACATAGGTGCGGCGATAGCCGTAGCGCGCGAGCAGCCAGGGGGTGGTCAGCATCGACACCGTCATCGCGACCATGAAGCCCGAGCTGACCCACTGCGCGCGTTCCTGCCCCAGCGCGAAGTGATGGCTCATGCCCGGGATCGCCACGTTGACGATGGTCGAGGACATGATCGAGGCCATGACGCCCACCATCACGGAAAAGAGCAGCAACCAGCGGTAGCGGGTGCCGTAACGGCTGCTGAGGGATTGCGGCGGGAGCGTCGAGGTCATCGGGGTCGGCGGTCTGTTCGGGCCGTCCTACAAGGATATCGGTGTTTGCGCGCCCGTCCCGCACGTGGGCGTGCCTTCACAATGGCCCGGCTGTCCCGCCCGAAGTCCAAAAGAACAGAGAGCCATGGAACCCACCACACCCGACGGCAGCGACCCCGCCGTCGAGGCCGCGCCTTCGCTCGCGGCCGAGCTCCAGGCGCCGACCGTCACCCGTGCCTACCAGTGCCAGTGCGGCCGCCCGGTGTTCCTGCGCAACAGTCAGTGCCTGGCCTGTCGTACGCCGCTCGGCTACGTGATCGAAAGCCTCGGCGTGGTGCCGCTCGCGCCCGCCGCCTTCGACGGCGCCGAGCCCGACACCTTCACTGTCTTCGGCGACGCGCAAGGCAAGGCCTACCGCCGCTGCGACAATCTGATGACCCCCGCCGCCTGCAACTGGATGGTGCCCGCGCCGCGCGAAGGCGACGACCCGTCCTTCAACACCGACGGCCTGGTGCCGGGGCTCTGCCTCTCATGCAGCGTCACGCGCACCATCCCCGACCTGTCGATCGAGAGCAACGGCGAGCTGTGGCGCAAGCTCGAACTGTCCAAGCGCCGGCTGATCTCGCAACTGCTGGCGCTGGGCCTGCCGGTCGTCACGCGCCTGAGCGATCCGGCCCACGGCCTGGCTTTCGATTTCCTAGGCAACATCCCGGGCGGCCCGCACGTGATGACCGGCCACGAATTGGGCGTGATCACGCTCAACGCCGAGGAGGCCGAGGACGCGGTGCGCGAGCGCATCCGCGCCGAGATGCGCGAGCCCTACCGCACGCTGGTCGGCCATTTCCGCCACGAGATCGGCCACTACTACTGGGACCTGCTGGTCTTCCCGACGCCGTGGCTCGACAGTTTTCGCGAGCTCTTCGGCGACGAGCGCGCCGACTACGCGACGGCACTGCGCAAGCACTACGACAACGGCCCGCCGCCCGACTGGGCGAATCGCTACGTCACGAGCTACGCGAGCGCGCATCCGTGGGAGGACTGGGCCGAAACCTGGGCCCACTATCTGCACATGGCCGACACCGCGGATACGGCGAAGAGCTTCGGCGTCGACGCGCAGAATGTCGAGCTCACGAGCGACCTGTTCGAGCTCTCGGACCTCTGGCAGCCCGAACATCCCGGGGCGGCGAATTTCCTCGACTTCCTCAACGGCTGGGTGCGCCTCACCAATGTGCTCAACGAGCTGTCGCGCAGCATGGGCCAGCCCGACTACTACCCCTTCGTGCTGCCGCACGCGGCCGTGGGCAAGCTGCAGTTCATCCACGAGCTGATCGCAGAAGAGCGGGAGCGCGGCCGGCAGCCGCCGGCGCCCCTCAGCCCTGAACCGCCGGCGCAGAAGCAGGATCGGCAGCAGTAGCGCAGCGCGCGCAGATGCAGGCCAGGCCGCGCAACTCTGCACGGACGCGCGCGAGCACGGCGCGGTCGAAGTCGGCCCGCATGCACCAGCAGGGCGGCTGCGTCTGGCCGGTCTCGCGCTCGATCTCCAACGCGCAGCGGTTCGCCTCGCCGCACAGCGGGCAGCGCGAGGGATCGGGCTGCGCGGCTGCGGCGTTCATTTGGCGATCTCGAAGGCCGGCAGCTTCTTCGCGACCACGTGGTTCTGCAGCGTCACGTAGACCGGCAGCCCGTCGCGGTAGGCCGGATAGTCCTCGCCCTGGATCAGCGGCAGCAGGTAGGCGCGGCACTTGTCGGTGATGCCGTAGCCGTCGGCCGAGATGAAGTCGCGCGGCATGAACTTCTCGGTGTTGGCCACCTGGTCGAGCGGCGCGCTTCCGATGCGGTAGGCATAGGGCGAGTCGGAGGTCCGGTCGATGGTCGGCATCACCGAGTTCTTGCCTTCGAGTGCGAGCTCGACCGCGCGCTGCCCGAGCTCGTAGGCCTGCCGCACATCGGTGGCCGAGGCGATATGGCGCGCCGAGCGCTGCAGGTAGTCGGCCACCGCCCAGTGGAACTTGTAATCCAGCGCCTCCTTGACCATCTGCGCCACCACCGGTGCGGCGCCGCCGAGCTGCGCATGGCCGAAGGCGTCCTTCGTGCCCTGCTCGGCGAGGAAAGTGCCGTCGGGGTGATGGCAGCCTTCCGACACCACCACCGTGCAATAGCCGTGGTGCTTGACCAGCGCATCGACGCGCGCCAGGAAGGCCGGCTGGTCGAAGGGAATCTCGGGGAACAGGATCACGACCGGAATGCCGTGGTCCGCCGCCAGGCCGCCGGCCGCCGCGATCCAGCCCGCGTGCCGCCCCATCACTTCGAGCACGAACACCTTGGTCGAGGTGGCGGCCATCGAGCGCACGTCCAGCGAGGCTTCGAGCGTGGACACCGCGACGTACTTGGCGACCGAGCCGAAGCCCGGGCAGCAATCGGTGAGCGGCAGATCGTTGTCGATGGTCTTCGGCACATGGATCGCCTGCAGCGGGTAGCCGAGCGACTGCGACAGCTGGCTCACCTTGAAGCAGGTATCGGCCGAGTCGCCGCCGCCGTTGTAGAAGAAGTAGCCGATGCCGTGCGCCTTGAAGACCTCGATCAGGCGCTCGTACTCGCGCCGGTTCTTCTCCAGCGACTTGAGCTTGTAGCGGCAGGAGCCGAAGGCGCCCGCTGGCGTGGAGCGCAGCGCTGCGATGGCCTCGGCCGATTCCAGGCTGGTGTCGATCAGCTCCTCGGCCAGCGCGCCGAGGATGCCGTTGCGGCCGGCGTAGACGGTGCCGATGCGATCGGCGTGGCGGCGCGCCGTTTCGATCACGCCGCAGGCCGAGGCGTTGATGACCGAGGTGACGCCGCCGGACTGCGCGTAGAAGGCATTGAGGATGGTCATGCGGCATTCTCCCGCAGCCCTCTCGCGGATGCCAGTGCTTCAGCGCCCCGGCAGCCCCATCGCCCGCGTGATCACCTCTTTCATGATCTCGTTGGTGCCGCCATAGATGCGCTGCACCCGCGCATCGGCGTAGGCGCGCGTCACCGGGTACTCCCACATGTAGCCGTAGCCGCCGTGCAGTTGCACGCACTCGTCCATCACCTTGCACTGCAGGTCGGTGGTCCAGTACTTGGCCATGCTCGCGGTCGCGGTGTCGAGTTTGTCCTGCATCAGGAGCTCGATGCACTTGTCGACGAAGACCTGCGCCACCTGCACCTCGGTCTGCAGCTCGGCCAGCGTGTAGCGCGTGTTCTGGTAGGCCGCCACGGGCTGGCCGAAGACCTTGCGCTCTTTCACGTAGGCCACGGTATGGTCGATCGCGGCCTGCGCGGCGGCCACCGCGCTGATCGCGATCTGCAGCCGCTCCCACGGCAGCTGCTCCATCAGGCAGGCGAAGCCGCGGTTCTCCTCGCCCAGCAGGGCCTCAGCCGGCAGGCGCACGTCGTTGAAGAAGAGCTCCGAGGTGTCCTGCGCCTTCAGGCCCAGCTTCTTGAGACGCTGGCCCTTCTCGAAGCCCGGCATGCCGCGCTCCACCAGGAACAGGCTGGTGCCCTTGGCGCCGCCCGCGGGGTCGGTCTTGGCGACCACGATCACGAGGTCGGCATGCCAGCCGTTGGTGATGAAAGTCTTGCTGCCGTTCATCAGGTAGCTGCCGTCGGGCTGCTTCAGCGCTGTGGTGCGCACGGCCTGCAGGTCGCTGCCCGCGGCCGGCTCGCTCATCGCGATGGCGCCGATCATCTCGCCGCTCGCGAGCTTCGGCAGGTAGTTCTTCTTCTGCGCCCCGGTGCCGTAGCGCAGGAGATAGGGCGCCACGATCTCGCTGTGCAGCCCGAAGCCGATGCCGGTGAAGCCGCGCGCCCAGAGCTCCTCGAACTGGATCACCGAATAAAGCAGGTCGGCGCCCGCGCCGCCGTATTCCTCGGGCAGCGCCATGCAGAGAAAGCCGTTCTCTCCGGCCTTGTTCCAGACCGCGCGCGCGACGTAGCCCTGCTCCTCCCAGGCCTCGTGGAAGGGCGCGATCTCCTTGTCCATGAAGCGGCGGAAGCTGTCGCGGAAGGCCTCGTGGTCGGGCGTGAAAAGGGTGCGTTCGATCATGACTCGCGACCCGGAAAAGTGGGGGTCCGCTTCTGCAGGAATGCGCTCACGCCTTCGCCGAATTCGGGCCGGTTCAGGAGCTCGCGCTGGCGTTCGCTCTCGTAGTGCAGCTGCTCCGGCAGCGTGTGCCGCGCCGAGGCCTCGAAGGCCTTGCGCGCCTCGAGCACGGCATGCGCGGGCAGGCGTGCCAGGCGCTCGGCGATCTGCTGCGCATCGAGCAGCAGCAGGTCGTCCTCGACGCAGGCCCAGATCAGGCCCCACTGCGCCGCGCGTTCCGCCGGCAGTCGCTCGTCGAGCAGGCTCATGCCCATCGCGCGCGCCGGGCCCACCAGGCGCGGGATGAACCAGGTGCAGCCCAGGTCCGGCACGATGCCCAGCTTGGGCAGAAAGGAGAGGTAGAAGTAGGCGCTCTTGCCCGCCAGGGTCACGTCGCCCGCGAGCGCGAGGCCGACGCCGGCACCCGCCGCGGCGCCGTTGACCGCGCACACCAGCGGCACCGGCAGCGCGCGCATCTCCTCGATCAGCGGGTTGCTGACCGATTGCATCCACTTCGCCGTCTGGTCGCCGAGCGTCTCGCCGGCGTCGGGCGGCCGCATCGCGCTCAGGTCCGCGCCCACGCAGAAGGCCGTGCCGGCGCCGGTGAGCACGACGGCGCGCACGCTGCGGTCCCCGCGCACGCGCGCGAAGGCTTCGCGCAGCTCGTGCTGAAGGTCGAGCGCGATCGGATTGAGCTTGTGCGGAAGGTTCAGCGTCAGTGTTGCAACGCTGTTTTCGAGATCCCAGAGGACGGCCGGCATCAGAGTCTTTCGATGATCGTCACGTTGGCCATCCCGCCGCCCTCGCACATGGTCTGCAGCCCGTAGCGCTTGCCGCGCTGCCCCAACGCATGGATCAGCGTCGTCATGAGCTTGGTGCCGGAGGCGCCCAGCGGGTGGCCGAGCGCGATCGCGCCGCCGTGGACGTTGAGCTTCGCCGGGTCCGCGCCCAGCGTCTGCAGCCAAGCCAGCGGCACCGGCGCGAAGGCCTCGTTGACTTCGTAGAGGTCGATGTCCTCGATCTTCATGCCCGCCTTCTCGAGGGCGCGCGCGGTCGCGGGGATCGGCGCCTCCAGCATGATCACCGGGTCGTGGCCCAGCACGCTCATGTGGTGGATGCGTGCCAGCGGCTTCACGCCCAGCGCTTTCAGGCCGCGTTCGTTGACCACCAGCACACCGCTCGCGCCGTCGCAGATCTGGCTCGCGGTAGCGGCGGTGCAGCGCCCGCCTTCGGCGATCAGCTTGACGCCCGCGATGCCTTCCAGCGTGGCATCGAAGCGGATGCCTTCGTCGATCGTGTGCATCTCGCCCGAGGCGGAGCCGTCGGCCGACCGGATCTCGACCGCCAAGACCTCGTCCTTGAACAGGCCTTCGCGCGTCGCGGCAATCGCGCGCCTGTGGCTCTCCAGTGCGTAGCGGTCGAGCGCTTCCTTCTCGATCCCGTGGTTCTTCGCGATCATCTCGGCGCCGACGAACTGGCTGAACTCCACGTCGGGATAGCGCCGCTGCATCCCGGGGCTCATGTAGGTGCCGAGCCCCGCCTTGGCCGGCAGCGCGATGGGCGTGAACATCGGCACGCGCGTCATGCTCTCGACGCCGGCCGCGATCACCGCGTCCATGCTGCCCGACATCACCGCCTGCGCCGCGAAGTGCAGCGCCTGCTGCGAGGAGCCGCATTGGCGGTCGAGCGAGGTGCCCGGCACCGATTCGGGCAGCGTCGAGGCCAGCACCGCATTGCGCGCGACGTTGCTCGCCTGCTCGCCGACCTGGCTCACGCAGCCGAGGATCACGTCCTCCACTGCGGCCGGGTCGATGCCGCTTTTCGCTACCAGCGCGTCGAGCACCTGCGCCGCCAGGTCCGCCGGATGCCAGCCCGCGAGCTTGCCGCCGCGGCGGCCGCCTGCGGTGCGTGCGGCGGCGACGATGTATGCCTCTGCCATGTGTGAATTCCTTGTCCGGAGAAGAAGAAAGTCGATGGCCGGCGCCTCCAAGCAAAACGCCGTCCCGAGGGACGGCGTGCATCGGTGCATCCAGGGCCACGAGCGTCGATGGTTCTACGCCGGGGCCCCGGTGGTCAAGCCGGGGACATCCCGTGGGGCCTGAGTCGCCAAGGCGACCGCTGGTCGCGCGCATGCACCGGCAACGCTGCCGGCCGCGAGCCCGAGACGGTGATGCACGACGGCTCCAGTGCCGACACCAGCATGCGCCGGTGCGAATCGCCTTCGAAGCGCTCGCCGGGCTCCAGCACCACATCGCGCGGATCGTTGTCGAGCGTGACCCAGACGGTGCCGCTGCGGCACTCGATGCCGACGCCGGCCGCGTCGGGCAGGGTGAAGATGGCGCGCTTCGCCAGGCTCAGGTGGAAGCGGCTGGTGTCGGTTGTCATGGGGGACTCCTTTGCATTCGGTATGAGAATGAATATAGTGAGTGAGCCCGCGTAAGTCACACGGTAATCCGGAACTCATTGCATGCGTGTTGAGAATGCGAAACTCTTCTCCGCCGCGGCCGACCTGCCGCCCCTGGAGCTGCTGCGCAGCTTCGAGGCGGCGGCGCGCACGTTGAGCTTCACCCAGGCGGCCAGTGAGCTCTTTCTCACCCAGTCGGCCGTCAGCCGGCAGATTCAGCAACTCGAAGCCAGCCTCGGCGTACTGCTGTTCGAGCGCCGTCATCGCGCGCTCGCGCTGACCGAGGCCGGCGGCGTATTGCAGCGCGCGGTGGTCGAAAGCCTGGAGCGGCTGCGCGACGCCACCGCGCGTCTGCGCGCCGCGCCGGCGCCGCGCCAGGTCGCGATCACCTGCACGCCGGGCTTCGCGTCCTTCTGGCTCATCCCGCGGCTGGCGCGCTTCACGGCCGACCATCCGCTGGTCGACGTGCGGCTGTCGGCCACGCTCGAGGTGCTCGACCTCGAGCGCAGCCGCATCGACCTGGCAGTGCGCTTCGTGCCGATCGAACGCGGCACCGGGCCGGCGTTGTTCCTGGAGTCGGTCATGCCGCTGTGCGCGCCGCAGGTCGCGGCGCTGCTGCGCGTGCCGGACGACCTGGCCGACCAGACCCTGCTGACCATCGAGATGCCGAAGCACAGCGAGGCGCCCACCGTCGACTGGGAGCCCTGGTTCGAACTGATGGGACTCACCGAACTGCGCATGAAGAACACCATGCGCTTCACCCAGTACACCGACGCGGTGGCGGCCGCCGTGGCCGGACAGGGCGTGGTGATCGGCCGCCTGCCGCTCTTGCGCGAGCTGGTGCAGAGCGGTCAGCTGGTGGCGCCCTTCAGCGAAGGCGCGGCCTCGCGGCGCGCCTACTTCATCGAGAGCTCGCGCCGCGCGGCCGGCAATGCCGATGCGCAGGACTTCGTGCGCTGGCTGCGCGCCGAGGCCGAGGCGGCGCAGCGCGCCTGAGCTTCAGCGCGCATCGGCCGCGAAGCTGAACAGTTCGGTGGCGGATGCGGTCTCGGGCAGCACGTAGACCATGCCGCGCGAAGTCCCCAGCGCAGGCTTCACATGCGCATCGTAGAAATCGGCCGGCACGTTGATGCAGCCATAGGAAATGCGGTTGTCGTCGACGGTGGCGGAAGCCAGCCGTTCGAGGCGGCGTTCGGACTTGTCGTTGGCGCGCACCCGGTGCATCGATACGGCCGCGCCATAGTCGACCCAGACGATGTCCTCGCCCTGCATGTTGCGCCCGGGCTCGGAGAGGAAGCGGCCGGCCGGTGTGGTGCGCTCCTCGGGCCGGATCTCCGACATCTTGCGTTCGCCGATGCCCGGCACCGAGCGATCGCCGCGCGCCAGGCCCAGCAGCACCGGCGCGTCGCCGCGCAGGCGGCCGTCGGCATCGAACACGAACACCCTCGCGTTGCGCTTGTCCACGATCGCGAACGGGCGCTGGGCGCTGTCGCCCGTGGCCACCGCGCGCTGCGCGAACTGCGCGATCTCCGCGGGCGCATCTGCTGCGACGGTCGCCGAGCAGGCCGCCAGGCAAAGGACGAAAGAGATGAAGCGCTTCAATGCATCGACTCCGAATCAACTGAAAAAGCCGGGCGTGCAGCCCGGCTCATGGCTAAAGATGCTATCTCACAGCGCCTCAGTTGCGGTCCGCGCGCGGCGGAGACATCGGCGCCGGCGTCGTGGTGTCGGTGCTCGGCGCAGGCATGGCTGCAGGTGCCTGGCTTTGGCTCGGAGGTGTGGTGGTCGTGCCCGGGCTTGTGGGCGTCTGGGCTTGCGCCACGGAGGTGCCGGTCGAACCCATCGGGCCGCCCGCGGGGCTTTGCTGGCCGGCTGCGGTGGCCGGGTTGGGCGATGCGGTCGTCGGTGGCGTGGCTTGCGCGAAGGCAAAGCCGCTGGCGCCTAGCGCGAGGACGGCGAGAAGATGCTTGCGTGCGTTCATCTGATTGCTCCTTGAGGACAGACTGAGGGTTCGATTGGAATGCGCCGGCCCGAATGACCAGCTGCGTTCAACTTAGGCGCCACGCGTGCATGCGGCGGGTCGGCACCCGACGCGCAGTCCTGTAGGAAGGAGACCACGCGGCATTACAGTCCGGGGCAACCAATTCGAGAGAAAAGTTTTTGATGACCGACACCGCTCCCGCACCGACCGCCGCCAAGAAGGAGGGCAAGCGCCCTCGCCGCAAGACCCAGCCCCAGGACGCCAAGGGGGGCAAAGCGCCGCCGCGCGCGCGCAAGGTGAACCCCGTGCTCGAACGCCTGTTCGAGCTCTACCCGAAGATGTTCGGCGCGCGTTTCCTGCCGCTCAAGCTCGGCGTGTTCCAGGACCTGCTGGCGCTGCACCCCGACGAATTCAAGAAAGAGGACCTGAAGATCGCGCTCGGCCTCCATGCGCGCTCCACCCGCTACCTCGAGGCCGTGGCCGCGGGCGAGAAGCGCCATGACCTGAATGGCGTGCCGGTGGAAGACGTCGCGCCCGAGCATGTGCACCACGCCATCCTCGAGGTGTTCCGCCGGCGCCAGGCACGCACGGCCGACGACTTGCGGCCCCAGCTGCGCGCGCGGCTGGTCGAAGCCATCGAGGCCTCGGGCCTCTCGCGCGAGGAATACATGCTCGTCGTGCGCACGAACGACGAGGCATCGAACGCCGTGCTCGACGAGGCCTTCGCCGACTGGGGCGCGCGCACCGCCAAGCGCGAGGCGTTGCTGAGGGCTTTCGAAGCCAGCGGGCGCAGCGTGGCGGAGTTCGCGGAGATGTACGGGATGGATCCGGCCGAGGTAGGACGGACGCTGGAGCGCGCGCGGGCGCGCACGCAGTCCGAGTAGCACACGAACGCAAGCGCCGTCGTCTTCGCGCCACAACCACCGGCTCTGCGCTTGCAGGCGGTGGTCGGTCTCGCCACAATCCGCGCTTCGTTTCAGCAAGCGTTTGCTGTGCGTCCGGTGACGATCAACCTCCCTGACGAGCTTTACTTTCCATGAACCGTTTTCTGAACTCCTGACCCGCACTCCGACCGCCCCGGCCGGACGTGCATTACGTCCCGCCGCGGCCCGTCGACACAACGGCCCCGGCGCAGCCATCTGCCGGGGCTTTGTTTTTTGGAGTGCGGATATGAGTTCGCGACGCAAGGCGCGTGACGACGACAAACGTCTCGCCCGTTTTTACTTCCCGCTGCCGGCCGCGCCGGCGCCGCGCAACCCCGTGGTTGCCGCGATGGCGCATCGCGCGTCGAGCCAGGGTGCAGGCCGCCACCTGCGCAGCCGAGGCGCCGAACGGCGCGCGCAACGCGTGGCCTTGCAAAAAGCCGTGCGATGGATCGAGGAGCCTTGAGATGCGCGAGGACATGGACAAGGTCATCGTCGAGCGCCCGCGGCGCGGCGGCGGCGTGCAGGGCGACGGGCGCATCTGGCGCAACAGCCGGGATCGCGGCGCGCACCTGGGCATGCAGCGCGGGTACGCGCACCCCAAGGGCTTCAACGAGAACCTCGCGCCGCTCAAGCGCTGGTTGCACAAGCAGGTGCATCGGCCGTGGGACGCGGTGTATTCCGAGCTGTGCAGGGGCATCGATCGTCGCAACACAGTGCAGGCCCACATCCATCAACACATCGACCAGTTCGTCGCACGCGAGACGCGATGGATCGACGGCGTGGTGATGGTCTGGCGCAACTGGCCCGGGCCTTCGTCATGGGTCCCGGTGCGCGAGCATTCGTACACCGAACTGTTCGTCCACCCCGTCACCGGCGTGCTGCTGCCGAATCGGGGCCAGCACCAGGCGCGGCAGCAGGAACGGGCGCGGCGGGCACAGCGGCGCACGGACCAGCCGTATGCCGACTACCACGTGATCGACAGCGTCACGCAGTGGCATCGGGTCGATGGCTGCTGGTTCGAGGTGAAACTCGCGCCGCTGCCGCCCGGCACGGGCGCGACGTCCGCGCGCTATGACGTGCTGCGCCGCTGCAAGGTGACCCGCGCGCACGCGCAGCAGCCGCCGGCGCCTGGCGTGCCGGCGACACGCGCCATGTATGGGCAGGACGGCGTCTACGCGCTCGCCAAGCGGCAGCTCAGCCGCCGGGAGGTGCAGTCGCGCCTGGCCGGCCGCGCCTGAAGATTCGGCGTCAGGCCTCGCCCTTCACCTTCAACCGCCACGCATGCAGCAGCGGCTCGGTGTAGCCGCTCGGCTGCTCGATCCCCTTGAACACCAGCTCCTGCGCCGCCTTGTACGCGGCCGAGGTCGCGAAGTTGCCGGCCATGTTCTGGTAGAGCGGGTCGCCGGCGTTCTGCTGGTCGACCACCGCGGCCATGCGCTGGAAGGTGGCGTCGACCTGCGCTTTGGTCACCACGCCATGCAGCAGCCAGTTGGCGATGTGCTGGCTCGAGATGCGCAGCGTGGCGCGGTCTTCCATCAGGCCGATGTTGTGGATGTCGGGCACCTTGGAGCAGCCCACGCCCTGGTCGATCCAGCGCACCACGTAGCCCAGGATGCCCTGCACGTTGTTGTCGAGCTCCTGCTGGCGCTCTTCGGCGGTCCACTTCGCTTCGGGCGCCACCGGCACCTTGAGCAGGTCGCCCAGGATGTTGTCGCGCTCGGCATTGGCGTCGATCTTCTCCAGCTCCTTCTGGACATCCGCCACGCTCACCTGGTGGTAGTGCAGCGCATGCAGCGTGGCGGCGGTGGGCGAGGGCACCCAGGCGGTGTTGGCGCCGGCCTTCGGATGGCCGATCTTCTGTTCGAGCATCGCGGCCATCAGATCGGGCATGGCCCACATGCCCTTGCCGATCTGCGCCTTGCCGCGCAGGCCGCACGCGAGGCCCACCAGCACGTTGTTCTTCTCGTAGGCCTGGATCCAGGGCGTGGTCTTCATGTCGCCCTTGCGCAGCATCGGCCCCGCGTGCATCGAGGTGTGCATCTCGTCGCCGGTGCGGTCGAGGAAGCCGGTGTTGATGAAGGCCACGCGCGCGGCCGCCTCGGCGATGCAGGCCTTGAGGTTGACGCTGGTGCGGCGCTCCTCGTCCATGATGCCGAGCTTCACGGTGTTGGCCGGCAGGCCCAGCATGGCTTCGACGCGGCCGAAGAGCTCGCTCGCGAAGGCCACCTCGGCCGGGCCGTGCATCTTGGGCTTCACGATGTAGACGGAGCCGGTGCGCGAATTGCCCTTGCGCTTCAGGTCGACGGTGGCGATGGTGGTGGTGATCACCGCGTCCATGATTCCTTCCGGAATCTCCTTGCCGCCGCCGTAGAGGATGGCCGGGTTGGTCATCAGGTGGCCCACGTTGCGCACGAACATCAGCGAGCGGCCGTGCAGCTTCACCGGCCGGCCGTCGGCGCCGGTGTATTCGCGGTCGGGGTTCAGGCCGCGCGTGAAGGTCTTGCCGCCCTTGGCAACTTCCTCGGTCAGCGTGCCCTGCAGGATGCCGAGCCAGTTCGAATAGGCGAGCACCTTGTCGGCGGCATCGACCACGGCCACCGAGTCCTCGAGGTCGAGGATGGTGGAGAGCGCGGCCTCGAGCACCACGTCGCTGATGCCGGCGGGGTCGGTCTTGCCGATCGCGGTCGTGCGGTCGATCTGGATGTCGACATGGATGCCGTTGTGCTTGATGATCACCGACTTCGGCGCCGCCGCATCGCCCTGGTAGCCGACGAACTGCGCCGGGTCCGCGAGGTGGGTGCTGCTGCTTTGCAGCGCGACCACGAGCTGGCCGTCCTTGACCGAGTAGCCGGTCGCGTTCTTGTGCGAGCCGTTTGCGAGCGGGGCTGCCTGGTCGAGCACGCCGCGCGCGTACGCGATCACCTTGGCGCCGCGCGCCGGGTTGTAGCCCTTGCCCTTCTCGGCGCCGCCGGTCTCGGGGATCGCGTCGGTGCCGTAGAGCGCGTCGTACAGCGAGCCCCAGCGTGCATTGGCGGCGTTGAGCGCGTAGCGCGCATTGAGGATGGGCACCACCAACTGCGGGCCGGCCTGCTGTGCCAGTTCGGCATCGACGTTGGCGGTGGTGGTCTGCACGTCCCTGGGTTGCGGCAGCAGGTAGCCGATCTTTTCGAGGAAGGCGCGGTACGCCGGCATGTCGGCGATCGGGCCGGGGTGGGCCTTGTGCCAGGCGTCCATTTCGGCCTGCAGCCGGTCGCGTTCGGCCAAGAGCGCGATGTTCTTCGGCGCGAGCTCGTTGACGATCGCGTCGAAGCCCTTCCAGAAGGTCTCGCTGGCCACGCCGGTGGCGGGCAGCACCTGGTCTTCGATGAAGCGATGGAGCTCGTCGGCGACCTGGAGGCCGTGGACGGTGGTGCGGGCGGTCATGGTTCTTTACTCCTTGAAATCGAATGCAGTCGACGACTTTATTCGATACCTCGTTGATCAGTAAGAGCCGAAGGTGGGTTTTATCAATGACCAAATTGAAGGTAATCGTGACCCGCCGAGGCTTCAGCTCAAAGGGTAGGCCCTGATAGGAGCGATGTACATGCCTCGGATAATTTAACTTCTTAAATAATTGCGATCCGCCGCGATGATCCTGCTGGCCTCCAATGAAAACCCGCTCGGCATGCCCGAGTCGGCGCGCCGCGCCGCCGCCGCAGCGCTGGAAGGCGCAGGCAACTATCCCGACAGCAACGGCACCGCGCTCAAGCATGCGCTGGCGGCGCGGCTGGACGTGCCGATGGACTGGCTGACGCTGGGCAGCGGCTCGAGCGAGATCCTCGAGCTGGCGGCGCAGGTGAGCGTCCGGCCCGGCGAAGGCGTCGTCTATTCGCAGTACGGTTTCATCGTCTATGCGCAGGCTGCCGCGCACGCGCATGCGCGCAGCACCGTGGTGCCGGCGCAGGATTTCGGCCACGACCTCGCTGCCATGCGGGCAGCCATCGTCGAAGACACGCGGCTGGTTTTCGTGGCGAATCCGAACAATCCCACCGGCACCTTCATCGAAGCGGGCCCGCTGCTCGAATTTCTGCAGTCGGTGCCGGCGCACGTCACGGTGCTGCTCGACGAAGCCTACACCGAGTACCTCGCGCCGGCGCAGCGCTACGAAAGCATCGGCTGGGTGCGGCACTTCCCCAACCTGATCGTGGCGCGCACCTTCTCCAAGGCCTACGGGCTGGCCGGGCTGCGCATCGGCTACGGCGTCGCGCAGCCGGCGCTGGCAGCGCGCCTGAACGCACAGCGGCCGCGCTTCAACGTGAGCACGCCGGCCCAGGCCGCGGCGGCAGCGGCGCTGGCCGACCAGACCTTTCTCGCGCGCAGCTACCAGCTCAACACCATCGGGCGGGCACAACTCGCGAACGGGCTGCACGAGCTCAGGCTGGCGTCTGTGCCTTCATCGGGCAACTTCCTCATGGTGCAGGTCGGCGAGGGCCGCACCGTGCACGCGCGCCTGCTGGCCGCCGGCATCGAGGTCTCGCTGCTCGACAACTACGGCCTGCCGCATTGGCTGCGCATCACGGTTGGCCTGGCCGAGCAGAACGAGGCCGTGCTGGCCGCGCTGCGCGACAACGCGCCGGCGCGCTGATCCCCGCGAAGATCGAACGACCCGAGGAGACTCCCGATGAAACGCCGTCATTTCGCAGCGCTGGCCACCGTCGCGCTGGCCGCACCTCTGGCCCTGGCGCAGGACCGAAGCACCCGCATCCTGGTCGGCTTTCCGCCGGGTGGATCGGCCGACGTGGTGGCGCGCCTCCTGGCCGACAGGATGCGGGTCTCGCTCGGCCACAACGTCATCGTCGACAACAAGCCAGGCGCCGGCGGCCGCCTGGCCCTGGCCGAAGTCAAGCGCGCCGCGCCGGACGGCAGCACGCTGATCTTCTCGCCCAGCGGCGCGCTGGTGATCCACCCGTGGCTCTACCAGAACCTGGGTTACGACACGGTGAAGGACTTCACCCCGATCTCGCTCGCGAGCACCTTCGACTTCGCCGTCACCGCCGGACCCGGCGCGCCGCCGGGCGACCTGAAGACGGTGCTGGCCTGGATGAAGGCCAATCCCGGCAAGGCCAACTACGGCACCTCGGGCGCGGGCACGGTGCCGCATTTCGCCGGTCTGCTGCTCTCGCAGGCGGCCGGCGTGCCGATGACGCACGTGGCCTACCGCGGCGGCGCGCCGGCCGCGCAGGACCTGATCGGCGGCCAGGTGCCGTTGATGGTCGACACGGCCGTGGAAACCATCGAGCACCACCGCGCCGGCAAGGTGCGCATCCTGGCCGTCACCGGCGCGCAACGCAGCAGGGCGCTGCCGGATGTTCCCACGCTCAAGGAGTCCGGCATCGACATCACGGCCGATGCCTTCTTCGGGCTCTACGGCCCGCCCGGCATGGCGCCGGAGCTGGTGCAGCGCATCGATCGCGCGGCGGCCGACGCATTGCGCTCGCCCGAGATCCAGGAGCGCATCTACAACCTGGGCCTGGTGCCGGCGCATGCCGGCCCGGCGGAGTTGGCGGCGATCCAGGCGGCGCACCTGAAGCGCTGGGAAGCGCCGATCAAGGCTTCCGGCTTCAAGGCCGAGTGACTGAAATCAGACCTGGCCGCTGAGCTGCTGCGCGGCGGCGCGCACCGGCTCGATGTGCCGCTCGTCATAGCGATGCGCCGGCATGGTCAGCGTGAGCGCCGCGGCCAGGCGGCCGTCGGCATGGAACACCGGCGCCGAGATGCCACCCAATTCGGCCGACCGGTCGCCGACCATCGCGCAGTAGCCCTGCGCGCGGATCGCGTCGTAGAGCTTGCGCTCCTTGGGGCCGCGCGGACGCTCGGCCTCGGGGCCGAAGGCGATCAGGATGCGCGCGCCGACGCCGCGGTCGTTGGGCAGCAGGTCGCCGGCGCGCACGTGGTCGCGCACGACGTGCGATGAATCGACGCGATAGAGGCACAGGCGCACCCAGCTGTCGCCCTGCTCCTGGCGCACGTGGTAGGCCGCGCTTTCGCCGGTGGCCGCGACCAGCTCGCGCAGCACCGGCGGCACGATGCGGTCGAGCGAGAGCGAGGCCGCGTAGAGACCGTGCAGCCGCGCGATTTCCGCGCCCAGCGCATAGCGGCCGTCTTCCTGCCGGCGGATCAAGCGCGCATGCTCGAGCGAAGCGAGCAGGCGCAGCACCGTGCTCTTGTAGAGCTGCGTGCGTTCGGCGAACTGCGCCAGGTTCAGCGCCTCGTCGCCGGGCTGGAAGCACGAGAGCAGGCTCAGGGCGCGATCGACCGCGGCCGCGCCGCCGGGGGCGGCGTTGAGGTCGGAGAGCGATTCGGTCTGGGCTTTGCGGGGCATGGCTTCGGCTTGACAGTGCTGGGGCTGGTGCAGTCTAATTCTGTAAAACAGAATCTAGTTCTGTTAGATAGAACTGTCAAGGAGACAACGCCCGATGACAAGCTCCGATGTCCTCATCAGCGAGGTCGGCCCGCGCGACGGCCTGCAATCCGTCAAGGCGACGATGCCCACGGCGGACAAACTGCGCTGGATCGATGCCCTCTACGCCGCCGGCGTGCGCGAGATCGAGGTCGCCTCCTTCGTGCCGGCCCGCCTGCTGCCGCAGATGGCCGATGCCGCCGAGGTGGTGCGCCATGCCGTCACGCTGCCCGGCCTCACGGTGATGGCGCTGGTGCCCAATCGCCGCGGTGCCGAAGCCGCGCTCGCGGCCGGCGTGCACAAGCTCACGATGCCGGTGTCGGCCAGTGCCGCGCACTCGCTGGCCAATGTGCGCAAGACGCGCGAGGAGATGGTCGAGGAGGTGCGCGCCATCGCCGAGCTGCGCCGCGAGATCGCGCCGCAAGTCAAGCTCGAGGCCGGCATCTCGACCGCCTTCGGCTGCACCCTGCAGGGCGAGGTGCCGGAGGACGAAGTCATCTGGCTCGCTGCGCAATGCATCGCCGCCGGCGCCGACGAGTCGGGCCTCTCCGACACGGTCGGCTATGCCAATCCGGCGCAGGTGCGCCGCCTCTTCAGGCGCCTGCGTGCCGAACTCGGCAACAAGGCCGGCGCCGCCCACTTGCACAACACGCGCGGCCTGGGCCTCGCCAACTGCCTGGCGGCGTATGAAGAAGGCGTGCGCACCTTCGACGCCTCGCTCGGCGGCCTGGGCGGCTGCCCCTACGCGCCCGGCGCATCCGGCAACGTCGTCACCGAAGACCTGGTCTTCATGTTCGAGGCCATGGGCGTCGCCACCGGCATCGACATCGAAAAACTCATCGCGGCGCGCGCGCCGCTCATGGCCGGCCTGCCGGGCGAGCCGGTCTACGGCATGACGCCCGAGGCCGGCCTGCCCAAGGGCTTCATCCAAGGAAAAGCACATGTCTGACACCTCCGCTCCCCTGCCGTACGAAGGCGTCCGCGTCGTCGAATTCACCCACATGGTGATGGGCCCGACCTGCGGCATGCTGCTGGCCGATCTCGGCGCCGAGGTCATCAAGGTCGAGCCGATCGAAGGCGACGCCACGCGGCGACTGCTGGGTTCCGGCGCTGGCTTCTTCCCGACCTTCAACCGCAACAAGAAGAGCATCGCGCTCGACCTGAAGAAGCCCGAGGGCGTGGAGGCCGCGCTGCGCCTCGTCGCCACCGCCGACATCGTGAGCGAGAACTTCAAGCCCGGCACGATGAAGAAGCTGGGGCTGGACTACGAGAGCCTGAGGCAGCTCAATCCGCGCCTCATCTACGTGAGCCACAAGGGCTTCCTGCCCGGCCCCTACGACCATCGCACCGCGCTCGACGAGGTGGTGCAGATGATGGGCGGCCTGGCCTACATGACCGGCCGCATCGGCGACCCGCTGCGCGCCGGCACCAGCGTCAACGACATCATGGGCGGCATGTTCGGCGCCATCGGCGCGATGGCGGCGCTGCGCCAGCGCGAGCAGACCGGCCGCGGCTGCGAGGTGCAGTCGGCGCTGTTCGAGAACAACATCTTCCTGGTCGCGCAGCACATGATGCAGTTCGCGGCCACCGGCCGCGCGGCCGACCCGATGCCCAGCCGCATCTCGGCCTGGGCCGTGTACGACGTCTTCACGGTCAAGGATGGCGAGCAGATCTTCCTGGCTGCCGTCAGCGACAAGCAATGGACCATCTTCTGCAAGGCCTTCGGCCTGGAGGAGATGCTGGCCGATCCGCGCCTCGCGACCAACAACGACCGCGTGCTCGCGCGCGACTGGATGATGCCGATGCTGCGCTCGCACCTGGCCGGCTTCAGCGCCGCCGAGCTCTCCGCCGTGTTCGAGAAGAACGAGCTGCCCTTCGCGCCCATCACCAAGCCGCAGGAGCTGTTCGACGATCCGCACTTGAACGCCACCGGCGGCCTGGCGCCGATCCGCATGAACGACGGCAGCACCTCGAAGGTGCCGCTGATGCCCTTCACGCTCGGCGGCGAACGCCCCGGCATACGCATCCAGCCGCCGCTGCTGGGCGAGCACACGAGCGTGCTGCTAAAAGAGGTCGGCTACAGCGATGCGCAGATCGCCGAACTGAAGACGCGCAACATTACGACAGGAGACTGAATCAGCTGTTCTCCCACCGGCCCTAGCCGGTGTCCGTCTTGACGGCGAGGGGCAACCCGGCGCCCTGCCAGCCGTCGATGCCGCCGCGCAGAAAGCGTGCCTTCAGGCCCGCCGCGCGCAGGCGCATCGCGGTCGAACGCCCGACCTCGTGGCCGTAGACGCAGTAGACGACCACCTCGCGACCGGCGGGCAGTTCGCCGGCCCAACGGCCGACATCGGCCGGGTCGCACCAACGGGCGCCGGGAATCATCGATGCCGCCTGTTCGAACACGCCGACGCGACGCACGTCGAGCAGCAAGGCGTCCGCGACCTCGTCCTGGCTCGCGCCGAAGGGCTCGCTCGCCGCATGCACGGCCTCCTGGTAAGGCTCGTACACCGGATTCCAGTCGATGGCGGTGATGAATGCTCCGATGTCTTCCTGCTTGTCGACGGCCAGAATTGGTATGCCGCCGCCGCCGGGCGCCTGCCGATTGACGAGCGTGCCCTCGTGCGGCTGAAACATCAGCAGCACGGAGCCCGATGCGTCACCGGGCGTTTTCGCCAATGCGATGAACTCCTCGCGCCAACGCTCGACGCTGCCGAAGTTGGCGGCCAGGGCCAGCGCCATCGGCGGGGGCAGGACGGATGCATCCATGGAACTCTCCTCAGGGGAAAAGCAGGGGCCGGCCCAAGGTGACGGCGAGCCCGGCCAGCGCGCAGGCGCCGAGCAGCGGCATCACGCCGACCTTGAAGCGGAACAGCGCGATGGCTGCGGCCGCGACGACGAGGGCGGAGACGAGGTCGAAGCGGCCGCTGAAGCCCTGCGGCCACAGCACGTGATAGGCGAAGAACAGCGCCAGGTTCAGGATCACGCCGACCACTGCCGCGGTGATCGCGGACAGCGGCGCGGTGAAGCCCAGTTTGCCGTGGGTCGATTCGACCAGCGGCCCGCCCGCCAGGATGAAGACGAAGGAGGGCAGGAAGGTGAAGAAGGTGACCACCGTCGCGGCCAGCGCGCCGCCGAGGAAGAGCGCATCGGGGCCCAGCACCTGCTTCGCCCAGCCGCCGACGAAGCCGACGAAGGCCACCACCATGATCAGCGGGCCCGGCGTCGTTTCGCCCAGGGCCAGGCCGTCGATCATCTGCGCGCCGCTGAGCCAGTGGTGCTGCTCGACCGCGCCCTGGTAGACATAGGGCAGCACCGCATAGGCGCCGCCGAAGGTCAGCAGCGCCGCCTTGGTGAAGAACCAGCCCATCTGCGTCAGCGTGCCCTCGAGGCCCTGCATGGCGACGAGCGCGCCCATCGCCAGCGTCCACGCGCCCAGCCCGACGGCCAGCAGCTTCGCCAGGTGGCTGCGCGAGAAGCGCGCATGCGCCGGCGTCGGCGTGTCGTCGTCGATCAGCGCCGGTCCGTAGCGCTGCTGCTGGCTGCCGTGGCCGCCGCCGAGCGCGAACACCGCGGGCGCGCGGCGCGCGCCGAAGTGGCCGATCAGCCCGGCCGCCAGGACGATGGCCGGGAAGGGCGTGTCGAAAGCGAAGATGGCCACGAAGGCCGCCGCCGCGATGCCCCACATCCAGGGGTTCTTGAGCGCGCGTGTGCCGATGCGGTGCGCCGCGTGCAGCACCAGCGCCGTCACCGCCGGCTTGATGCCGTAGAAGATGCCGGCCACGACCGGCACCTCGCCGAAGCGCAGGTAGATCCACGACAGCGCGATCAGGATGAAGAGCGAAGGCAGCACGAACAGCGCGCCGGCGACGATGCCGCCCCAGGTGCGGTGCATCAGCCAGCCGATGTAGGTGGCGAGTTGCTGGGCCTCCGGACCGGGCAGCAGCATGCAGTAGTTCAACGCATGCAGAAAGCGCTTCTCGCTGATCCAGCGCCGGCGCTCGACCAGCTCGGCGTGCATGATCGCGATCTGCCCCGCCGGCCCGCCGAAGCTGATGAAGCCGAGCTTGAGCCAGAAGCGGAAGGCCTCGCCGAAGCTGACGGGGTCGGGCGTCGCGATCGCCTCGGCAGTTTTCTCCAAGGTGGCGCTCACGAAGATGCTCCCGGCGCCGCATACAGCGCGTCGAAGACGGCCGCCGCGGCGGCGATCAGCTTGTCGTCCCTGGCGTGCACTTCGCGCAGGCCGCCCAGCACGGCTTCCAGCCCGGCCGCTTCGGGCACGGGGATGCCGCCGACGTCGAGATAGTGCACCGCGCCGGCGACGCGCTGCAGCCTCGGATCGGATTCCAGGCCGAAGCTCGCGGCCATCACTTCGAAGGTGACGCGCGTGCCGACGTGGGTGAAGCGCGCGCCGTCGTAGTCGAAGCCGATGGCGCCGCGCGGCGTGCGAACCGGGGCGCGGGCGTCGTCCAGCCAGACGAACTCGGCCGCCGGGTCGATGAAGCGCCGCACCAGCCAGGCGCAGGCCAGCCGGTCCACCCACGGGCGCGCGCGGGTGGCCCAGCGCTTGCCTTGGAACTTGGCCCGATCCAGCCGCTCGATGCCGTCGTCCGCACGCGGCTGCGGTTCGCCCTTGGAGAACCGGGCGTCGAGCGCGCGCCGCAATGCCAGCAGCTCGGACTCGGCCTGTTCGGCGGCCGGGCCGGGGTAGTAGTCGATGCCGCGCAAGGCCTGCAGCGCGTCGGCCACGCCGCGCAGCCGGCGCCTGGCCTCGGTTTCGGCCAGGCCCTCGAGCTCGAGCTGCAGCGCCGTCGCGGTTTCGCGCCACTGCGCATAGGCCTCGGTGCGATCGAACTGCGCCAGCACCTCGGCGCGCTGGGCCTCGTCGCGCGGCGCGAGCGTCATCACCGACGCCGAGCCGCCGTGCTCGCGCACCTCGGCGGCCAGGGACTCCAGGGCTGGTGCGTGCGCGTCAGGCAGCAGGTAAGCGCCGTCGCGCAGCGCCGCGCAGCCCAGCGCCTTGAGCGCCCGCCAGATGCGCAGGCGCACCGCGTTCGGTTGAGACGGAAGGGTGACGATCAGGATGGCCCACATGATGCGTAGCATACGCTACAAACTATGTAGCATCAATATCACCATGGAAATGCGGATTCGCGGCGCCTGCCGCCCATGCATCATTGGCGCCCCGCCATGGACAGACTCAAGCAACTCGAATCCTTCGTCGCCATCGCCACCCGCGGCAGCCTCACGGCCGCGGCCAAGGCCGAGGGCGTGGCGCCGGCGATCATGGGCCGGCGCCTCGATGCGCTGGAGGAGCGGCTGGGCGTCAAGCTGCTCTTGCGCACCACGCGCCGCATCACGCTCACGCACGAGGGCAGCGCCTTCCTCGAGGACTGCCAGCGCCTGCTGGTCGAGCTCGCGAACGCCGAGGCCAGCGTGAGCGCCGGCGGCGTCAAGGCCGCCGGCCACCTGCGCGTGACGGCGCCGGCGGGCTTCGGCCGGCGCCATGTCGCGCCGCTGGTGCCGCGTTTCCACGCGCTGCACCCGGAGGTCACGATTTCGCTCAACCTCAGCGACCGCGTGATCGACGTGGCGGGCGAGAGCTACGACTGCGCAGTGCGCGTGGGCGACCTGCCGGATTCCTCGCTGGTGAGCCTGCGCCTGGCGGACAACCGGCGCCGCTGCGTCGCGACGCCCGAGTTCGTGCGCCGCCACGGCGCGCCGCGGCATCCGGGCGAGCTGGCGCGCTTCGCCTGCCTCAGCCTGTCGAGCGACGCCTCGCAGACCCGCGGCTGGGCCTTTCGCGTGCCGACCGTGGGCGGCGAGCACGAGGTGATCTACCTGAAGCCGACCGGCCCGCTCGATTGCTCCGACGGCCAGGTGCTGCACGACTGGTGCCTGGCCGGCCACGGCATCGCGTGGCGCAGCACCTGGGAGGTGGAAGCCGAGATCGACGCCGGCCTGCTGGTGCCGCTGCTCGACGAATTTGCGGCGCCGCCCAACGGCATCTATGCGGTGTTCCCGCAGCGCAAGCACCTGCCGCTGCGCCTGCGGCTGTGGCTCGATTTTCTGAAGGCGCAGTATGCGCGGCCGGAGTTCTGGGGCGGCACAATCGCGGCGCAGTCGAAACAACAGGAAAAACCACGATGACCCTCGAAGCGATCCTCGCCTACCTGCACATCCTGGCCATCCTCACGATGGTGGTCTTCATCTCGAGCGAAGCCGCGCTGTGCCGCGTGCAGTGGCTCAACGCCGCGGTGGTCGAGCGCCTCGCCAAGGTCGACATGGTCTACGGCCTCGCCGCCATCGCCGTGCTCGCGACCGGCGTCGCGCGCACCTGGTGGGGCATGAAGGGCACTGCCTGGTACTGGACCAATCCGCTACTGCACGTGAAGCTCACGCTCTTCATCATCATCGGCGTGACCTCGATCTTCCCGACGCTGACCTACCTGCGCTGGCGCAAGGCGCTGCGTTCCACCGGCACCCTGCCGAGCGAGGCCGAGATCAAGAAGACCCGGCGGCTCGTGATGATCCAGGCGCACCTGCTCGTGCTGATCCCGCTGGTCGCCGTGTTCCTGGCGCGCGGCTTCGGCGCAAGAGGCTGAAGCGCCGATGGGGCCGGCCAGCGTCAAGGCACTGTTCGCCGGCACCATCTTCGCCAGTGCCTTCCTGCTGTTCCTGGTCCAGCCGCTGATCGCCAAGCAGATCCTGCCGTGGTTCGGCGGCTCGGCCGCGGTGTGGTCGATCTGCATGGTGTTCTTCCAGGTCGTGCTGCTGGCGGGCTATGCCTACTCCGACTGGATCACGCGCCGGCTCGGCGTGCGCGCGCAGGCGCGGCTGCATGTGGCGCTGCTCGTCGCGAGCCTCGCCTTCCTGCCGATCGTGACCAGCGCGCGCTGGAAGCCGAGCGGTACCGAAGACCCGACGCTGTGGATCCTCGGCCTGCTCGTCGGAACCATCGGGCTGCCGTACTTCCTGCTCTCCACTACCGGGCCGCTGGTGCAGTCCTGGGTCGCGCGCACGCCCTGGGGGGTGCAGGTCTACCGCTATTTCTCGCTGTCGAACCTGGCCTCGCTGGTCTCGCTCCTGAGCTACCCGCTCTTGATCGAACCGCGCAGCACGCTGCTGCACCAGGCCTGGGGCTGGTCGGCAGGCTATGCCGTGTTCGTGCTGCTGTGTGCGGGCACCACGCTGTATGTTTCTCGGAAGTGGGCCGCGGCCACGCAGGCGGTGGCCGCGCCGGCCGCTGCCTCTACGCCGCCCGCGAAGCCGCGCGGCACGGACTACCTGCTCTGGCTCGCGCTGCCCGCGCTCGGTTCGTGGCTGCTGCTCGCCATCACCAATCACATCACGCAGCACGTCGCGGCCATCCCCTTCCTGTGGGTGCTGCCGCTTTCGGTCTACCTGCTGACCTTCGTGCTCACCTTCGAGAGCGACCGCTGGTACCGTCGCCGCGTGTTCCTGCCCCTGGCAGGGGCGATGCTCCTGCTGTGCGCCTTCGGGTTGCAGCATCGCATCGGCACCCACATCAAGACCGCGCTGCCGATCTACGTCGTCGGCCTGTTCGCCCTGTGCATGTTCCTGCATGGAGAGATGGCCCGCATGCGTCCTGCGGCGGCCTGGCTCACGCGCTTCTACCTGATGCTCTCGCTCGGCGGCGCCATCGGCGGGGTGGGCGTGGGGCTGGTCGCGCCGCATGTCTTGCCGGCCTACTACGAACTGGGCATCGGCCTCGTGCTGTGCGCGATCGTCGCCGCCGCCCTGTGGCGCGCGAGGCGCATCGGCATCGCGGCCTCGCTGGCGCTGGCCGCTTGCTGCGCCTGGTTCCTCGCGCAGCAGGTGAAGCGCGATGCGGTCGGCATGTTCCACATGGAGCGCAACTTCTACGGCGCGCTGCTCACCACCGAAACGCGCAGCGGTGCGAAGGGCCCGATGCGCAAGCTCTTTCACGGCTCGATCAAGCATGGCGAGCAGTACCTCGCGCCGGCATTGCGCCGCGAGCCAACGACTTACTACGGGCCCACCTCGGGTATCGGACGCGCGATCGCCGCCGCGCCGGCAGGCCCGCGCCGCGTCGGGCTGATCGGCCTCGGCGCCGGCACCCTGGCGGTCTATGGCCGGCCGGGCGACATCTACCGCTTCTATGAGATCAACCCGCTGGTCTTCGAGCTGGCCGACCGCGAGTTCAGCTTCCTGGCCGACAGCGCGGCGCACATCGAGCGGGTGCTGGGCGATGCGCGGCTCGCGCTGGAGCGCGAGAGCCCGCAACGATTCGACGTGCTCGCGGTGGATGCCTTCTCGGGCGACTCGATACCCGTTCACCTGATCACGGCGGAGGCGATGGATGTCTATCTGCGCCACATGCAGCCCGGTGGCGTGATTGCCTTCCACGTGAGCAACCGCTACCTGGCCCTGGCGCCGGTGGTCGAGAAGATCGCGCGGGCCAAGGGCCTGCACGCGGTGCTGGTGGAGGACCAGCCCGGGAAATCGACAAACCTGGACTCGACCGACTGGGTGCTGGTGTCGCGCGATCCGCAGGCCCTGACGCGCGAGCCGATCCGCGGCGCGACCTCCGCCTTCCCGACGATCGCCGGGCTGCAACCCTGGACCGATGACTTCAACAACCTGTTCGGGGTATTGAAGTAATAAAAACCCCCGCCAAGCGGAGCCTGCAGGGGTTTTCAGTGAATGATGTTGCGCTCAGGCCGCCGGCTTGGCCGAGAGGCATTCCTTCATGAAAGCCTTGCGCTCGTCGCCCTTCAGGGCCTTGGCCTTGGGGTCGGCATTGCAGCTTTTCATCTTGTCCTGCTGCGTCACCGGCTTGGCCGAGAGGCATTCCTTCATGAAGGCCTTGCGCTCGTCGCCCTTCTTGTCGCCGGCATCCTTGTTGCAGGTCGTCATCTTGCTTTGCTGGGCCGTGGGGGCCTTGTCCTGCGCATGCGCGAAGCCGATGCAGAGACAGGCGCTTGCAGCAACGATCGAGAGGAGCTTCTTCATGGTGTGTGCGTCCTTGCTGAGAGTGGTAAAGGCAGCCCGAGACTGGGCCACAATTGTTAACGATTGTGGCCGCGCTGCGGATGACCGCCACTTGCAAGGAACGCCCGGGTTTGCCCCCGGTAAAATCCCGCGATGCTATTGGTCAAACAGGAGCTGCTCGCGGCGCTCGCGAACACGCTCGAATCCTTCTCGCCCGGCGCCGGCGCCAAAGCCGCGTTCGAATCGCCCAAGGTCGCGGCGCATGGCGATCTCGCAAGCACCGCGGCGATGCAGCTCGCCAAGCCCCTGGCGCGCAAGCCGCGCGAGCTGGCCGAGGACATCAGCGGCGCGCTCCAGGCCACCCCGGCCTTCGCGCAGTGGGTCGATGCCATCGAGATCGCGGGCCCCGGCTTTTTGAACATCCGCCTCAAGACCGCTGCCAAGCAGCAGGTGGTGCGCGAGGTGCTGGCCGCGGGCGAGGCCTTCGGCCGCCAGCCTGCTCGCAGCGATCGCGTGCTGGTCGAGTTCGTGTCCGCCAACCCCACCGGCCCGCTGCACGTGGGCCACGGCCGCCAGGCCGCGCTCGGCGACGCGATCTGCAACCTGCTCGCGGCGCAGGGCGCGCAGGTGTGGCGCGAGTTCTATTACAACGACGCGGGCGTGCAGATCCAGACGCTCGCCACCAGCACCCAGCTGCGTGCCAAGGGCTTCAAGCCGGGCGATGCCGAATGGCCCGAGCAGGCCTACAACGGCGAATACATCGCCGATATCGCCGAGGACTTCAAGGCGAAGAAGACCGTGCGCTCGGACGACCGCGAGTACACCGCGAGCGGCGACGTCGACGACATCGACTCGATCCGCCAGTTCGCCGTGGCCTACCTGCGCCACGAGCAGGACCTGGACCTGAAGGCCTTCCAGGTCCGCTTCGACAACTACTACCTCGAATCCAGCCTCTACACCAGCGGCCGGGTCGAGGCGACGGTGAAGCGGCTCGTCGAGGCCGGCAAGACCTACGAGCAGGACGGCGCCCTGTGGCTGAAGTCGACCGACTACGGCGACGACAAGGACCGCGTGATGCGCAAGAGCGACGGCAGCTACACCTACTTCGTGCCCGATGTCGCCTATCACATCGCCAAGTGGGAGCGCGGCTTCACCGAGGTGGTCAACATCCAGGGCACCGACCACCACGGCACGATCGCGCGCGTGCGCGCCGGCCTGCAGGCCGCGAACGCCGGCATCCCGGCCGGCTACCCCGAGTACGTGCTGCACACCATGGTGCGCGTGATGCGCGGCGGCGAGGAGGTCAAGATCAGCAAGCGCGCCGGCAGCTACGTGACGCTGCGCGACCTGATCGAGTGGACCAGCACCGACGCCGTGCGCTTCTTCCTCCTGAGCCGCAAGCCCGACACCGAATACACCTTCGACATCGACCTCGCGCTGGCGCAGAACAACGACAACCCGGTCTACTACGTGCAGTACGCCCATGCGCGCATCTGCTCCGTGCTGGCCGCCTGGGGCGGCGATGCGGCCGCGCTGGCGGATGTCGACCTCGCGCCGCTGCAAAGCCCGGCCGCGCAGGCGCTGCTGCTGCTTCTGGCCAAGTACCCCGACATGCTCGCGGCCGCAGCCAAGGATTTCGCACCGCACGACGTCACCTTCTACCTGCGCGAGCTGGCCGCCTGCTACCACAGCTACTACGACGCCGAGCGCATCCTGGTCGACGACGAGCCGGTCAAGCGGGCCCGCCTGGCGCTGGTCGCGGCCACCGCGCAGGTGCTGCACAATGGGCTGGCAATTCTCGGCGTGAGCGCGCCGCGCAAGATGTGATTTCGAACCATGACTAAAAGACAGAGCGGCAACATCGTCATCGGGCTGATCGTCGGCCTGGTGCTGGGGCTGGGCGTGGCGCTGGGCATCGCGGTCTACGTGACCAAGGTGCCGATCCCCTTCATGACCAAGACCCAGCGCGGCGGCCCCGAGCAGGACGAAGCCGAGGCCCGCAAGAACCGCGACTGGGACCCCAACGGCCCGCTCGCCGGCAAGGCAGGCGCCGCCCGCCCGCCGGCGCCCGCGACGCCCGCACCGCCGCAGCCCACCACGGCGGGGGCGCCCACGCCGCCGCCGACCGCGCCGGTGCCCGTGGTGGTGCCGCCCGGCGCGCAGCAGCAACAGCAACAGCGCGCCGGACGGCCGCCCCTGCCGGCCGAAGCCAATGCGGTGCCGCCATCGAACGACCCGATCGGCGATCTCGCGCGGGCCCGTTCGGGCGCCAGCCCCGGCAGCAGCACCACCACCGCCGCCGCGGCGCCGAGCGCCAGCACCGATCCCTTCATGTATTTCGTGCAGGCCGGCGCCTTCCGCACCCCCGAGGACGCCGAGGCGCAGCGTGCCAAGCTCTCGCTGATGGGCGTGGAAGCGCGCATCACCGAGCGCGAGCAGGCCGGCCGCACCGTCTACCGCGTGCGCGCGGGGCCTTTCAACAAGAAGGAAGATGCGGACCGGCTCAAGGAGCGGCTCGACGGCGGTGGCCTCGAATCGGCCCTGGTGCGCGTCCAGCGCTGAGCCTTCATCCTTCACACCCTCGCGAGGCCGGGAACTCCGGGCCAGCCGCGGGCTCTGTCAGCCGCACAGGAGAACTTCTCAATATGAAACGTCGTGACTTTTCGCTGGCCGCCACTTCGCTGGGGCTTCTTCCCTTCGCCTCACCCTCGCACGCCCAGGCGCCCGCGCCCAAGGCGGGCACCGATTACGCCGTGCTCGACAAACGCGTGCCGGTCGACGCGCCGGCCGGCAAGGTCGAGGTGATCGAGTTTTTCTGGTACAGCTGCCCGCATTGCAACGCCTTCGAGCCGACGCTCGAGACCTGGATCAAGAAGCTGCCCGCTCATGTGTCTTTCAAGCGCGTGCCGGTCGCCTTCCAGCCCAGCTTCCAGCCGCAGCAGCGGCTCTACTACGCGCTGGAGGCGATGGGCAAGGTCGAGGAATACCAGCGCAAGGTGTTCGCCGCGATCCACCAGCAGCGCCAGAATCTCTCGGGCGAGCAGCAGATCATCGATTGGGCCGCCGCCAACGGCCTCGACAAGGCCAAGTTCGCCGAGAACTTCAAGTCCTTCACCGTCGCGAGCAAGATCCAGCGCGCCAAGCAGCTGCAGGAGGCTTACCAGGTGGCCGGCGTGCCCTCGATGGGCATTGCGGGCAGGTGGTACACGGACGGCGAACTCGCGCGCAGCATGGACCGCGCGCTGCAGGTCACCGACTTCCTGGTCGGCGAAGCGCGCAAGAGCGCGTAAAAAGGCCTCTCTGGCCGCTCGCGGCAACTGGCAGGAAGCCCGCTTCGGCGGGCTTTTTCATCCGCCGGCGAAAGCCGGATCCATGAGGCCGCATACAATCTTCCAGCAAGTTTCGTGCCTTTTATGACGTCGTTACATTCCTCCTCTGTCCTTCGCCATCTTTGTCGTGCTTTCGTAGTCGCCTTGGGCGTGGCCGGCTTCGTGTCGGCGGCGCAGGCCGAGAAGGCGGACCGGACCAAGCCGATGAACATCGAGGCCGACGCCATGCGCTACGACGACCTCAAGCAGACCAGCGTCTTCACCGGCAACGTGGTGGTGACCAAGGGCACCATCATCATCCGCGGCACGCGCATCGACGTCCGGCAGGACCCTGAGGGCTACCAGTACGGCGTGGTCACGGCCGCGCCGGGCAAGCTGGCCTATTTCAAGCAGAAGCGCGACGCCGGCCCCGACGAGTGGATCGAGGGCGAGTCGGAAGTCATCGAGTACGACAGCCGCGCCGACAACGTGAAGTTCATCCGGCGCGCGGTGATGCGCCGCCTGGTCGGCGCGACACCCAACGACGAAAGCAGCGGACCCTTGATCGTCTACGACCAGAGCAACGACACCTTCACCGTCAACGGCTCGCCGCTGCCGCCCAATGCGGGTGTCGCGACCCAGCCCGGCGGCCGCGTCAAGGCCATCCTCACGCCCAAGGCGGCCGCTTCGGCGCCCGCTGCCGGGGCCGCCAAGCCGGCGGCGCCGGCCGCCTCCGCGCCGGCCGCCTCCGCGCCGGTGTCCGGAACGGGCCTGCGCTCGACCACTACGCTCGGCGGAGAGCAGCGCAAGTGAACGGCGGCAACGAAGTCCCGGGCAGCCGCCTCGAGGCGCGCGGCCTGCAGAAGAGCTACGGCAGCCGCAAGGTCGTCAAGGACGTCTCGCTGGGCGTGCAAAAGGGCGAGGTGGTCGGCCTGCTGGGGCCGAACGGCGCGGGCAAGACCACATCCTTCTACATGATCGTCGGGCTGGTGCGGGCGGATGCGGGCGAGATCAGCATCGACGGCGAGCCGATCGCGCACATGCCGATCCACCGCCGCGCGCGCATGGGCCTGAGCTACCTGCCGCAGGAAGCCTCGATCTTCCGCAAGCTCACGGTCGAGGAGAACGTGCGCGCCGTGCTCGAGCTGCAGCGTGAACCCGACGACGCGGGGCGGCCGGTGCCGCTGTCGAAGCGGCGCATCGAGGAGCGCCTCGGCGACCTGCTGCACGACCTGCGCGTCGACCACCTGCGCGATTCGCCAGCGCTGGCGCTGTCGGGCGGCGAGCGCCGCCGCGTCGAGATCGCGCGGGCGCTGGCCACGCAGCCGCGCTTCATCCTGCTGGACGAGCCCTTCGCCGGCATCGACCCGATCGCGGTGATCGAGATCCAGCGGATCATCAGCTTCCTGAAGGAGCGCGGCATCGGCGTGCTCATCACCGACCACAACGTGCGCGAAACGCTTGGCATCTGCGATCACGCCTTCATCATCAGCGACGGGCATGTGCTGGCACAAGGCACGCCCTCGGAGATCGTCGACAACGCCGAGGTACGACGCGTGTACCTGGGCGAACATTTCCGGATGTAGGGAGGGGCCGTATTTCGATGAAGCAAGGGCTCTCGCTTCGCGTTTCCCAGCACCTGGCGCTCACGCCGCAGCTCCAGCAGTCGATCCGGCTGCTGCAGCTCTCCACGCTCGAATTGAGCCAGGAAGTGGAGCAGATGCTCGACGAGAATCCATTCCTCGAGCGCACGGCCGAAGAGGCGCCGCGCGAGGAGTTCGGTCTGGAGGCCGCCGACGCGCCGGTGCGCGACGAAGACCGCCAGGCCGAGGGCGAGACCGATTTCACGCCCAGCTCGGCCGCGGCGCCGACCGAGGTGGCGGTCGCCGCCAACGGCGATGCCGAAGCGGCTGCGCCCGCCGACAGCGAGCCCGACTGGGAGGGCGACGGCACGGTCGACCTTGCGCCCGACGACAGCGAATGGGGCGGAGATGCGCCCGCGCGCGCCAACAACCTCGGCGATGACGAGCGCGCCGATGCGACCGAGCTCGCGCGCAGCCAGGAATCGCTGCAGTCCTTCCTGCACCGGCAGGCGCTGTCGCTGCGCCTGGAGGAGAACGACTGCGCCGCGCTGCGCTTCCTGATCGAGTCGCTCAACGACGACGGCTACCTCGAGGATTCGCTGCCGGCGCTGGCCTCGGGCCTCGCGGGCGACGACAACGACCAGTTCGACGAGCTGGTGCACCACTTTCAGGTCGCGCTGGGCCTGCTGCAGAGCCTGGAGCCGGCCGGCGTCGGCGCCCGCAGCCTCGGCGAATGCCTGACCATCCAGCTGCGCCAGCTGGCGAGCGCCAGGGACAGCGAGGACGAGGCCCAGGTGCGCAAGACCGCCATCGCGATCTGCAAGCAGCCGATGGAGCTGCTCGCGCGGCGCGACTTCAAGCGCCTGGCCACGCTCACGCGCAGCAACGAGGACGAGGTGCGCGCCGCGCTGCAGCTGATTGCGAAGCTCGAACCCAAGCCGGGGCGCCGCTTCGTCGATGTCGAGCGCAACATCGTCGTGCCCGACGTGATCGTCACGCGCATCGGCCACGGCACCAACGCGAAGTTCCGCGTCATGCTCAATCCCGAGGTCATGCCGCGGCTGCGCGTGCACGACATCTACGCCGGCGCGCTCAAGCAGCACAAGGGCGAGGGCAGCCAGGCGCTGTCGCAGCGGCTGCAGGAAGCGCGCTGGTTCATCAAGAACATCCAGCAGCGCTTCGACACCATCCTGCGCGTCTCCAACGCGATCGTCGAGCGGCAGAAGAGCTACTTCGTGCACGGCGAGCTCGCGATGCGGCCGCTGGTGCTGCGCGAGATCGCCGACGAGCTGGGCCTGCACGAATCCACCATCAGCCGGGTGACCACCGCCAAGTACATGGCGACGCCTTACGGCACCGTCGAGCTCAAGTACTTTTTCGGTTCGGCCCTCGGCACCGAAACCGGCGGCAACGCCTCCAGCACCGCGGTGCGCGCGCTGATCAAGCAGTTCGTGAGCGCCGAGGACGTGAAGAAGCCGCTGTCCGACAGCCAGGTGTCCGAGATGCTCAAGGAGCAGGGCATCGAGTGCGCGCGCCGCACGGTGGCCAAGTACCGCGAGGCGCTGCGCATCGCGCCTGCGAACCTGCGCAAGGCCTTGTAGCGATGCGCGCCCGCCCAGGTCCGTGGCCGCAGTGGAGGCGCCTGGGCTTGGCCTTGACCGCGATGCTCCTGCTGGCCAGCGGCTGCGCGATGCTGCCGGCCGAATTCGACCGCACGCCCTCCAAGGCGATGCTCTTGTCCACCGACACCGCGCTGGGCCGCATCGCCAAGGCCTCGCAGCCGGATGCGGACTTGAGCGGCTTCCGGCTCATGCCCAGCGGCGACTTCGCGCTCAACACGCGGCTCGAGCTCGCCCGCCGCGCCGAGCGCACGCTCGACGTGCAGTACTACCAGATCGACAACGACGAGACCGGCCGCTACCTGCTGCGCACGCTGCGCGACGCGGCGCAGCGCGGCGTGCGCGTGCGGCTCCTGATGGACGATCTCTACACCGCAGGCGAGGACGAGTTGCTGCTCGCGCTGGCCGCGACGCCCAACCTGGAACTGCGGCTCTTCAACCCGTTTCCGGCCGGGCGCGGCAGCATGCTCAGGCGCTTCTCGGCCTCGCTCTTCGACTTCAGTCGCGTCAACCGGCGCATGCACAACAAGCTCTTCATCGCCGACGGCGCGATGGCGGTGGCCGGCGGGCGCAACATCGGCAACCCGTACTTCACGCAGACGGCCGGCGCGAACTTCATCGACCTCGACACCTTCGTCGCCGGCGCGCTGATCCCGCGCCTTTCCAGCCTGTTCGACCTGTACTGGAACAGCGAGCACGTGCGGCCGATCGAAACCGTGGTCGCGCCCACGCTCGCGCGCGAGGAACGGCAGCGGCGCTTCGAGGAGCTGACCGCCCCGGCCACCACTCCGGTGCCGCGACCGCCGGCGCCCAACGACCTGCTGGGCTACAGCCCCATCGTCGAGAACCTCAACGCCGGCAAGCTCGACCTCATCTGGACCACCGCCGAGGCATACGCCGATTCGCCCGACCGCGTGATCGGCAAGCAGGTCACTTACGGCGGCGTGCCGCTGCTCGATGTCGACAGCGTGCGCTACAACGTGGTCGAGCAGATGCGGCGCGGGCGTTCCGACGTGACGCTGGTGTCGCCCTACCTGATCCCCGGCAAGGAGGGGCTGGAGGTGCTGCGCGAGATCCGCCGGCGCGGCATGAAGATCAGCGTTGTCACCAACTCGCTGGCCGCCACCGACGAGCCCGTGGTCCACACCGGCTACCGCCGCTATCGTGCCGACATGCTGCGCCTCGGCGCCGAGATCCACGAACTGAGCTCGGTGCGCACGCGGCGCAGCGTGCGCCTGGGCCTGTTCGGCACGCAGATCGGCCGCCTGCACGCCAAGTCGGCCGTGATCGACGGGCGCACGCTGTTCGTCGGATCGATGAACTTCGACCCGCGCTCGGAAGTGCACAACACGGAGATCGGCCTCTTCATTTTCAGCCGCGAGATGGCGCAGCAGGTGCTGAAGCTGGTCGAGGTGCTCAAGCAGCAGGGCGCCTACAAGGTGCGCTTCGCGCCCGGCACCGAGAGAATGGAGTGGGTGAGCGAGGAGGCCGGCGTCGAGCAGGTGCTCACCAGCGAGCCCGATGCGGGCTTCTGGGACCACCTGATGCTCGAACTGCTGGCGCCGCTGGCGCCGGAGAGCCTGCTCTAGACCTCGTCAGTAGCGATAACGGTCATGGCGGTCATGACGATCGTGGCGGTCATGACGGTAGTGATGGCGATGACCGTGCCGGTACTCGTCGCGGTATTCATGGCGGTAGAAGTGCCGCGGCGGCGGGCGGTGGTAGTCATACACGGGGGCCGGGCGGTAGTGCCGCGGCGGCGGGTCGTAGTAGACCGGCGCCGGGGCATAGTGGACCGGGCTGGCGATGCCGACGGCCACACCCGGCACATGGATGCCCACCGAGACGGCCAGGTCCCTGGCGCTGGCGGACGTAGCGCCCAGCACGGCTGCGGCGGAGAGGGCGCCGGCGGCGATCCACTTGGAGAAACGGGTGTGCGCGATGTTCATGAAGAAACTCCTGAAGGCATGAAGTGCCGTTGGGGGTCATTGCACCCGGCCCGCGTAAAGCAGGACCCGCCTGCTCTGTGAAGCTTGTTTCTGAATGTTGCGGCGCTGGCGCCCAAGGCAGGAACGTGACTCACCGCACAAAATTCAGTTTTGTGGGGTAAGAATCGATGCCTGTCCAGCACGCCATGTACCGCATGCATGAAGTTGGCTTTTAGGACGCAGTACGCCGAACTCAAGCAACGCGCTGCGTCTGCCGGCCGCCTTCTTCAAGGAACGCCCGGGAGCCTTCAGTTGCGCCAGGGGACAGGTGGACATCCTCAAGCGCTCGAACAGTTCGAGCTGGCCCTCGCACCGGCAGCGAAGAAGCGATCGCGCCCTAGGGCCCGTTAACGCTATTTGCGGGGATCGCGTTGTCCAGCCAAGGGGCTGGATGCAAGGCGTCCGTGCGCAGCAAGGCTTTCGCCTTGCAAGCGCGGGCAACGCCGCAGACGGCCCCTTGGCTGGGCAGCCCGAAGGGAAGGCATGCCAGGGCGCGCCACTCGGCGTTGCGCTCCTTGTGCGTGCCGACGCACGCACCGCGTCGCGCGCCTTGATTGGCCCGCCCTGGCATGCCTTCGCGACCCCGCAAATAGCGTTAGCAGGCCCTAGCTCGGCCGGTCCGTGATGTTGACCGCTTCCACCTGCACTAGGAGCCGCACCTTGTTCTCGAAGCCGAAGTTGATGCCCCAGGTGATGCCCCAGTCGCTGCGCTCCACGACGGTCTCGAAGTCGCCGCCGCAGACCTGGCGCTTGATCAGCGGGCTCAGGTAGCAGCCGAAGCGGTTGGCCTTGAGCTTGACGGGCCGGGTCTGGCCCATCAGCGTGAGCGTGCCGTCGACCTCGACCACCTTGTCGCCGTTGAAGTCGATCTTGTCGGCCACGAAGCGGCCGGTCGGAAACTCCGCGACGTTGAAGAAGTCCTTGCTCATCACATGACGGTTGAGCAGATCGACGCCGGTGTTGATGGAGCCGATGTCCATCGTGATGTCGATCTTGCCGCTCTTGCCCGAGGCGTCGATCCTGACCGTGCCGTCCTTGGTGCTGAAGCGCCCGCGGTTGGTGGTGGTGCCGTAGTGGCCCATCTCGTACATCACGAAGGTGTGGGTCGGGTCGACCACGTAGCTGGCGCCCTTGACCGGACCTCCTGCCGGCAGGGCGGGCAACTCCGGTGCCTGCTGTGCGGCGGCGACGCTCGCTGCAGCCGCGAGCGCAACGACAGCAATGGACTTGATCATGACGAGCTTTCGAATAGGACGATGAAAGAATGAAAGAAGGTCAGGGTCAAAGCGGACGCAGGCCCGTCAGCACGAGCTTGAAACGCACCTGCACGTCGTCGCCGACCATCGAGGTGTCGGTCCATTCGCCTTCGCCGATCTTGAATGCGAGGCGCTGGATCGTAAAGCTTCCCGTCGCCACCGACTGACCCGCGGATTGCGTGATCGCGACCGGCACCACGAGATCCTGGGTGGTGCCCTTGATCGTGAGCCTGCCTGCGATTTCGAAGCGCCCGCCGCCGAGGGTCTTGATCTTGCTCGATTGGAAACTGGCCTTGGGAAATCGCGTGGTGTCGAACCACGGCGCCTTGGGCAGCTCGGCGTCGCTTTGCGGCACGCCGAGGGTGGCGCTGCCCATGTCGATCTGCAGGGCGACCGTGCCGCCCTCGGGCTTCTGCGGGTCGAAGGCGATCTGGGCGTCGAACTTCTTGAACGCGCCTTCGACCGGCACGCCCATCTGCTTGGTGACGAAGACGATCTGGCCGTAGCCGGGGACCAGCTTCGCCATCGGCTCCACGGCGCTCGCCAGCCCTGCGATGGCGATCATGGCGACGAAGTAGGCAAGCCTGGGGAAGAGCTTCATTTTGGCCACATGCGATCGAGCAGGCCGTCGCGATCGATGAGTTGATGCTTGAGCGCCGCCGCCGCATGCATCAGCACCAGGGCGGCCAGCGTGTAGGCGCTGCCCTTGTGCAGCGGCTTCAGCACCGCGTCGGCGAAGTCCTTGTCCACCGGCACCAGGTCGGGCAGCGGGACGACGCCGAACCAGACGATCGGAATGCCCAGCGCCGAGCTGTAGGCCCAGCCGAACAGCGGCACCGTGAAGAACAGCAAATACAGCAGCAGATGCGTGCCGCGGTGCGCGACGAGCTGCCAGCCCGGCATCGCCTCCAGGATGCGGGCCGGCAGCGGCGGCGGCGAATGCGAAAGGCGCCACAGCAGGCGCAGGGCCGAGAGCGTCAGGATCGTGATGCCGGCCCACTTGTGCCAGTTGATGAGCTTGAGCCGCATCGGCGAGAAGGGCAGGCCGCTCATGTAGAGGCCGACGCTGAAGGCGACCACGATCAGCAGCGCCAGCAGCCAGTGCAGCCCCATGGCAACCGCGCCGTAGCGCGCAGCATCGGCAGGGATGTGGGCGACCGGGGGATTCAGCGGCTCGGCGGGCATGCCCGGAGCATATCGCCCCCGCAATCGCCTATCCGAGACTCCAGCGCGCGATCAGCAGCAGGCCGAGGCCCAGCACCAGCATCAGCACGAAGGGCACCACGAGCCAGGGCGCGTCGCCCTCTTCCTTGTCGGAGGCGAGCTGGTTGTTCATGACGGTCAGAAGGCCGGCACGTGATCGGCTGGTTCCGGGGCGCGGTCGGTCAGCACCTCGCTCGCGGCGGGCACCGAGGGGTCGCTGCTGCGATAGGCGGCCGCAGGCCAGGCCTGGCGCTGCGTCGCGGCGCCACTGGCCTCGGCTTGCCAGTGGCCGAGCAGCGCCAGGCCGGCGAGCAGGATCGCGGCCATGACCACCGAACCGAGCAGCAGCCGGGGCATGCGGCTTTTCTTCCGGCTGTTTGCGGCGAGCGCCGAGAGCCGGTATCTGGACGCTGCGTGGGATTGGAGCTGCATGACGGTCCTTCCTTCCTTCGGATGGCACGCGATGAAGGCGTGTGCATGCAATCTAGGCAGGAAGCCGCGCGCGGAAAATGCCGCCTTCGCGTTCGGGATCCCGCGTTCGCGGGAGGGGCCGCGCGACGGCGCTCAGGCGACCGGTGCGGTCATCGGCAGCCGCAGCACGACGCAGGTCCCGCTGGCACCCGATCGCATCTCGAGCTCGCCGCCGAGCCGCCGGGCGCGCGTGCGCATGTTGCCGAGTCCGTGGCCCTGCCGCGGCGGGACCATGCCCAGCCCGCGGCCGTCGTCCTCGACTTCCATCTCGAGCATGTCGCCGATCTGGCGCAGCCGCACCTCGACCCGCGTGGCCCGCGCGTGCTTGAGCACATTGGTCAAGGCCTCCTGCGCCACCCGCAGCAATTGCAGCGCGGCGTGCGGCGACAAGGTCATCGCATCGTCGGGCAGGTCGATGTCCCAGCGGGGGCGCACGCCGGCGGCGATCAGCTGCGCCTCCCAGCGGAACATGAAATTGCCGAGCGCGGCGCCGAGGTTGTGCTCGTCGGAAGCCAGGGCGTCGAGCGCGAGCCGCATGTCGGCGATGCAGCTGCGCAGCGCGGTGGCGATCTGGCCGTCGTCCATGTCGCCGCGCTCCACGCGCGACAGCGAGGTGAAGAGCTGCGAGCCCAGGCCGTCGTGCAGGTCGCGCATGATCAGCTGGCGCTCTTCCGAGGCGGCGTGTTCGCGCTCCAATGCGGCCAGCCGCTCGTAGTTGGCGGCGAGCGCGCGCTCGCGGTCCGCGACGCGCGTTTCCAGCGTGCGGTTCAGGTCCTCGAGCGAGCGCAGCGTGCGCAGGAAGCGCGCCGTCAGGAGCGCCGCCATCGCAAGCAGCAGCGTGTTCGAGCCGAAGTGCAGCAGGTGGATGCGGTGCCCGACCCATTCCGGCAGGAAGCGCCCGAGCAGGCGCGGGTCCCAGGTGATCAGATAGTCGTGCACGCCCACCAGCACCGCAAAGGCCATGACGGCGGAGAGCACGGCCGAAGTCAGCGTGCCGCGGCGGCGGGCATAGCCGATCGAGGTCGCGATGATCAGCAGGCCGACCGCCATCATGCCGCCCAGCCAGTAGCGCGCCACGTACGGCTCCGCCGCGAAGCCGCCGAGCGCGAAAGCGAGCGGGCCCAGCAGCCAGTAAGCCACCAGGCTGCGCTCCAGTCCGAGCCGATGGACGCCGGCATAGCGCAGCGTGAACACCGCCATCACGACCACGAAGCCGCCCGTGGCGCTGTGGTAGATCACGCGCCACCACTGCCATTGCGCCATGGGCATCGCGTCGATCAGGAAGGTCATGGTGCGGGTGGCCCACAGCGCGGCCGCCAGGCCGAACAGGCCGTAGAGCACCTCGCTGCGGCGGCGCCACCAGATGAAGACCACGAAGCCGGCGACCAGCACCGAGACCAGCACCGTGAGCTCGGGCACGGTGCGGGTCCAGAACAGCCGCCGGTCGTGCAGCGGCTGGATCTCGGCCTGCGGTCCGACGGCGACGCGCGGGAAGCGCAGCGGGTAGCCCTTGGGCGCCGCGACGCGGATCGCCAGCTCGTTGCGGCCGGGGCGCAGCATCGGCGCCGGAAACACCGCCATCTGCGGCCGGTAGGTGCGCGCGTAGACCTGCTCGGTGTTCTCCTGCACGCCGGCGAGCAGCGTGCCGTTGAGCCACAGGTCGCCGCCGTCGTAGAAGTAGGGCACATAGACGGCCCACTGCGCCTGCCGCGCCGGATCCTCGGGGTAGTCGAAGCCGATGCGGTACCAGGCCGGCGCCTTGGCGCGCGCGGGGCGCGAGTAGCCCGCGTCGTCGGGCAGCGCCACCGCTTCCCAGGCCGCATCGGGCCGCGGCGGGGTCCGCGGGACCACCGGCGCCGCGAACACCGATGCCTGGCGCGGCTCCTGCAATGCCGCATGGACGCTGCCCGCCATGCAGGCCGCCAACAGCATGGCGACCGCCAGCCGGCGCATCACAGCAATCCCATCTGGCTCGCTTCGTAGACCGCTTCGCCGCGCGAATGGACGGCCAGCTTGCGGTAGATCTTCTTCACGTGGGCGACCACGGTGTGCGGCGAGATGTCGATCAGCTCCCCGATGGTGTCGAAGCTCAGGCCCTTGGCCGTGAGGCGCAGGATCTCGGTCTCGCGCTCGGTCAAGGGAGACGGCGTCTCGCGCGCCGATGGCTGGGTTGCGGCCGGCGCCTGCGCGCTCACGCGGAAGCGCGCCAGCACGCGGCGCGCGATGCTCGGGCTGATGGGCGAGCCGCCCGCGCGCACCTCGTGGATGCTGGCGGCGATGCGGTCCGACCCGGCGTCCTTGAGCAGGTAGCCGGTGGCGCCGGCCTCGATCGAGGACAGCACGTGCTGGTCGTCGCCGAACATCGTGACCACCAGCACATCGCATTGCGGCCGATGGCGGGCCGCGTGGCGGATCACCTCGACGCCGTCGATATCGGGCAACCCGAGGTCGACCAGCATCACGTCGGGCGCCTGCGCATCCAGCATCGCCAGCGCGGCGCGCCCGGTGGCCACCGCCGCAATGAGCTGCAGGCCGGGGTCTGCCAGCACCGCATCCGAGAAACGGCGCATGAACTCCGGTTCGTCTTCGACAATCAGCACGCTGGTGGTCATATGAGCCCCTTCGCGACGCGACCCGGCGATTTTCGCACCGGGGACTTGCGTGGCGATAGCGCAAACGCGGTAGGGCCGCATGGGATACTGGCCTTCGAATCCCGCCATGAACGACCTCTCCCTTTTCCTGCCCTGCGCCGCCGGCGTCGAAGACTTTCTCGCGCAAGAAGTGCATGCGCTGACCGGCCGTGTCGGCCAGGACCTGCTGACCCTGCGCGGCGGCGTGCGCGTGCGTGCCGGCTGGCGCGAAGCCATGAAGCTCAACCTGCACAGCCGCCTCGCGCAGCGGGTGCTGATCGAACTGGCCCACGCGCCCTATCGCAACGAGAACGACCTCTATGCCATCGCGAGCGGCGTGGCCTGGGAGATCTGGTTCACGCCCAAGCAGACCTTCAAGATCGAGACCACGGCGCAGCACAGCCCGCTCACCAGCCTCAACTTCGCCACCCTGCGCATCAAGGACGCGATCGCCGACCGCTTCCGCGCCAAGGCGAACGGCGTGCGCCCCAGCATCGAGACCCAGTGGCCCGACGCGCGCGTGTTCGCCCACCTGGCCACCGACCAGTGCACGCTCTACATCGACACCTCGGGCGAGCCGCTCTTCAAGCGCGGCTGGCGGCAGGACAAGGGCGATGCGCCGCTGAAGGAAACCCTGGCCGCCGCCATGCTGGCCGCCAGCGGCTGGTGGAATCCCGAAACCGGCGAAGTCGCCGGGGAGCCGCTGTACGACCCCTGCTGCGGCAGCGGCACGATCGCCATCGAAGCCGCGCAGATCGCGCGCGGCATCGCCGCCGGGTCGCAGAGGCGCTTCGGCTTCGAGAAACTGCTGCCCTTCCAGGCCCATGTGTGGTCGGGGCTCAAGGCCGAGGCATCGCAGCGTGCTGCGGCACCGGAGGTGGCGATCTTCGGCTCCGACGTGTCGCACCGCATGGTCGACTTCGCCGAGCGCAATGCCGAGCGCGCGGGCGTGGCCGACGCGGTGCAGTTCAGGGGCGGCGACGCGTTGCAGCGCATGCCGCCGGCCGAGTCGGGCGTGATCGTGCTGAATCCGCCTTACGGCGAGCGCATCGAGGTGGGCGGTGTCGCGGCAGCGCGCGGCAAGGGCGGCGGCCGCGAAGAGGCGCAGACCGAGGACGGCGGCGAGTTCTTCGTGCAGCTCGCCAGCCACTGGAAGAAGAACTACGCCGGCTGGACCGCCTGGGTGCTGACGCCCGACCTCCAGTTGCCCAAGCGCATGCGCCTGAAGGAGTCGCGCCGCGTGCCGATGTGGAACGGGCCGATCGAGTGCCGGCTGTTCCGCTTCGATATGGTGGCGGGTTCGGCGCGCAACCGGGTCTGAGGGCGCCTTCCGATCAGGAAGGGTCGCGGTGCAGAAGCGGCCCGGCCGGGTGGTTCGAAACCGGCACCGAGAAGAAGCGGGTCAAGGCTTCGGCCGTGGCTTCTGGCGCTTCCTCCGGGAAGAAATGGCCGGCATCGACGGCATGGCCCTGCACGTCCTCGGCCCATGCGCGCCAGAGCGCGAGCGGCCCGCCCGCCTCGGGGTACCAGGTGTCGAGCGCGCCCTGCGCGCCCCACAGCGCAAGCACAGGGCAGTCCATGCGCCGCCGGCCGGCGAGGTCGACCTGGTCGTGCGTGCGATCGAGGCTCGCGGCCGCGCGGTACTCCTCGCAGATCGCGTGGATGCGCTGGGGATCCTGCAGCGTCTCCAGGTAGGCCGAGCGCACCTCCGGCGGGAACACCGCCGCGGGAGAGCCCCAGCCGCCGAGCGCGGCGTCGAGGACGGCAGCGGGCGCCGCGGCCAGCAGACGCTCCGGCAGCGGTTCGGGCTGGGCCAGCAGCGACCAGGGCCAGTAGCCGAGCGCAAAGCGGGCATCGGCGCGGGCCCACACCGTTTCCGTCGGCACGATGTCGAGGACAGCAAGCCGGTCGATGCGGGTCGGATGGTCGAGTGCCATGCGGTAGGCGACACGGCCGCCGCGGTCATGTCCGGCAACGGAGAAATGCGGGTATCCCAGCCGTTCCATGACGATCGCCATGTCGCGTGCCATGGCACGCTTCGAATACGGCCCATGGTCGGGCGCGGAGGCCGGGCAGCCGCTTCGCCCATAGCCGCGAAGATCGGCGCAGACCACGGTGAAGTTGCGGGCCAGCAGCGGCGCCACGCTGCGCCACATCAGGTGCGTCTGCGGAAAGCCGTGCAACAGCAGGATCGGCTGGCCGGAGCCGGCCCAGCGCGCATGGATACGGGTCTCGTCCGTCTGGATCTCGGCGGTCTCGAAGTCGTCGATCGCGGCGGGGCCCATGGGAACAGGCCCCCTAGCGCCCCTGGCTCAACCGGCTGAGGCCCTGGTCGGTCAGGAAAAAGGTGCCCCGCTGATCCGAAGCGACGAAGCCGTTGGACCGGAGGCGGCTGGACACCTTGATCGAATCGGTGGGCGATCGCAGGGCGGCGGCTTCGCGCAGCGCCTGCAGGGTTCTCCACTGTTCGTCGTTGAGCTGAATTTTCTTTGTCACGGCAACTTCCTTCCATTTTCGGAAGTGTGGCAAGGCATACGCCCTTGCACCTCCTCCAAAAGTGCTCTTGTCAGAAGACTCGCATCGGACTAGGAGCGCCGATTGAACTGCGAATGCGGCCTCGTGCCAAGAGGGCTTGCCGCATCACGCCTGGACGACATGTCAGTCGCGTGACTTCCGCGCGCCCGGGCGGCCCTGCGCCGGGTAGCGTTATGGCGGCGCCACACGGGCTTTCGAGAATTCGCGGATGGCGCGCCGACTACTTTCCATCGGCTCTCGGGCGATCTGGCGATCGGGCCCCAGGACGAGTTCGGCGATCCGGCGATGACGCGATGGAATGACTAGCGCAGGTGCGCCGATGTCGCCGCAGGTTCGGCGTCCTCCCGTCCGCGCCCGGCGCCCGCCTGGCGTGCCATCTGCCACCAGCGCAGCATGTGCTCGAAACTGCCGTCGAAGCCGCGGTCCCGCAGCGCCTCGGCCACCAGCGAGCAATGCGCCGCGGTGCCGTGGTCCAGCACCTCGTTGGCGGATACTTCGGCGCACCGGAGGTAGACGTGCTTGAGCTGCTGTATCGATGCGGATGCGACGAAGCTCGGTGCCTCGGCGCGGACATGCGCAGCGAGGGCCAGCGGCAATGCCAGCGCCAGGACCTGGATCGACAGGGTGTTCATGAAGAGCTCCTTCTTCGCGGACTGGCCGCGCGGAGGAATCGTGCCGCGGACGGCGGCGCCCTTCAATCCCGCGAATGCGTCTGCGCGTCTCGGGGCGCTCAGCTCTGGATGTAGGTGCGCAGCTGCTCGATGGTCTCTTCGTGGTCGGCGATGATGTCGTCCATCAGGTCGCGGATCGAGATCATGCCGACCACCCGGTCGCCCTCGACCACCGGCAGGTGGCGGATGCGCTTCTGGCTCATCAGCGTCATGCACTCGCGCGTGCGGGTGGCGGGCGTCACGGTCAGCACATCGGGCGTCATGAGCTCGGCCACCAGCACCTCCTTGGAGTTCAGGCCCTGCAGGGCCACCTTGCGCGTGTAGTCGCGCTCGGAGATCACGCCGACGAGCTTGTCGTGCGACATCACCATCAGCGCGCCGACCTCGTGATGGGCCAGCGCCTCCAGCGCGTCGAACATCGTCGCGCCGGGTTCGATGCGCCAGGCGGCGGAATCGCGGCGCTTGAGCAGTTCGGAAACGGGTTTCATGGAAAGCCTTCCTGGAGAAACGTTCGCGTGCAACCCCACGCAAGGGCCGCGCCAGTGCAAATCATAGGCGGCGTATGCAATAGCCCCAAGGCTAAGCCGAAGGTCTACCCATTTCGGGTAATGGACACCCGCATCCGCGCGCATCACCATGCGACGCGCGGCGACCACAGCCGCCCGAGGAGCTGCGATGCACATCCTGATGAGCAAGGGAAGCGTTGGCGACGATGTGGAGCGGCTGCGCCGCGCACTCGCGAACGCGCTGGGCGGCGACGCGGAGCTCTTCCCCTCGCTGAAGAAATCGAACACCCCGATCGACGAGGACTTCGATGCCGCGATACGGCGCTGGCAGGCCGGCGTCGGCCTCATCGGCGACGGCGTGGTCGGCCCGCGATGCCAGCTGCTGCTCGACCTCCTCGCGCTGGACGCGAACAGGTTCGAGCTGGCGCTCAACGTGGGCAGTGTGAGTCGTCTTTTCCCCGCCACCAAGCCGGCCAACATCGCGCGCTACCTGCCCTACATCGAAGCGGCGCTCGGCGTTGCCGAGCTCACCGACCGCCCGATGATCCTGGGCGCGCTCGGCACCATCCGCGCCGAGACCGAGGGCTTCGTGCCGATCGCGGAGGCGCCGTCGAAATACAACACGCCGCCCGGTGGTCCGCCCTTCAGCAAGTACGACACGCGCGGCGACCTGGGCAACAGCCAGGCCGGCGACGGCGAGCGCTACCGCGGCCGCGGCTTCGTCCAGCTCACCGGCAAGGACAACTACACGAAATACGGCAAGCGCATCGGCGTACCGCTGGACACCAGTCCCGACAGGGCCAACGCGCCCGAGGTCGCCGCGGTGCTGCTCGCGCTGTTCCTGGCCGACCGGGCGACCAAGTTCCGCCAGGCGATCAGGAACGACGGCATCGACGGCAAGGACGGCCTGGCGGAAGCCCGCAAGCTGGTGAACGGCGGCGCGCACGGGCTCGATCGCTTCAGGGACGTGTTCGAGCGCGCAAAGACCGTCTGGCCGCCGGTGCGCGCGGGCGCCGGCGGCGCCAGGCGAGGCGCTGCAGCCTCTGCGCCGGCCGAGCCGCAGCCGGCCGAGCGCCGCTCGACCGATTCGCTCACGCGCAAGGACGCGGCCGACCTGCGCGACCGCCTCTACCACCCGCCCGCGATCAGCCTGCCGGATGAATTCCCGCCGGTGAAGGAAATGCGCGAGTACCTGCCGGCCTACACCAAGGCCGGCCTGATCCTCGACCAGGGCCGCGAAGGGGCGTGCACCGGCTTCGGCCTGAGCTGCGTCATCAACTACCTGCGCTGGGTCAAGGCCGGGCTGCCGGCGCAGATGGCCTCGGTGAGCCCGCGCATGCTCTACACGCTGGCGCGCCGGCACGACGAATACGAAGGCGAGAACTACGAGGGCTCGAGCTGCCGCGGGGCGCTCAAGGGCTGGTTCAACCACGGCGTCTGCCTGGAGCCGGACTGGCCTTACCTGCCGGAGAAATCGAATCCGGCAAAGTACGGCTTCGCGACGCGGGCCGTGCAGAACACCCTCGGCGTCTACTATCGCATCGACACCAGCTCGATCACCGACATGCAGGCTGCGATCGCGCAGCACCGCGCGGTCTTCGTCTCCGCCTTCACGCACTCCGGCTGGGACGCGCTGCCGCACTCGGCCGCACCGAAAGTCCATGCCGACCTGCCGGTCATTGCCTTCGATGGCCGGCGCTCCGAAACAGGCGGCCATGCCTTCGCGCTGATCGGCTTCAATGCGCAAGGCTTCATCCTGCAGAACTCCTGGGGCGACAAGTGGGGTGCCGGCGGCTTCGCCGTGCTCAGCTATCTCGACTGGCTGGCCAATGCGATGGACGCCTGGGTCGCCTCGCTCGGCGTGCCGGGCGTGATCGCCGGCCGGCTGGCGGTGGCCGGCACCGGCAGCGGCGCCGCCGCCGGCATCTCGACCGCCGACCGCAGCAAGTGGTGGGACACCGCGCTGGCCTACCAGCACAGCATCGTGCTCGGCAACGACGGCCGCGTGAGCCGCTACCTGACGGAAGACGAGCAGCCGCGCAAGTTGCAGCAGCAGGCCTACGTGCTGCCGGACGAGTGGTTCCGCAAGCAGGCAGGCGAGCGCAAGCGCCTGGTGCTCTATGTGCACGGCGGACTCAACAACGAGGACGAGGCGATCAAGCGCGCCGGCGCCATGGGCCGCTACTTCATCGGCAACGGCTGCTATCCGCTGTTCCTGGTCTGGAAGACCGGCCTCTTCGAATCCATCCGCAACATCCTTTCGGAACGCATCCGCAGCCAGCCGCAGCCGGCCGGCGCCGGCATCGGCGAATGGATCAGCGACCGGACCGACCCGTTCGTCGAGAAGAGCATCGGGCGGCCCTTCGCGCGCCCGCTCTGGGCCGAGATGAAGGAGAACGCCGAGATGGCCTTCGCGGAGCGCCGCGGCGGCGATCTGCTGCTCGATGCGATCCAGTCGCTCGCCGGCAGCTGGGGCGCGCAGTTCGAGCTTCATCTGGTCGGCCATTCGGCAGGCTCGATCGCGATCGGCCACATGCTGAGCGCGCTGTCCGCGCGCCGGCGCGCCGGGCGCGACGGCGGCCTCGGGGACCGGCTCGCGTCGGTGAATCTCTATGCGCCCGCGTGCTCGGTGGCCTTCGCCAACCGCCACTACGCCTGCAGCTCGACCGTGATGGAACGCCTCCACATCGATGTGCTGTCCGACAAGATCGAACGCGAAGACAGCGTCAGTCCGGCCTACCGCAAGTCGCTCCTCTACTTCGTCTCCAATGCGCTCGAGCCCGACCTGCACACGCCGATCCTGGGCCTGGACCGCATCCACGACGAGGCCTACTCCGGCTGGGACGGCTCCTCCGACACCGGCGAGGCGCTCGCGCTCTGGCGCCAGGCTGCCAAGGCCGCCAGGCTCGACAGCCGCACCAAGCGGGTCAAGGACGAGCGCGTCCAGGTGGCGAAGGACGCGGCAGGCCGGCCCGTGCTGCAAGCCGCGGCGCATGGCGGCTTCGACAACGACCTCGACGTCGTCACGCGCACCCTCAAGCGCATCACGGGCGCCGAGCTCCCGTTGCCGGTGGACGATCTGCGGGGCTTCTGAGCCGCTGCTCTTAGGATCGGAGGCAAAAGGAAAAGCACCGCTTTGCCCATGACCCTCGTGATCGACACCAACATCGCCCTCGACCTGCTGGTCTTCGACGACCCCGCCTGCCTGCCGCTCGCCGCGGCCCTCGACGCCGGCGAGCTGCGCTGGCTTGCCACCGCGGCGATGCGCGAGGAATTCGAGCGCGTGCTCGGCTATCACCTGATCGCCGCGCGCCTGGCGCAGAACGGCCGCGATGCCGAGAGTGTGTTGGCGGCCTTCGACCGCCGGGTGGGGGCGGTGAGCGAGGCGCCGGCGCGCGCGCCCTGCACGTGCAGCGACCCCGACGACCAGATCTTCATTGACCTCGCGGTGGCGCACCGCGCGCGGCTCCTGAGCAAGGACCGGGCGGTGCTCGCGATGCGCAAGCGACTGGCGGCGCTGGGTGTCGAAGTGTCCGGGGTCTAGGGCAGGCCCGCTACACCTCGACGCGCGCAGCGCGGCGGCCGGCGAAGACGCGGCTCCGACATGACCGCCCTGTCAGGGCAAAAGTACTACTTTCTTCTGAACAGTTCCGGTACTTGTCGACGAGGAAAAGAGGACATCCGTCCCATGCGCTTGAGAGCGATGACCTGGATGATGGTCTTCCAATCGCCGGCATTCCCGGTGCTCTCCAAGGAAAAACATGGCGACCATGACCGGCTCCAACGGAAGCGACAGCCTCACAGGCACAGTCGACAACGACACCATCAACAGCGGCAACGGCGATGACAGCGTCGATGGCGGCAGCGGGAATGATTCGCTGAATGGCGGAGCGGGAGGCGACACCCTCGATGGCGGCAGTGGCAGCGATCAGCTCAACGGGGGCTCGGGGAGCGACACGCTGATCTACAACGTGAGCGAAAACCTCGCAGCGGGCACGAAGGACGTGTACATGGGCGGGTCGGGTGTCGATACGCTTGAACTCCAGCTCACCATGGCGCAGTGGCTGGAGTCTTCCACCCAGACGCAAATTGCCGCCTACCTGGCGCATCTTTCCGCTGTCGCCAACGCCAGGACGGGTGAGGTTTCCAATGGCTCGGCCAGCGATTTCGTTTTCAGCTTCGGGTCGTCCACGCTGACGGTCCAGATGACGGAAGTCCTGAGAATCCTCGTGGACGGCATCGAACAGAATCCGGCCAACGAAGCGGTGACGGCGCTGAACGACGTCAGGACGGCGACCGAAGATGGCCCCGGGGTGCAGATCCATGTTCTGCAGAACGATCTGGTGCCCGATCTGATCAAGACCTTGGCGCTTGCCTCGGCTCCGACTCACGGAACGGCGACCCTCGTTCAGCCGGCCATGGACAGTCCATCGACGTGGTATTTCCAGTACCAGCCCCACCTGGCTGATTTTCAGTACCTGGCCGCGGGCGAGAGCGCGACCGACACCTTCACGTACGAGGTGAAGGACGCCGACGGAAGCAGCGCCCTGGCGACGGTGACCATCACCATCACCGGCACCAACGACGTGCCGGCGATTGGCGGGGTAGTCAGCGGCGCGCTAAGCGAGGATGACTCGACGCCCAATCTGAGCACTAGCGGCGAGCTGACGATCGCCGATGTCGACCAAGGTCAGTCTAGCTTCACGCCCCAGGCAAGCACCGCTGGCAGCAACGGCTACGGCAGCTTCAGCTTGCTGGCCGACGGCAGCTGGAGCTACACGGCCGACAACAGCCAAGCAGCGATCCAACAGCTGGGCGCCGGCCAGTCGATCAGCGACAGCTTCACTGCCGTGTCGTCCGACGGCACAGCCAGCCAGCTCGTGACCGTGACCATCACCGGTACAAACGACGTGCCGGTGATCGGTGGCGTCGCCAGCGGCGCGGTGAGCGAGGACCACTCTACGCCCAACCTGAGCACCAGCGGTACGCTGACCATTGCCGATGTCGACCAGGGCCAGTCCAGCTTCGCGCCCCAGGCCGGTACCGCCGGCAGCAACGGCTACGGCAGCTTCAGCCTGCTGGCCGATGGCAGCTGGAGCTACACAGCCAACAACAACCAATGCGCCATTCAACAGCTGGGTGCGGGCCAGTCGATCAGCGACAGCTTCACCGCCATGTCATCCGACGGCACGGCCAGCCATCTCGTGACGGTGACGATCACTGGCACCAACGACGTGCCGCTGATTGGTGGCGTGGCCAGCGGTGCGGTAAGCGAAGACGACTCGACGACCAATCTGAGCACCGGCGGCCTGTTGACGATCGCCGATGTCGATCAAGGACAGTCCAGCTTTGCGGTCCAAGCGAACGTGGTTGGCAATAATGGCTACGGCAGCTTCAGCTTGCTGGCCGACGGCAGCTGGAGCTACGCGGCTGACAACAGCCATGCCGCGATCCAGCAACTGGGCGCGGGGCAGTCGATCAGCGACAGCTTCACTGCCGTGTCGTCCGACGGCACAGCCAACCAGCTCGTGACCGTGACCATCAATGGCACCAACGACGTGCCGGTCATCGGTGGCGTGGCCAGCAGCGCCGTAAGCGAGGATGACTCGACGCCGAACCTGAGCACCAGCGGCATGCTGACCATTGCCGATGTCGACCAGGGCCAGTCCAGCTTCGCGCCCCAGGCCGGTACCGCCGGCAGCAACGGCTACGGCAGCTTCAGCCTGCTGCCCGACGGCAGCTGGAGCTACACGGCTGACAGCAGCCAAGCAGCGATCCAGCAGTTGGGCGCGGGGGAGTCGATCAGCGACAGCTTCACCGCGTCGTCATCCGACGGTACAGCCAGCCAGCTCGTAACGGTGAGCATCACCGGCACCAACGATGTGCCGGTCATCGGCGGCGTGGCCAGCGGTGCGGTGCAAGAAGATGTCGGCGTCGTCGGCAGCAACCTTGCGACCAGTGGTGCGCTGACGATTGCCGATGTCGACCAAGGTCAGTCCAACTTCACGCCGCAGGCAAGCACTGCCGGCAGCAACGGCTATGGCAGCTTCACGCTCGCGACTGATGGCGGCTGGAGCTACACGGCCAGCAACAACCAAAGCGCAATTCAGCAATTGGGTGCGGGCCAGTCGATCAGCGACAGCTTCACTGCCGTGTCGTCCGACGGCACAGCCAGCCAGCTCGTGACGGTGACCATCACCGGTACCAACGACGTGCCGGTCATCGGTGGCGTGGACAGCGGCGCGGTAAGCGAGGACGACTCGACGCCGGACCTGAGCACCAGCGGCGTGTTGACTATTGCCGATGTCGACCAGGGCCAGTCCAGCTTCGCGCCCCAGGCCGCCACCGCCGGCAGCAACGGCTACGGCAGCTTCACGCTGGCGGCCGACGGCAGCTGGAGCTACACGGCCGACAACAGCCAAGCAGTGATCCAACAGCTGGGCGCCGGCCAGTCGATCAGCGACAGCTTCACCGCGGTGTCGTCCGACGGCACGGCGAGCCAAGTGGTGACCGTGAGCATCAGCGGCACCAACGACGTGCCGGTGATCGGCGGCGTGGCCAGCGGCGCCGTAAGCGAGGATGACTCGACGCCGAACCTGAGCACCAGCGGTACGCTGACGATTGCCGATGTCGACCAGGGCCAGTCAAGCTTCACGGCTCAGGCCGGTACTGCTGGCAGCAACGGCTATGGCAGCTTCACGCTCGCGACTGATGGCGGCTGGAGCTACACGGCCAGCAACAACCAAAGCGCGATTCAGCAATTGGGCGCGGGGCAGTCGATCAGCGACAGCTTCACTGCCGTGTCGTCCGACGGCACAGCCAGCCAGCTCGTGACCGTGACCATCACCGGCACCAACGACGTGCCGGTGATCGGTGGCGTGGCCAGCGGGGCGGTGAGTGAGGACGACTCGACGCCGAGCCTGAGCACCGGCGGCATTTTGACGATCGCCGATGTCGACCAGGGACAGTCCAGCTTCACGCCTCAGGCAAGCACGGCTGGCAGCGACGGCTACGGCAGCTTCAGCCTGCTGGTCGACGGCAGCTGGAGCTACGCGGCTGACAACAGCCAAGCAGCGATCCAGCAACTGGGCGCCGGTCAGTCGATCAGCGACAGCTTCACGGCGGTGTCGTCCGACGGTTCAGCCAGCCAGCTCGTGACGGTGACCATCACCGGTACCAACGACGTGCCTGTGATCGGCGGCGTCGCCAGCGGCGCGGTAAGCGAGGATGACTCGACACCGAACCTGAGCACCAGCGGCGCGCTGACGATTGCCGATGTCGACCAAGGTCAGTCCAGCTTCACGCCCCAGGCAAGCACCGCTGGCAGCAACGGCTACGGGAGCTTCACGCTGGCGGCTGATGGCAGCTGGAGCTATGCGGCCAACAACAACCAAAGCGCGATTCAGCAATTGGGTGTTGGGCAGTCGATCAGCGACAGCTTCACCGCGTCGTCATCCGACGGTACAGCCAGCCAGCTCGTAACGGTGAGCATCACCGGCACCAACGATGTGCCGGTCATCGGCGGCGTGGCCAGCGGTGCGGTGCAAGAAGATGTGGGCGTGGTTGGCAGCAACCTTGCGACGAGCGGTGTGCTGACCATTGCCGATGTTGATCAGGGCCAATCCAACTTCGCGCCCCAAGCAAGCACCGCCGGCAGCAACGGCTACGGCAGCTTCATGCTGGCAGCCGACGGCAGCTGGAGCTACGCGGCTGACAACAACCAAAGCGCAATTCAGCAATTGGGTGCGGGCCAGTCGATCAGCGACAGCTTCACTGCCGTGTCGTCCGACGGCACAGCCAGCCAGCTCGTGTTGGTGACCATCACCGGAACCAACGATGTGCCGGTGATCGATGGCGTGGCCAGCGCTGCGGTGAGCGAGGATGACTCGACACCGAACCTGAGCACCAGCGGTGCGCTGACGATTGCTGATGTCGATCAAGGTCAGTCCAGCTTCACGCCCCAAGCAAGCACCGCCGGCGACAACGGCTACGGGAGCTTCACGCTGGCCGCCGACGGCAGCTGGAGCTACACGGCCAGCAACGGCCAAGCGGCGATTCAGCGATTGGGTGTGGGGCAGTCGATCAGCGACAGCTTCACCGCGGTGTCGTCCGATGGCACAGCCAGCCAGCTCGTGACCGTGACCATCACCGGTACCAACGACGTGCCGGTCATCGGCGGCGTGGCCGGCGCTGCGGTGAGCGAGGACGACTCGACGCCCCATCTGAGCACCAGCAGTGTGCTGACCATTGCCGATGTCGACCAAGGCCAGTCCAACTTCACGCCGCAGGTAAGCACCGCCGGCAGCAACGGCTACGGCAGCTTCAGCTTGCTGGCTGATGGGAACTGGAGTTACACGGCTGACAACAGCCAAGCAGCGATCCAACAGCTGGGCGCCGGCCAGTCGATCAGCGACAGCTTCACCGCGGTGTCGTCCGACGGCACGGCGAGCCAAGTGGTGACCGTGAGCATCAGCGGCACCAACGATGCGCCGGTCCTGAGTGCTGCCGCGACACCGGTCCTGGCATCGGTCGCCGAGGATGCGGGCGCACCGGTTGGAGCCGTCGGCACGCTCGTGTCCAGCCTGGTGAATCTCAGCCCGCCGGCTGGCGGCCTCGACAACGTGACCGATGCGGACAACGGCGCCATCACCGGCATTGCGCTGACAGGCGTGAATAGCGCCAACGGGACCTGGTGGTACTCCACCAATGGCGGGACCGACTGGACGGCGGTCGGTGCAGTTTCGGACACCTCCGCGCTGCTGCTGGCTGCCGACACGAACACGCGGCTCTACTTCCAGGGCGATTCCGACTTCAACGGCACGGTCAGCGACGGCATCACCTTCCGCGCCTGGGATCAAAGCAGCGGCACGGCCGGCACCATGGTGAGCACCGCAGCCAGCGGGGGCAGCTCCGCATTCTCGAGCACCACCGATACGGCGAGCATCGCAGTCAGCGCGGTGAACGACAACCCGGTCGCGGCGGCCGACAGGATCATTGTCTCGAGCAATACGCTCGTCACGATGTCGGTGAACGCACTCCTCGCCAACGACACCGACATCGATGGCGCCGCCCTGGCGATCACCAGCATCGGCAGCGCTGTCGGAATCTCCGGACTGGTCCTGGACGCCGCCAACGGCACGATCAGCTTCACCAGCGGCAACACGGCGGGAGCCACGGCCGGAAGCTTCCAGTACACGGTATCGGATGGCGCCGGCGGCACGACCACGGCGACGGCGACGATCGACATCAGAGCCGTGTCCGGCGGAAATACCGCGGAGACGATCGACCTCGGCGCAACTGGCGGCACCTACCAGGCCTCCTTCATCGACGGCCGCGGCGGCGCCGACAACCTGACCGGCGGAGCGGCTGGCGATGTCTTCATCGGAGGCAGCGGCAATGGGTCCGACACGCTGATCGGCTCTGCTGGCAACGACCTGCTGATTGGCGGCGACGGCAACGACAGTCTGTCGGGCGGCGCAGGCAACGACGTGCTGCGAGGCGGCACCGGCAGCAACGACTCCATGGACGGCGGCGCCGGCAGCGAGGATCTGCTCGACTTCTCGGACGGCACCGCGGCGGTCAATTTCACGCTCGTCCAAAGTGCCGTATTGACCAGCATCGCCAATGGCACCGGAGGGCTTGGCAACAACGACAGATACCAGAACATCGAAGGCGTGATCGGCACAGCCCAGGCCGACACCCTGACCGGCAGCACCTCGAACGACATCCTGCGCGGCGGCGCCGGCAGCGACACGCTCGACGGCGCCGGCGGCGCAGGAGACCTGCTCGACTTCTCGGACGGCACGGCCGGCCTCACGTTCACGCTGACGCAAGGCAGCAGCGCGATGAGCTTCGATGCCAGCGCCGCCGGGCTCGGCACCGATAGCTACAGGAACTTCGAGGGCGTCATCGGCACGGCCTTCGCCGACACGATCGCCGGCTCGGCATCGGCCGACCAGTTGCGCGGCGGTGGCGGCAACGATGCGATCGGCGGCCTCGGCGGCGACGACCGTATCGTCGGCGGGACGGGTGCCGACACGCTCACCGGCGGCGCCGACAACGACACCTTCGTCTTCGACTCGGCGCCGAACGCCGTGGACGCCATCTCCGACTTCGACGCCTCGGGGTCGGCGGCGAGCGGCGACCTGATCGAGCTGTCGCTCGGTACCTTCACGGCCCTCTCGTCCGCGAGCGGCAGCACGCTGTCGGCGACCGAGTTCTCATCCCTGGACGGCGGCGGCGCCGGAGACGCAGTGGGCTCGGGCGTGCACGTGATCTACGACAGCGCGACCGGCAACCTGTACTACGACGCGGACGGCCTCAGCGCCGCCAACCGCACGCTGGTGGCGACGCTGACGCAGAGCAATCCGGCGGATACGTTCGACCACAACGACATCAAGGTCGGGGCGTGACTTCCTGTCGTTCGAGCCAGCCGGCGCGGGTGGCATGAAGCCTCTTTTCCAGCTTCTCAGGCGACCGCTCCTTTTCGTCGCGGGCTTCTCCTTCTTCGTCAATCTGCTGCTGCTCGCGCCCGCGCTCTTCATGCTGCAGGTATTCGACCGCGTGCTGACGAGCCAAAGCCAGGAAACGCTGCTGGTCCTCTTGCTCGGCGTGGCCGTGGCTCTTGGCCTGATGCTGATGCTGGACTACCTGCGCAGCCGCCTGCAAGGCGTCGCCGGCCATCTGGTCGCCGAGCAGTTGTCCCCGACCGTGGCCAAGGTCATGCTGGCCCGCTCGGCGCAGCGCGCGGAGCGGGCGCCGTCGGAGGGGCTGCGCGACGTCGCGGCACTGCGCAACCTTTTTTCCGCCCAGGGCTTGCTGGCACTGTTTGACACGCCCTGGGCCTTCGTCTATGTCGCCGTCATCTGGCTGGCGCATCCGCTGCTGGGCATGGCGGCCGCCGGTGCGTCGCTGCTGATGCTCGGCCTTGCCGTGGTGAACGACCGTGCGACGCGCCGCGACATCGAAGCGCTGCAAAAGGAAGCCGCCAAGGCCACGCGCTACCTCGAATCCTCGATGCAGAACGCCGAGCTGGCGCAGTCGCTCGGGATGGGCGACGCGCTGATCGGGCGCTGGCGACGACTCAACGCCGGCGTCACCGCGCTGCAGGGCCCGACCGCGCGCAAGTCGGTGGCGATGGCGGCACTCACGCGGACCACGCGCCAGGCGGTCCAGGTGCTGCTGCAGGCGCTCGGCGCCTACCTCGTCATCACGGGCGAAGGCACGCCCGGCATCCTCGTGGCCTGCACCATCCTGCTGGGCCGGGCGCTGGCGCCGGTCGAACAGGTGGTGGGGAGCTGGCGGGTGCTGGCCGAGGGGCGTCTTGCCTTCGCGCGCCTTTCCGAGCTGCTGGGCGCCGCCGAGCGCCAGCCGGGGCGCATGACGCTGCCGGCCCCGACCGGCCGCCTGCACGCGCAGGGCCTGGTGTTCCGGCCGCCGCAGAGCGAGCGGATGATCCTTGCCGGCGTGTCGCTGAGCCTGGAGCCCGGCGAGTCGCTGGCCATCACGGGCGCGAGCGGCGCCGGCAAGTCGACCCTGGTGCGCCTGTTGACCGGCCTGTGGAAGCCCAGCGCCGGCGTCGTGCGGTTGGACCACGTCGACCTCGCGCAATGGCCGCGCGAGGAACTCGGCCCGTGGCTCGGCTACGTGCCGCAGGACGTCGAGCTGTTTGCCGGCACCGTCGCCGACAACATCGCGCGGCTGGGCGAAGTCGACCCGGACAAGGTCGTGCACGCGGCCGAGCGCGCCGGCGTGCATGAGCTGATCCTGACCCTGCCGGAGGGCTACGACACCGTGATCGACGCCATGGGCGTGATGCTGTCGCCGGGCCAGCGCCAGCGCATTGCGCTGGCACGCGCGCTGTATGGAAACCCGAAGCTGCTGGTGCTGGACGAACCCAATTCCAACCTGGACGGGGCTGGCGAACTCGCGCTCGGGGAGGCGCTGAAGGCGCTGCGCGGGCAGGTCACGGTGATCGTCGTCACGCACCGCAGCACGCTGGTGCAGCACATGGACAAGCTGCTGGTTCTGGAAGCCGGTCGCGTGCTGCAGTACGGACCCGTGGCGGAGGTCATGCAGACGATCAAGCGAACGGGTCAGAACACGGGCGGCGGCCAGGTGGTGGCGATGCCGCCGCGCCCTGCGGAGAAGGTGTCATGAACAGCGCGGCGCGTGCCATCGCGGCCAACGATCCCCTGGCACTCCATGTGCGCGACGCGCGTCGCCTGACGCACTGGGGCATGGCCGTGCTTGTCTGCGGACTGCTGCCGGCAGCCGCCTGGATGAGCTTCGCGCCGCTGTCGTCGGCCGTGGTGGCACAGGCGTATGTGAAGGTCGACCTGAACCGGCGCCCGGTGCAGCATGCCGAGGGCGGCATCGTGCGCGAAGTCCTGGTGCGCGATGGCCAGCGCGTGCGGCAGGGAGAGCCCTTGCTGGTGCTGGGCGACGTGTCGGTGGATGCCGACAGGAACCGGCTGGACCATCGTGTCAAGACCGAGCGTGCGAGCCTGGCGCGACTCGACGCCGAGCAGACCATGGCGCGCGCGATCACCTTCCCGCCGGACCTGATCGAGACTGCGGCAAGCGATCCGCGCCTGGCCGAGCAGCTGGCGAAGGAACGCGCGCTGTTCGATGCACGGCGCGATGCGCTCGTGGGACAGGTGCGCTTGCTGCGTTCGCAGCGCGAAAAGGTCGCCGAAGAAATCGTCGCGCTGCGCGCGCAGATCGCGCAGGCGAGCGATTCGATCAAATTCCAGAAGAATGATCTCGAGACCAACCGGAAGCTGCTCAAGGACGGCTTCATCTCGGCCACCCGCATCGGCCAACTTGAAGGCACCGTGGCCGACTACGGCGTGAAGATCGAGGAAAGGCGAGCGGAGCTGGCGCGCGCCGAGCAGCGCACGGTCGACGCCGATCTGCGCATCCGTTCACTGGAGAGCGACTACCGCCAGCATGCGAGCGACCAGCTGAAGGTCACGGCGGCGCGGCTGTCCGAGATCGAGCAGGAGCGGCGCAAGTCGCTCGATGCGTCGGCGCGCCAGGTGATCACAGCCCCGGCCAGCGGCGAAATCATCGACCTGAAGTATTCGACGCCCGGCTCGGTGATCCCGCCGCGCGAGACGATTGCCGATGTTGTGCCGGACGACACCCGGCTGGTGACCGATGCGCGCGTTCGCACCGAGGACATTGGCCGGATCCATCGCGGCCAGGCAGCCGACATCCGGTTCACCGCATTCACGTACCGCACCACGCAGCTGGTGCGCGGCAAGGTGGTCTACGTTTCGGCCGACCGCCTGGTCGATCGCGCGACCCATGTCCCCTACTACTCGGTGCTGGTCGAGGCCGACCCGGCTTCATTGGCGACGGCAGGGGACCTGAAACTGCTGGCCGGCATGCCGGCCGAGATCTACGTCAAGGGAGACGAGCGCACGCCACTTCAATACCTGGTTGAGCCGGTCACGCAGGTGCTGCGCCGCGCCGTGCGGGAGCGTTGACGAAGAATTGCCGGCTGCCGGCGGCTCAGTTCGTCGTCGGCGGCGCGGGCAGCTCGTGGCCGTACCAGCGCGCCAGCAGCCGTGCCACCGCGCGCGAACGCTGCGTGTCCCGGCCCCAGCGCCGGCCGGCCGGCAGGTGCCGCAGCCAGCGCATGCGCCGCGCCGCCAGGGCCAGCCGCTCGCGCACTTCGTCGCTTTCATCGGCCATCGCCGCGTGCCAGCGCGCGCCGGCCGCCTGCGGCGAAGCCGCGCGCACCAGCATGGCGGTGGAGTGCAGGTAGCTGAGCCAGTCGCGCACCTGGCACTCGGCCAGCGGCAGCGTCTCGCCCGGGTCGTCCTCGAAATCGATGTAGCCGATGACGCCGTCCGGGCATTGCACGAGGTTGCGGTCGAAAGCCTGGCTCAGGTAGGCGCCATGCGCATGGACGGTGGCGATGGCGGCCAGGCCTTCGCGCCAGACCGAGAGCAGTGCGGCCGGGCCGGCGGCCGCGGCCTGGTCGAGCCGTTCCTGCAGTACCACCGGCGGCCGGCCGCTCTCGCCCAGGTCGGAGATCAGCAGGCCGTCGGGCTGCTGGGCCAGCACCGCCGGCACGCGCAGGCCGGCCGCGCCCAGCGCGCGCAGGCGCCGCGCCTCGGTCGCGATGCCGGCCTCGCCGCCCGGATTCGGCACCGGCGTCAGCACGTCCAGCCGCAGCAGGCCGGCGACCGCCGCCATCAGGTGGTAGCCCAGCTTGCCGTGGGGCGGGCCGGCCTTCTTGAGCCAGACGCGCTCGCTGCCGAGCCGGTGGCTGGCCACCGCCTTCTGCTGCTGCGGCAGCATGGTGCGCAGGAATTCCGCGTAATCGCCGGGTTCCAGCGGCGGCGTGCTCGCCTCCAGCGGCGCCGGCGCCGAAGCCGTGCCCTTGCGCGTCTGCACGCGCGTGCCGCGTTTGACAGGGTTCATGAGGTTGGCAGGCTGGCGGTCAGGCCGAGCGCGCACAGCGCAAAGGCGCTGTAACGCGCCGGAAACGGCGAAAGCGTCGGTGTTGAAATGGTGTGTCTCCCAGAGCCCTGCTGCATCATAGAGGGCTGCCGCCGCAACGCCATGACGACCATCGACCCCGTTACACCCACTTCCCGCCCCGACGACGCACCCCTCGGCCCCGACGATTTCGATGCCCTCGACCAGGCGCTCGACGCCATGCGCGAGCACGACGACGAGGTCCCGCAATGGGAGTTCTGCGAGGGCTTCATGGCCGCGCTGGTGTGCACGCGCCGGCCCATCGAGCCGGCCGAATACTGGCCGGTGCTGCTGGGCGAGGGTTTCGTGCCGGCCCAGCACATGGAGTTCGTCTGGCGCTGGAAGCGGCGCTGGCGCGAGATCGAGGCGGGGCTCGACGCCGACGTGCAGTCGCTCGACGACCAGAGGGCCTGGCAGCCCGAGGTGCTGGACACGCGCGGCGCGATCGCGGCGCTGCCCGAAGAGGAGCGCGCCGAGATGGAGGGCGAGGCCATCCCCTCCTTCGCGCAGGTCTGGGCGCTCGGCTTCATGTTCGCGGTCGAGAACTGGCCCGAGGACTGGGCCCCGCCGCGCGACAAGGAGGCGGCGCAGATGCTCGACGAGGCGCTCGACGCCATCGTCACCCTGACCGAGGACGACCGCGCCAAACCCGCGGTCTCGATGTACAGCGAGGACGGCCCGCCGAGCGTGAGCCAGCAGCGCGTGGACGATTTCGGCACCGCGATCTGGGCCGTGTACGACCTGCGCCAGCTCTGGCGCAGCATGGGGCCGCGCGTGGAGACGATGCGCAAGGAAGCGACGCCTGGCCGCAACGACCCCTGCCCCTGCGGCAGCGGCAAGAAATACAAGAAGTGCCACGGGCAATAGCTCTCCCCCAGGCTTCGCGCACTTCGTGTCGCTACGCCAACCCCCTCGCCGGGGGCAACACCAGCGGCCCGGCAAAGCCGGTTCCGCGGTGTTCCTGGAATCATGTCTGTCTCGAATGAACGTGGCGTCCGTCAGACTCCCGGAACGACGCGCCTGGGGCATGGTGCTCGCCCTGTGCACCGCCTTCGCCTTGAGCCAGGCCTACCGCACGGTGGGCGCGATCATGGCCGGGCAGCTGCAGGCGGATTTCAAGCTTTCGGCGCAGGCCCTGGGCGTTTTCTCGGGCTCTTTCCACTTCGCCTTCGGCGCGATGCAGCTCTTCATGGGCATCGGCATCGACCTGTACGGCGTGCGGCGCACGGTCCTCTCGGCCTTTCCGCTCGCCATCGTCGGCGCGGTGGTCTCGGCGCTGTCCACCGACTACCTCGTGCTGTTGGCCGGCCAGGTGCTGATCGGCGTCGGCTGCGCGCCGGCCTTCCTGGTGTGCACGGTGTTCATCGCGCGCCATTTCCCGGCCGCGCGCTTCGCCTCGGTCTCGGGCCTGGTGCTCGGCATCGGTGGCGTCGGCATGCTCGCGACCGGCACGCCGCTCGCGTGGCTGGTGCAGGCCCATTCGTGGCGCGCGGGCTTCGTCGTGCTCGGCGTGGCTTCGGTGGCGGCCTGGCTGGCGATCGCGCTGTGGGTGCGCGAGCCGGCACGCGAAGGCGCGCAGCCGAGGGAATCGGTGCCGGCGGCGCTGCACCAGTTCGGCACGCTGTTCGCGATGCCGCACACGCTGGGCATCCTGCTGCTCGGCGCCGTGACCTATGCCGCCTTCATCTCGCTGCGCGGGCTGTGGCTCGGCCCGCTCCTGATCGAGCGCCACGGCTACTCGCTGGTGCAAAGCGGCAACGTGGCGCTCGCCGTTTCCGTCATTTCGCTCGTCGGTCCGCCGCTGTTCGGCCGGTTCGACCGCGACGGCCCGGCGCGCCGCCGGCGCATCGTGTTGTGCGCGCTGGCCTATGCGGGCCTGTTCGCCGCCATCGCCTTCCTGAACGCGGCCTGGATCGACATCGCGGCCACGATGCTGATCGGCCTCGTCTCCGGCTTCATCGTCTGGCAGTACGCCGACGTGCGGCTCGCCTACCCGGCAGCGCTCACCGGCCGCGCGATGGCGGTGTTCACGATGGCGATGTTCCTCGGCGTGGCGCTGATGCAGTGGCTCACCGGGGCCGTGGCCTCGGTGGCCGCGGCCAACGGCATCGAAAGCTTCAAGGTGGTGCTGGCGACCATCGCCGCCCTGCTGGTCGCGGGCGCCGCGGCCTTCGCCTGGCTGCCGAAGCCCGCCGCGGCCTTCAGATCTTGAACGCGCGCTGCACGTCGGGCCGCACGAGCTCGGCGTACTCGCGATGCTTGCGAATCCAGCCGGCGATGAACTGGCACACCGGGATCACCTGCTTGCCCTGGGCCCGCGCCTCGTCGAGCACATGCCGCGCGATGGCCGAGCCCACGCCCTTGCCTTCGTGCTCGGGCAGCACCTCGGTGTGGGTGAACATCACCGCTTCGCTGAGCAGGTTGTATTCGCAGTAACCGGCGAGCTGGCCGTCGATGTGGGCCTCGTAGCGGTGCTGCTCGGGCTGGTTGGTGATCTTGATGTCTGCCATGGTGTTCAGGGGTTGCGGGCCAGGTAGGCGGCCAGATTCTTCGCGGCGCCGGCGCGCACCTTGTCCTTCAGCATCGGCGACCAGCCGAGCAGCAGGCCCGGCGTGCCGAGCGCCTGGCGCGACCAGGCCCAGAAATCGAAGCGGTCGCGCTGGGTGGCGATCAGGCCGGCGGGCGTGAAGGTGAAGCTGGAGTCGATCGAATTGTCGACCAGGCGGCCGGTGGCACTGAAGCGGTAATGCGCATCCCAGTGGGCGCTGCCGGTGGAGGCGTCGGCCTTCACGTCGCGCCAGCTGAGCTTCCAGACGTCGGCGCCCTTGGCGCGCGTGGCTTCGCAGAGCATCTTCCACATGCCGCCGACCTCGCGCGCGCCCTTGAGCGAGAAGGCCTCGTCGTCGAAGCGCGCATCCGGCGCGTAGCAGGCGGCCATCGCGTCGGCGTCGAGCTTCGCGAAGGCCTGGTAGAGGCGCTGGATGGTTTCTTCGTTTTGCATGGGCGGGCATCTTAGGGCCAACAGGCCCTAGCTTGCGCGAATCAGATTCACCAGCGTCTGCAGCGCATGCCGCACGGTGGCGGTGCGCACCGCGGCGCGGTCGCCGTCGAAGCGGCGGCGTTCGGTGTGCACGCGGCCTGCGACCGACCAGCCGAACCAGACCGTGCCGATCGGCTTCTCGGCCGTGCCGCCGGTGGGGCCGGCCACGCCGGTGACCGACACCGCGGCCTGCGCCTGCGAGCGCGCCAGCGCGCCCTCGGCCATCGCGCGCGCGACCGGCTCGCTGACTGCGCCGTGCGCCGCGATCAGCGCCGCGTCGATGCCCAGCAGCTCGGTCTTCGCCGCATTGGAATAGGTGACGAAGCCGCGCTCGAACCAGAGGCTGGAGCCCGAGAGCTCGGTGCAGGCGCCGGCAATCAGCCCGCCGGTGCAGCTCTCGGCGGTGGCGAGCATCCAGCCCTTTTGTTGCAGCAGTTCGGCCAGCAGCCGGGCCAGCTCCGGCGTGTCGTATTCGGATTCGTGGTTGTCCATCGCATTCACCATCCGCGCCAGGCGGCAATCACCAGCAGGGTGCAGAAGGCCGCCACCAAGTCGTCGAAGAGGATGCCGAAGCCTGCCGCGCCCCACTGAACCGCGCCCGGCGCGGCGTCGCGCTGCTTGAACAGCTTGTCGGCCCAGGCCACCGGGCCGGGCTTGGCGGCATCGAAGAAGCGAAACAGCGCGAAGGCGATCATCTGCGCCAGCAGGCCGGTCGGCATCACCAGCCACAGCACCAACCAGAAGGCGACCACCTCGTCCCACACGATGCTGCCCGGATCGGCGATGTTCATATGGCGCGCGGTCACCGTGCAGGCCCACCATCCGATCGGAAGCGAAGCGAGGATCACCCAGCCGATCGCCGGCATCGAAAGCCAGCGCTGCATGACCAGGAAGGCTGCCCAGGCCCACAGCGTGCCCACCGTGCCCGGCGCGCGGCGCGGCAGCCCCGAGCCGAAGCCGAGCGCGATCAGGTGCGCGGGGTGTGCGAACAGGAAGCGCAGCGTCGGGCGCTGCAGGGAGGGAACGGGCATGGCGCCGGATGTGGAAACAGTCTGCATCGGCCGACAGTGTCGCGCATCCGCGGCGCCTCTTCAGCGTGCAGGGGCCGTTTCGCGCACCTGTCCGCGCAGCTGGGCGACCAGCTCGTCCGCCTGTGTCGGAATGCGATCGCCGCGCCAGGCCACGTGCTGGTCGGCCCGGCACAGCACCAGGCGGTGCCGGTAGGCGCGCGGCACGTCGGCGGCGTCCACGTCGAGCACCGTGAGCGGCATGCGCACGGCGCGCGCGGCATCCTCAAGGGGCGCGACGTCGATCCTGCGGTCGAAGCGCAGCAGCGTGTAGCCCGGGCCGAAGGCGTCGTAGAGCGAGCGGCCGTCGGCCAGCCACAGGTGCGGTGCGCGGCAGCCGGGCACCGTGGAGGGCGTGAAGTCGCCCATCGAATAGGCCGGCGGCGCCTCGCCGTCGCCCGCGATGATCGGCGAGCCGGTGTAGAAGTAGCCGAAGTTGAGGCCGGCGCAGCAGAACTGCTGCACGTTGAGCGCATAGGCCTCGCGCCCGACCTCGGCGCGCAGCGCGTCGCCCTCGGCGCCGGTCGCCTCGATGCCGGCCGGCACGGCGCGGCGTGCGCGGATCATCTTCTGCGCATGGTCCATCGCGAACTGCGAGACCTGCTCGGTGATCGGCTGGCGCTCGGCCTCGTAGGCAACGAGGATGCGCTCGTCGGCCCAGCCTTGCACGCAGGCCGCGAGCAGCCACGAGAGGTTGATGGCGTCCGCAATGCCGGCGTTCATGCCGTAGCCCGCATAGGGCACCCACAGGTGGGCCGCGTCGCCGGCGATGAAGACGCGGCCCCCGCGGAAGCGGTTGGCCACGAGGCGGCGGCCGATCCAGTCTTCCTTGCTGATCACCTCGTAGCGGAAGTCGGGGCCGACGCCGAGGATCTCGCGGATCGAGCGGTCGCGGTCCACCGAATCGAACTCGGGCTCCTCGGCGTTGAGGTGGTTGTGCACCAGCCAGGTCTCGTATCCGTCGATCGCGAACACGGTGCCGCAGCGGCGCGGATTCATCGCATAGCAGGACCACGCGGGCTTGCCCGGAATCAGCCCGCGCAGCTGCGGCGCGCGGATATAGGTCGACTGCACACGTTGGATCACGGCCGTGCCTTCGAGGCTGGCGCCCATCTTCTTGCGCACGCCGGAGCTGCCGCCGTCGCAACCCACCATGTAGCGGCAGCGGATGCTGCGCGTCGCGCCAGTGTCGAGGTCGGTGGCCGTCGCAGTCACGCCTTCGTCGTCTTGCGCGAAGTCCGTGACCTGCGTGCGGTTCAACAGCGTCACGTTCGGCAGCGCGGCCGTGTGCTCGAGCAGGATCGGCTCCAGGTAGATCTGGTTGATGCGGTGCGGCGGCTCCGGCGTCGGCCACCAGGCGTCGGGGCCCTGGGTCTCGGTGTAGCGGTCGCGCCGGCACGGAATCGGGATGCGCGTGAGCTCGATGCCCGTGACGCTGGTGCGGAACACCACGTCGTTCGGGAAGTCCGCCGGCAGGCCCGCATCGCGCACCTTCTGCGCCACGCCCAGGCGGCGGAACTGCTCCATCGTGCGCGCCGAGACGTGGTTGCACTTCACGCTGGGCGGTTCGGCATAGCGGCGGATTTCGGCGATCAGCACGCGTACGCCGCGCGCGGCCAGGTCCATCGCCAGCGTCAGGCCCACCGGGCCGGCGCCGACGACGAGCACATCGGCGTTCAGGACTTCATCTTCTTTCACGTCACTCTCCGTCATTCACGGTCCTTGTTTGCGGCGCTCGCGAGGCCGGCGAAGCCAGGCCCGTTCAGGGGACACCGCGGAACCGGCTTTGCCGGGCCGCTGGTGTTGCCCCCGGTGAGGGGGTTGGCGGCCACACGAAGTGGGCAAGCCTGGGGGTGAGCCCTATTCCAGTTTGATGTTGGCGGCCTTGATGACCTTGGCCCATTTCCTGGTCTCGGCGCGGATGTAGTCATCGAAGGCCTTCGACGTGCCGGGCGCGGGCTCCACGCCGAGGTTGCGCATGGCCGTCTTCACCTGTTCGTCGTTGAGCGCCGCGTTGATCTCGGCATTGAGTCGCGCGACCACGGGCGCCGGCGTGTCGGCCGGCGCGACCACGCCGAACCAGCCGGTGGAGTCGTAGCCGGGCAGGCCGGCTTCGGCCACCGTGGGAACGTCCGGCAGCATCGGCAGGCGCTCGCGGCTCGTCACCGCGAAGGCGATCAGCTTGCCGGCCTTGATCTGCTGCAGCGCGGAGGGCAGGTCGACCACCGCCAGCGGGATCTGGCCCGCGATCGCGTCGACCGCCGCCGGCCCCGAGCCGCGGTAGGGCACCTCGACCAGCTTGACCTCGGCCATCTGGCTGAACAGCGCTGCCGACAGGTGCATGGCCGTGCCGTTGCCGCCATGGCCGATCGAGAGCTTGTCCGGCTCGGCGCGCGCCAGCGCGATCAGCTGCGCCTGCGTCTTCGCGGCGAGCGAGGGATGGCCCACGATCACGAAGGGAATGGCCGCGAGCATGCCGACCGGCTTGAAGTCCTTCAACGGGTCGAAGGGCATCTGCGCATAGAGGCTGGTATTGGCCGACAGCGCGCCGGCGGCGCCCACGCCCAGCGTGTAGCCGTCGCCCGGCGCCTTCGCCACCACGGTGAGGCCGACGTTGCCGCCGGCGCCGGGCCGGTTGTCGACCACCACCGGCTGGCCGAGCTTCTCGTTGAGCCGCGGCACCAGCATGCGCACCACCGCGTCGGCGCTGCCGCCGGGCGGGAAGGTCACGACCATGCGGATCGGCTTGTTGGGAAAGTCGCTGCCGCTTCCCTGCGCGCGCGCAGGGCCGGCGAGCAGCGCGCAGGCCGCGACCAGCGGCACCAGAACGCGGGCGAAGTTCCTCGTCATCGTTGTTCCTTCATGAATGTCTGTCTCCAGCGCGCATTGGACGGCAGCTCTATTCATTCGTAAATCAATAAATTGCGAATGAAATATGATTTCCTCTGATGAATCAGAAGTTCAGCCCCACGATCCGCCAGCTGCGTGCCTTCCTCGCGGTGCACCAGTTGCGCAAGCTGAGCGCCGCGGCCGAGAAGCTCTACGTCACGCAGTCGGCCGTGAGCATGCTGATCCGCCAGCTCGAGGAGGGCCTGGGCACGCGGCTCTTCGACCGCACCACGCGCTCGCTGCAGCCGACCGCCGCGGCCTCCGAGATGCTGCCCACGGCCGAGCGCATCCTGCGCGACGTCGATTCGCTCTCCGCCGATTTCCGCGAGCTCTCGCAGCTGCAGCGCGGCCGCGTCTGCCTGGCCATCACGCCGACGCTGGCTTCCTTTTTGATGCCGGCGGCGATCCGGCGTTTCGGCGAGGCGCATCCGCAGGTGCGCATCGTGGTGGACGACTGCGCGCCCGACCAGTTCGTCTCGCGCATCATCGGTGAGCACGTGGACTTCGGCATCGGCACGCCCGAGCGTCCGGGCGCCGAGGTCGAGACCCAGACGCTGCTGCGCGACCACCTGGCGCTGGTCTGCACGCGCGACCATGCGCTGGCGTCGGCGAAGAAGGCGGTGCGCTGGGTGGATCTCGGCGGCCACCCGCTGATCACGGTGCGCCCCGGCTACGGCATCCGCCCGCTGATCGACGGCACGGCCGCGCAGGCCGGCGTGGTGCTCAACGTGGTCAATGAAGTCTCGTTCCTGTCGACGGCGCTCTGGATGACGGCCAGCGGCATGGGCGCGTCGATCATGCCCTCGGCCTTCGCCAAGGCAGCGGGCGATCCGGCGCTGGTCGTGCGGCCCATCACCGCGCCGCGCGTGTCGCGCGACATCTCGGTCGTGACCAAGCGCGGGCGCTCGCTGTCGGCGGCGAGCCGCAGCTTCATCGAGACCTTGCGGCGTGCGCTGAAAGAGGGTTGATCAGGCCGGCTGGAAGTGCTGCCGGATGCGCTGGGCCACGCCCTTGGGATTGCGGCGCAGCGTGTCGGTGGAACAGGAGCCCAGGAACATGCCCTCGAGATTGAGTTCCACGCGCGAAAAATAGGTGCCCAGCGAGGCGCCGGCGTCGAACAGGCAGTTCTCCAGCGAATCGAAGGCGCCGCTGCCGCTCTTGTCCTGCCCATCGCTGCCTAGAGCACTGATGCGGTAGCCATAGGCGTCCGATCCGATGCGGTGGATTTCGATGAGAGGTTTCATTCGGGGGAAGAGGCGGGTTTGTGAACTTTTGGCTATGGATGGTCGCCGCAACGCGCTGGCGGGTAAATAGTCCATTTGGACCGGGCGAAGGCCCGCCGTACTGACGCAGAATGATCGCGCTTTTCGAGATTGCCTCGCCTTCATGCTGCCGCCCAGAATTCTTCTCATCGACGACCACGCGCTGTTCCGCTGCGGACTGCGCATGGTGCTGGCCGCGGGCATCGCCGACGTGGAAGTGGCAGAGGCGGCCTCCCTCGAGGAGGCGATGCGCGCGCCGATGGAGAACCCGGCGCTGGTCCTGCTGGACATCCAGCTGCACGGGCTCAACGGCCTGGAAGGCATCGCGCTGGTCAAGCGCAGGTGGCCGGAGGCGGCGGTGGTCATCCTTTCTTCCGACTTCGCGCACCACAACATCCGGCTCGCCCTGGAGCGCGGCGCGCTCGCCTTCGTGTCCAAGGCCGAACCGGCCGACAAGATCCTCGCCGTGATCGATCAGCTGCGGCGAGGCCTGCCGGTCGCGGCCGCATCCTCCGCGCTCGTGCCGGCCGGCGAAGGCGATGGCTCGCGCCAGCTTCTGACACCGCGCCAGAGCGAGGTGCTCGACCTGATGTGCCAGGGGCTCTCGAACAAGGTGATCGGGCGCCGGCTCAACCTCTCGGAGAACACGGTGCGCGGCCACGTGCAGGCGGTGCTGGCGGCGCTGCAGGTGTCGAGCCGGTCGGAAGCCGGCTTCGCGGCGCGGCGCCGGGGCCTGGTCGCCTGATGACAGAGCGCTCCCGCCTGCCCGAGGAGCGCATGCTGGTCGAGCAGCTGCGGCTGCAGCTGGGCAATATCGGCAGTTCGGTCATTCCGACCATCCTGGTCGCGCTGCTGCTGGTGTGGGTGCTCTCCAACGAGCGCAACGCAGTGGCCTTGCGCGCCTGGTGCGTCGTCATCGTGGTGCTGAAGCTGTACCTCGCGTGGGAGGCGCGGCGCTGGCTGGCTTCCGAGATCAGTCCTGAGCGCGCACGCCGGCTGCTGCGGCGCAAGATGGTGCTCAATGCGATCGACGGCGTGACCTGGGGCGCGCTGGCCTGGGCCGCGCTGGGCACCACCACGGTCGCCGGCAGCATCCTGGTGGTGGCCGTGCTGGCCGGCGTGGCGGGCAGCTCGATGTCTTCCCTGGCGCCGATCCTGCCGGTGTTCATCGTCTTCGGCGCCGCCGAGCTGATCGTGCTCGGCGCGAAGCTGTGGACCATGGACGATCCGGCCTACGACGCGCTGGGCGTGGCCGCAATCCTCTACACGGCGGCCCTGCTGGGCCAGGCGCGCAACGGCTCGCGGGCGGCGCGCGCCGCGATCGGCCTGCGCTTCGAGAACCTCGAACTCATCGAGCGCCTGCGCGTCGAGACCGAGCATGCGCAGGCGGCGCACCGCGCGGCCGAGGAAGCCAACCTCGCCAAGTCCAGGTTCCTCGCCGCCGCCAGCCATGACCTGCGCCAGCCGATCCATGCGCAGGGCCTGTTCCTCGAAGTGCTGGCGCGCAGCAAGCTCTCGGCCGGCCAGCACGACGCGCTGGCCAATGCGCGCGCCACCTGGCAGGCCTCGGCCGAGATGCTCGACACCCTGCTCGACTTCTCGCGCATCGAGGCCGGCGTGGTCGAGCCGCAGATGCAGTCCTTCCATCTGCAGCCCCTCTTCAACAAGATCGAGAACGAGCTCGCGCCGCAGGCCGATGCCAAGGGCATCGTCTACCGCTCGCGCGAAACCGATGCGGCAGTCCACGCGGACCCCGCGCTGGTGGCCCTGATCCTGCGCAACCTGGTGTCGAACGCGATCCGCTACACCGAGCGCGGCGGCGTGCTGGTGGCCTGTCGCGCGCGCGGCGAGGCGCTGCTCGTCGAGGTGTGGGACACGGGCATCGGCATCGAGCCCTCTCAGCACCAGGCGATCTTTCGCGAATTCCACCAGCTCGGAAATGCGGAGCGGGACCGGCGCAAGGGCCTCGGCCTGGGCCTGGCCATTGCCCAGGGACTGGCGCGCGCGCTCGGGCAGCAGCTCACGCTGGTTTCGAAGCCGGGGCGCGGCACCGTCTTCCGGCTCAGCCTGCCCGTCGCCCGCATCGGCGTGGTGGCCGGCAATGCCGACATCGCGCCCAGCGGGCCGAACGTGTTCGACGTGCGCGTGCTGGTGATCGACGACGACGAGTCGGTGCGCACCGGCATGCGCCAGCTGCTCGGCGCCTGGGGCTGCGAATGCGACGTGGCCGACTCCATCGAAGAGGCGCAGGCGCTCGCGCGCGCCCGTCCGCCGGGCCTGGTCATCAGCGACTACCGCCTGCGCGAGCTGCGCACCGGCGCCGAGGCGATCGCGGCGCTGCGCGCGGAGTTCGGCGCTGCGTTGCCGGCGCTCCTGATCACCGGCGACACCGCGCCGCAGCGCCTGCGCGAAGCGCGCGCCACCGGCGTGCCGCTGCTGCACAAGCCGGTGCTGCCGAGCGAGCTGTACCGCGCGATGACTTTCGTGTTGAACGGGCGCGAGCTCGATTCCTCGTTCGCGGGGCTCGACACCTCGCCGCTGGCGCTCTCGACGCGCTGAGCCTCGGCGATCAGGCGATCATGACCTCGAGGTCGGCCGCGAGCTCGGCCGGCGCCGGCATCTCCTGCAGCATCTCGCGCGAGGCGCCCGCGGCCTGCGCGACCTCCGCGGGCCAGCCTTCGAGGGCCTCGATGGCCGCAGCGCCTTCGCGATCCAGCGCCACCCGCCAGACGGCCAGGTGCACGATGCCGGCGAGCGGATCGAAGGGCTGCACGCCCATGGGCCGCGCGAAGCCGGCGAGGGCCGTGATGAACTCGTCGGAGAAATTCCAGCGCGAGGCCAGCTTGGCGCTGACGTCTCCGAAGTGGTAGCCGAAGGCTTGCTCCTCGGCCTGAAGCCGGTTCATGGCATCGATCGGACATGCAGCGTCGAGCGACGCCATCCGTGCGGGCATGACGATGGACATGATCAGGTGGCCGATCGCGTGCATGCTGCCCACCGTGAAAGCGAGGTTCGGGTCGACCGCGCGGGTCGTGCCGGCCAGGTGGCGCGCGACGGAAGCGACGCGCAGGCTGTGGCGCCAGAACGTAGGCAGGTCGACGTTGGGGATCCGCTTGAAAGCGCCTGCGAGGTTCGAGCTGACCACCAGCGTCCGGATCGAGGACAGGCCGAGCATGCGGATGGCTTCCTCGATCGTCGAGATCTTCTTGCGCACGCCGTAGTACGGCGAGTTGGCCAGGCGCAGCATCTTCGCCGTGAGCACCTGGTCCACATCGATCTTGCGAGCCACCTGCGACAGCGTGGCGTTGTCGTTCTGCAGAACCTCGATCAGGTCGCGCACGACTTTCGGTACCGTGGGCAGCGAGTGGTTCTGGGCAAACAGCTCGTCAAGGGTTGTCGCGTGCATGCTCGGCGGCACCTGGATGATTTTGTGGGGCCTCTATTTTCCGATGATTTCAGGCCCCGGCCCGCCCGCGCACGCGTAACAACGCACACTTCGGCGCGCTGCGCCGGCGCTCAGAAGAAGAGCAGGTAGAACAGCCCGCCGAAGATCAGCCACTTGACGGCGTAGTAGCTGGGCTTGTTCCAGGCCTTCAGGCGCTTGCCCAGCACGCGGATCTTGTAGACCTGTGCGAAGGCCTTGTTCAGGCCGCCGATCGGTTCGCCGTCGACGTTCTGCGTGGCCGCGGCCTTGATCATGCGCCAGCCGATCTCGCGGTTGATCCACCGCGCGACGGGGTTGTTGAGCGGCCGCTCGATGTCGCAGAACAGGATCAGCCGCGTCTCGTCGGTGAGGTTCTCGGCGTAGTGGATGTAGGTCTCGTCGAACATCACGGCCTCGCCGTCCTTCCAGTGGTAGGACTGGCCGTCGACGAAGATGCGGCAGTTCGGCGCGTCCTGCGGCACCTTGAGGCCCAGGTGGTAGCGCAGCGAACCCGCGAAGGGGTCGCGGTGCCGCACCAGCGTGCTGCCCGGCGGCAGGATGGCGAACATCGCCGCGCGCACCGAGGGAATGCCGGCCAGGAGCTCGGTGGTCTTCGGGCAGAGGCCCTTGGCGGACGGCAGGAAGTCGCCGTACCAGTTGAGGTAGAAGCGCTTCCAGCCGGTCCGGAAGAAGGAGTTGAAGCCGATGTCGGTGTAGCCCGCCGCGGCACGGATATGGCCTTCGTCGAACAGGCTCAGGCCCTCGTCGCGGATGGTCTGCCAGTTGTCCTTGAGCACGTCGAGCTCGGGGAATTGCTGGAGGTCGATGTAGGGCTTCGATGGTACCGAAGAGAACCAGTACATCAGCACGTTGAGGGGCGCGAAGAAGGTCGAGTGGTCGCTCAGCTGGCGGCCGATGCGGTGCCGCACCTGGCCGCGGAAGTGAACGTAGAGGCCCGCGCCCAGGAAGGTCAGGGGAATCAGAAGTTTGTAGGAAAGGAAACTGGGCATGGGAGGGGACGCGAGAAGAAGCGTCGAGAGTCGGCGGCCAGGGGCCGGGCGCGAGCATACCTGCTGCGGCCGGTTTTCGCACGCCAGCCGCCGCCTCTCGCCGCAAGCGCGATCAGGCGAAGTGGTCGAAGGCGCTGAAGCGCTGCGCGATCGGCGCGCCCAGCGCATCGACGATGCGCAGGCCCGGCGCAGCCTCGATGTGGCCGATGCGCGCGACCGGGGTCGCGCTTTGGCGGGCGGCTTCGAGCACCGCGGCGCTCGCGTCCGACGGCGCGCTGAAGAGGAGTTCGTAGTCGTCGCCGCCGGCCAGCGCACAGGCGCGCCGCAGTTCCGGACTGAGCACCGCGGCATGCGCGGGATCGGCGCAGACGGCGATCAACGCGGCCGCGGCATCGGCGTCGAGCGTCGCGCCCACGCCGCTGGCCGCCAGGATGTGGCCGAGGTCGCCGACCAACCCGTCGCTGAGGTCGACCGCCGCCGTCGCGATGCCGCGCAGCGCCTGCCCCAGCGCCACGCGCGGCGTCGGCTGCTCCATGCGCATGCGTGCCAGCTCGAAGAGCCCGGCCGGCAGCGCGAGCGCGCCGCGGAAGACCTCGAGCGCGAGCCGCGCATCGCCGAGCGTGCCGCTGGTCCAGAGCTCGTCGCCGGGCCGGGCGCCCGAGCGCAGCAGCGCGGCGCCGGCCGGCACTTCGCCGAAGACGGTGATGCAGAGGTTGAGCGGGCCGCGCGTGGTGTCGCCGCCGACCAGTTCGCAATCATGGGCGTCCGCCAGCGTGTACAGGCCGCGCGAGAAGGCTTCGAGCCAGGCCTCGTCGACCGCCGGCAGCGAGAGCGCCAGCGTGAAGGCCAGCGGCTTCGCGCCGCAGGCCGCGAGATCGCTCAGGTTGACCGCCAGTGCCTTGTGGCCGAGCCGCGCCGGGTCGACGGTGGAGAGGAAGTGGCGGCCTTCCACCAGCATGTCGGAAGACACCGCGAGCTGCATGCCCGCGGCCGGCGCGAGCAGCGCGCAGTCGTCGCCTACGCCGAGCGGGGAGCGCTTCGCGGGGCGCTTGAAGTAGCGCGCGATGAGGTCGAATTCGCCGAGGCCGCTCACATTCGCCCTCACGCGGGGGCGCCGCGGAAACGCAGGGCCGCTTGTCGCACGACCTCGGCCAGCAGGCGCTCCTTGCCCTGCCGCTCGCGCAGCCAGCGCGCGTCGTTGCGGTTGGCCTCGACGCTGGTGCGCAGCTCGCCCAAGGCCTGCGTGGCATCGAGCGCCTCGCTGTGCCACTCGAGCTGCGTCATGGTCATGAGGATGTGGTCGCGCAGCGGCATGTGCTCGCCGCTCGCGGGGTCGACGTAGAGCGCATCGAGCCCGAAGCGGCAGGCCTGGAAGCGGTTGTAGGTGTAGACCAGGTAGTCGTCCTCGGTCGGCGTGAAGGGCTGCTCCTGCAGAAACCAGGCGGCCAGCGACTGCACGTAGCCGGCCAGCGCCGCGGCGCGCTCGACCGTGAGGGGCGTGTCGAACACGCGGATCTCGATGGTGCCGAACTCGGGCTTGGGCCGGATGTCCCAGTAGAAGTCCTTCATGCTGCGCACGACGCCGGTGCGGGTCATGCGCTCGAAGTAGTTGCCGAACTCGCGCCAGCTGAGGGTGAAGGGCGCGCGGCCGGACAAAGGAAAGGCGAACACCGAGTTGAGCCGCGCCGAGTCGAATTGCGTGTCCTGCCCCTGCACGAAGGGCGAGGAGGCCGACAGCGCGATGAAGTGCGGGATGTAGCGCGACATGCGGTGCAGCATGAGCAGCGCGCCGTCTGCATCGGGGCAGCCGATGTGCACGTGCTGGCCGAAGATGGTGAACTGCTTCGACAGGTAGCCGTAGAGCTCCGACAGCTCGCGAAAGCGCGGCTTGTCGTAGATGCGCCGCTCGTGCCACTGCTGGAAGGCGTGGGTGCCGCCGCCGACCACCGCGATGTTGAGCTTGTCGGCATTCTTGACCAGCGCATCGCGGATCGGCGTGAGCTGGGCGATCACGTCCTTCGCCGAATGGCAGATGTCGGTCGAGATCTCGATCATGCTCGAGGTCATCTCGGGCACCACGCTGCCGGGCAGCGGGGTCTGGGCCATCAGGCGCAGCATGTCCTCGGCATAGGGCGCGAGGTCGTAGTCGTGGGTGTTGACCAGTTGCAGCTCGAGCTCGACGCCGAGCGAAAGCGCGACCGACTTGTTGAAGGGCTCGAGCGGCACCACGCGGCTCGATGGCGTTGCGGGCAAGGCGGAGCTGCCGTCGGCGCGGAGGTCGGTGGTGGCGGTCACGTCGCTCATCGTTGCGTGTCCTCCGTCGTGCTGAACGCCTCGGGCGTCCAGGGGTGGGAACTCTCGCCGGCGCCGTGGATGGCGATGGTGGCGAGCACGGCACCCAGCACTTCCATCAACAGGATCGCCGGCAATGCGATCTGCGTAATCATCGCACCCAGGAGCGGCGACGCCGAGACGAAGGCGGAAGTGATCAGGAGCGCGATCGAGGACAGCGGCGACATCGCGCAGCCGACCCACAGAGCCTGCTTCCAGCTCGCGCCGCTGCCCGGATTGGCGATCGCGACGCCGGCGATCTTGGCGAAGGTGCGCACGCCGATCACCGCCAGCACCACGCTGGCGACCGGCAGGCTCCAGTCGGCCTGCGCGGCCACGATCGACACCAGCACGAACATCAGCATGGTGAGCAGCGAGGCGGCGGTGCCCAGCTGGCGCGGCCAGGCCCAGGGCTTGGGATGCAGCGCCTTCAGCAGCACGCCGCCGATCAGCGCCGCCAGCGGCGCCGAGCCGCCGAAATGCGCCGCCAGCGCGGCGCCGGCGGCAATTATCGCGAGCAGCAGGATGGAGGTGTTCTCGCTGGCCGGGCTCATCACGCGCAGCGCCGAGCGCAGCGACAGCGCCATCAGCGCGCCCACCACGAACGAGAGGCCCAGCACCACCGCCACCGGGTAGAGCTTCTGCAGCAGGCCCAGCGGCGCGTGCTCGATCAGTCCGGCCTGCGCGTAGCCGAGGGCGAGCGCGTAGAAGGTGTTGAGGGTGGCCAGCGTCATGGCGCGCTCGGTCACCGGGCCCGAGGCGCGGGTGTCCATCACCACCCGGCTCAGCACGGCCGGCGAGGCGACGATCGCCATCAACGCGATCGGATTGGCCACCGGGTCGGGCACGTCGAGCCAGTGCAGCACCCAGAACACGCAGAAGTAGGTCAGCGTCGCTTCCAGCAGGCTCTGCACCAGCACCATCGGGTTGTGGCGGAACCAGCGCAGGGGCAGGCGGCCGCCGGCCTCGAACAGCACGATCGCCACGCCGAGCTCGAGCAGGAACAGGCTGATGCCCTGCAGCGGCCAGATCGCGCCCTCGAAGCCGGCGAAGCCGACCACGGTGCCGACCACCGAGTAGCCGACCACCTTGGGCATGCCCATGTAGCGCTGCACCAAGTGGCCCGCTGCGGCCGCGGCCGCCAGCAGCAGCGACCACAGGACCGTGGGCAGGCCGGCAGAGGGGCGCACCCATTCGGCCCAGAAACCCAGCAAGTCGTTGGAAAGGAAAGACGTCATCAGGCAGGCAAATTCAAGCGGCGGGGCGCCGGTCGCGCCGCCGCCAGGCAACCAGAGCGCACAGGGCGTTCATGGTTCCAGGGAAGGACCGGGTGTCAGTGCAGCACGCGCGAGACGGGCACGCCGCCCGCGTCGGCTTCCAGCACGAACATGGGAATCGGGACGTCGAAGCGTTCGCCGCGCTCGGTCACGAAGAAATAGCTCCCGTGCATGGTACCGCTCGGCCCCTGCAGCCGGCATCCGCTCGTGTAGCGGAAGGACTGCCCCGGCGCCAGCAGCGGCTGCTGGCCGATCACGCCGAGGCCCTTGACCTCCTGCGTGTGTCCGGACGCGTCGTTGATGAGCCAGTGGCGAGAGATCAGCTGCGCGGCCTCCTTGCCCGTGTTGGTGACGGTCACCGTGTAGGCAAAAGTGTAGACCCGGTCTTCTGGCGAAGACTGGTCTGGCAGGTAGCGGGGCTCCACCTGAACGGTCATCGGGTTGCTGGACATCGCCGCGATGGTAACAACGTCACGGAGGCTGCCGACAGCCCTGCGACAATCGCAGCCATGAGCAGCCCGTTCCGCATCGCCCCCTCCATTCTCTCGGCCGACTTCGCGCGCCTCGGCGCCGAGGTAAGCGACGTGATCGCCGCCGGGGCCGACTGGATCCATTTCGACGTGATGGACAACCATTACGTGCCGAACCTCACTTTCGGCCCCATGGTGTGCCAGGCGCTGCGGCCGCACGCGAAGACCGCCGACGGCACGCCGCTGCCGATCGACGTGCACCTGATGATCGAGCCGGTCGATGCGCTGGCCGCCGCGTTCGCGCAGGCCGGGGCCGACTACATCAGCTTCCATCCCGACGCTTCGCCTCACACGCACCGCAGCATCCAGGCCATCAAGGCGGCCGGCTGCAAGGCCGGGCTGGTGTTCAACCCGGGCGCGGGGCTGGAGCCGCTGGACTGGGCGATCGAGGAGATCGACCTGATCCTGATCATGAGCGTGAACCCCGGCTTCGGCGGCCAGAGCTTCATCGATTCGGCGCTGCGCAAGATCGAACTGGCGCGCAAGCGCATCGAAGAGACCGGGCGCGACATCCGGCTCGAAGTCGACGGCGGCATCAAGGTCGACAACATCGCCCGGGTCGCGAGCGCGGGCGCCGACACCTTCGTGGCCGGCAGCGCGATCTTCAATGCCAAGGACTACGCGAGCGTGATCTCGGCCATGCGCGCTCAACTCCAGACCCCGCTCACGGCTTGAGCTTGTCGTTGTAGACGCGGTCCGTCACCGGACCGCGGTCAGTGTCGACCACGCCGCGCTCCACGTCCTCCAGCGCCTGGCGGCCGACGCGCGGTGCGCCGCTGCCGTCCTGGTTCTGCTGGCTGTCCGAGGACTGGTCGCGCTCGTGCGGCAGGCGCGGCGCCGATTCGCCGCCCTGTTCGACCTTGGTCTTGCCGCCGCCGGCATCCTTCGCCGGATCGGTCTTGGCGGGAGATTTGGGCTTGCGGGCCATGGTGTGTTCCTTTGTCATCGGGCCTTTGTCCCATGGCGCAGCACAGAGCCCGGTAGGACCGCCATGCGCCGCGTTGTAGGATGGCCGACGAGATGAGCGAGCAACCCACCGATACCCTTCGCATTCATGGTTACGCCGCCTTGCAGCCGGGCCCGCGGCTCATGGTGCTGGGCGGCGTCCATGGCGACGAAACCTGCGGTACGGCCGGCATCGAACGCACGGTGGCCGAACTCGACGCCGGTTCGCTGCAATTGCTGCGCGGACAACTCACGATGGTGCCGGTCGCCAATCCGCTCGCGCGCCGCCTGGGGCGGCGCGAGGGCGAGCGCAATCTCAACCGCCTGTTCCGTCCGAGCCCGCCGGGCCTCGACCCGGCAGACTACGAAGGCCGCATCACCGACCTGCTGTGCCCGCTGCTCGACCGGCACGAGGTGCTGCTCGATCTGCATTCCTTCCAGAGCGCGGGCGAAGCCTTCGCGATGATCGGCCCGCGCGACAACACGGGCACGCTCGAACCCTTCGCGCGCGCTTTCGAAGAGGGCCAGCTCGCGCTGCACCTGGGAACCCCGCGCGTGGTCGAGGGCTGGCTCGACATCTATGCCGTGGGGCTCGCGCAGCGCGCCGGCGGGCAGCCGGCCGACGATGCGGCGCTGGCCTTCGGCTGGGGCACCAACGAGTACATGCGCAGCCGCGGCGGCTACGGCGTCACGCTCGAATGCGGGCAGCATGCGGACCCGGCCGCGCCCGAGGTGGCCTACCGGGCGATTCTTGCGGCGCTGCGCCTGCTGGGCATGATCGCGCCCGATCCGCGGGCGCTGCCGCCGGCGGCGCCCTCGCTGCTGCGGCTGGTCAGCGTGACCGATCGGCTGGACGATGAAGACCAGTTCGTGCGCGAATGGGCCACCTTCGATCCGGTGGCGAAGGGCGAGCCCATCGGCGTGCGCGCCGACGGCAGCGTGCTGCAGGCCGATCGCGACGGTTTCATCGTGTTCCCGAATTCGGCCGCGCTGCCCGGCACCGAGTGGTTCTATTTCGCGGTCGAGAGCGAGCGCGACCTGAGCCGGCCCCCGCCCCGCGCCTGAGGCGCGCAGGCGCCCCTCCCAATTTCCTCCGTTTTTGCCGGCCAGCATCGGGTGCCTGTCACCCATTCGGAGGTTATTCCCCATGGCACTTGCGTCCGCCGTCGGCGTTGCCCGTGGCCTGAGCTGTCTGTTCGTTGCGTTGCAGCGCGTCGTCGCCAGGCGCGAGGCGCGCGCCACAAGTCCTGCCCCCGTGCGCCACGAGCCCCTCAAGCGGCACTGCATCGATCTGCGGCAGCTGCTCGAAGAGATGCCCCGCGCAAGCAGCACGGCGCTGCGCGCCGCCGGCATCGACATCGATCAACGCGTGCCGAATGCCGCGCTCTGGGTCTGGGGCGATGCCGAACAGTTGCGGCGCATGCTCGCGCACATCGTGCGCATGGTCTGCGATGCCATGCCGCGCGGCGGCGTGCTGCGGATACTGGCGCGCGCCGAGGGGGCGCAGGCCGCGGTGACTTTCATGGATTCGAGCCTCGCGTCGGAGCAGCCCCGGCTGGCGCCGATGTTCGATCGCCTCTCTGCCGCGCGGCTGAAGAAGGATCCGGCCGACAGCGAGATTCGCGAGAGCGCCGCGCTGTCGCGGAGCGCAGCCGGGGCGCGGTGATCGCACAGGTGATGCCGCAGCCCTTCGGCGGCACGAATGCCGCGGCGCGCGAACTGGCCATCCTGGCCCGCAGCAACGGCATCGAAGAGCTCACCTACAACCCCATGGAAGGCTTCCTGTCCGCCAAGGTACTGATCGCAGGGCTGCGGCGCGCCGGCAAGAGGCCGACCCCGGCCACGCTCGCCCGGGCGCTGGAAGGCATGCACGAAGTCGATCTGGGTGGCTAAGTGGCGCGCTTCTCCGATCGCAATCACAACGCATCGCGAGTTACGTCGACCTGTCGGTGGTCGGCCGAACCGGTCGCTTGCTGAAATGGCCGCGGCAAAGCGAATCATCCGCGCAGTGCGGGGAAACCCTGATCGGCCTGCAGTTTGTATATCGATATAGTAAACCGGTACAGTAAATCGATACACCGATTCTGACGTTCCTTCGATACAAGACTGGAGACAAAGCATGGTTTCGATCCCCCGCCGCCGATTCGTGCATGCGGGCGCTGCCGCATCGCTGGCCGCCCTTGCAGGATTTCCTGCCCTCGTCCGTGCGCAATCGACCATTGCGCTGCGCTTTTCCTCCTCGATGCTGGCGGACGACAACGCCGCGCACTTCGTCTGGTGCCAGCGCCTGCAGGCCAACCTGAAAGCGGCCGTCGGCGACGCCATCCGCATCGACTACTTCCCCAACAATCAGCTGGGCAAGGAAAGCGACGTGGTGCAGCAGGTCAAGGTCGGCTCGGTCGACATGATGGTGACCGGCTCCTCCATCTTCGCCACCCTCTCGCCCGAAATCGGCATGCTCGACTTGGGCTACCTGTTCGACAGCTACGCCCATGCCAGCAAGGCGCTCGAAGGCCCGGCCGGCGCCACCCTCAACGAGCTGCTGCAGAAGCGCTCGGGCTGCAGCATCCTGACCTGGGCCTCGCACTTCGGCGCGCGCAGCGTCTACACCAAGGCACCGGTCACCTCGCTGGCGCAGGTCAAGGGCGTCAAGCTGCGCGTGCTGCCCACCCCGGCCTTCATCGAGACTTTCAAGCTGATGGGCGCGATCCCCACGCCCATTCCCTTCGGCGAGCTCTACATGGCGGCGCAGACCGGCGTGGTCGACGGCTTCGAGCACGACGCGGCCACCGTGCTGGCCAGCAAGCTCAACGAGGTGGTCAAGTCCTGCTGGCTCACCGAGCACCTGTTCAGCCCGATGGTGGTGGTGATCGGCAAGCGCGGCATGGACAAGATTCCCGCCAGCCTGCGCCCGGCTTTCCTGAAGGCGGTCAACGATGCGACCACGCAGCAGCGCGCCATCGCGAGCGACAAGGGCAAGGCCGCGATCGACGAGCTGCAGCGCAAGGGCATGACGTTCTTCCCGATGGCCGCGGCCGAGCGCGCCGCCGTGCGCAAGGAGATGGAAGGCAGGCTCTGGGTCGACTTCGCCAGGCAGTATCCGGCGACGGCGCCGCTCTTCGCCGCGGTCAACGCGGCGCGGGTCTGAGGCCATGTCCGCGATCGCCGCGCCCGCGCTGGGCTTTCGCCACGACACCGTCTCCGGCGGCTGGCTCCGCGCACTGAACCGCTGGACCGAGATCCTGTCGGCCGTCGTGCTGGCGGCCGACGTGGTCGTGGTCTTCCTCTCGGTGGTGTTCCGCTACTTCCTGCACGATCCGGTGGACTGGGCCGAGGAGATCGCGCGCGCACTGATGATCGTGCTGGTCTTCTTCGGCGCCGCCACCGTGCTCGCGCGCAGCCAGCACGTGGGCATCGACCTGTTTCGCCACCTGCTGCCCGCGCACTGGCAGCCGGCGCTGATGCAGGTGAGCCACTGGATCATCGCGGGCGTGGCCGCGAGCCTTTTCGTCTCGTCGACGCTGCTGCTGGTCGACACCTACGGGCAGACGACCTCGATCGGCCTGCCGCAATGGCTCTACGTCTACCCGGTGGTGATCGGCAGCCTGTTCATGACGCTGTTCGGCCTGGCCAATGCGCTCAACGGCCCGCGCCGCGTCGTGCTCGGCACGCTGGCCGCCTGCGTGGCTCTTGCCGTGCTGGTTTTCGGCTGGAACGCGCTGGTGCCGCAGCACGCCATCCCGAGCGGCCTGCTGCTGGCGGCCGGCTTCATCGGCGGGCTGCTGCTGGGCGTGCCGATCGGCTTCGTGCTGGCCTTCTCGGCGCTGCTCTACTTCCTCTCCGATCCCTCGCTGCCGATGCTGATCTATTCGCAGCAGGTGATGGCCGGCACCGACCACTTCGTGCTCCTGGCCATTCCCTTCTTCGTGCTGGCCGGCCTGCTGATGGAGTCCAACGGCATGTCCTCGCGGCTGATCGAGCTGCTGCTGCGCATCTTCGGCCGCGTGCGCGGCGGGCTGGGGCTGATCACCATCACCGCGACCGCCTTCTTCTCGGGCGTCTCCGGCTCCAAGCTGGCCGACATCGCCGCGGTGGGCGGCATCGTGATGCCGGCGGTGCGCCGCACCAAGCAGGACCCGAATGAAGCAGCGGGGCTGCTCGCCTGCACGGCCGTGATGGCCGAGACCATCCCGCCCTGCATCAACATGATCATCATGGGCTTCGTCGCCAACATCTCCATCGCCGGCCTGTTCATGGCCGGCCTGGTGCCCGCGGCGGTGATGGCGCTGGCGCTGGGCGCGCTGGCGATCATCGTCGGGCGCAAGATCAATCCCGACGACGCCTTCGAAAAGCGCACGCCGCTCTTCAAGCTGCTCGGCGGCGCGCTGGTCGCGATCGTCATGGTGGGCATGATCGGCAAGGGCGTGACCTCGGGCGTCGCGACCTCGACCGAGGTCTCGGCCTTTGCCGTGGTCTATGCGCTGGTGGTCGGCAGCCTGGCCTTCCGCGAGCTCAGCGTGCGCGCCATGGCGCAGCTCTTCGTGCGCTCGGCCTCGATGGCGGGCAGCATCCTCTTCATCGTGGCGGCCGCGTCCAGCGTGTCCTTTGCGCTCACCATCGAGCAGATCCCGCAGCTGGTGTCGGCCACCATGATCTCCTTCGCGCAGCAGTACGGCAGCGTGATGTTCATCCTGCTGTCGGTGGCGATCATGATCGTCTTCGGCGCCGTGCTCGAAGGGGCGCCGGCGCTGATCATCTTCGGGCCGCTGCTGACGCCGATCGCGCAGCAGCTGGGCATCAATCCGCTGCACTTCGGCACGGTGATGGTGATCGCGATGGGCCTGGGTCTGTTCGCGCCGCCCATCGGCCTCGGCCTGTTCGCCACCTGCGCGATCACCGGCACAGAGGTGAAACACGTGGCCCGGCCCATGATGAAATACCTGGCTGTGCTCCTGGTGACGCTGGTCGTGCTGGTGCTCGTGCCGTCGTTCTCCTTGTGGCTCCCGAACCGGCTCGGGCTGTAGCCGAACAACCGAATCCATGACCACCATCCAGGACGTCGCCCGCCATGCCGCCGTGTCGGTGAGCACCGTGTCCAACGTGCTCAACGGCCGCACCGACCGCATGCGTTCGGAAACCCTGGCGCGCGTCGAAGCATCGATCCAGGCGCTCAAGTTCCGGCCCAGCAAGCTGGCCCAGCAGCTCAAGACCGGGCAGACGCCGCTCCTGGGCCTCCTGGTGCCGTCGATGGCGAACCCGATGTACGGCTACATCGCGCGCGAGATCGAGAGCATCGCGCAGGAGCGCTTCGGCTATCGCCTCCTGATCGGCAGCACCTACCGCGACCGCGAGAAGGAAAGCGCCTTCTTCGAGGACCTGCTGGCGCACGGCGTGCGGCGCGTGATCGTGATCTCCTCGCTGGCCGACGAGCGCCACTTCGAGTCGGCGGTGGAGCGCGGCATGGTGGTGGTGAGCTACGACCGCGGCGCGACGCCGGGCAAGCCTTCGAAGGTGGGCCACGTGATGCCCGACAACTTCGAGGCTGCGCGCCTGGCGACGCAGCACCTGATCGACAAGGGCCACCGGCGCCTGGCCTTCGCCACCGTGGCCGGCATGACCATGAGCCGCAGCGCCAAAATCGACGGCTTCTTCGCCGCCGCCGAGGCCGCGGGCCTGCGTGCGAGCGCGCAGGTGCTCGATGGCGGCGCGCTCAACGAATACGGCGACTCGGTGATCGCCGAGGTCGGCCGCGCGACCGCGCTGCAGATCGCGGGCCTGCCCGAGCATCCGACCGGCATCGTCGCCCTCAACGACCTGATGGCCCTCGGGCTGATGGCCGGCCTGCGCGAAGCCGGCCTGCGCGTGCCGGAGGAGGTCTCGCTGGTCGGCATCGACGGCCTGTTCCTTGCGACCCTGTCGAACCCGATGCTGAGCACGGTGCAGCTGCCGGTGCGCGAGATGGCGCGCGCCATGGTCGAGCGCGCGATGCAGCACCCGGGCGAGCCCGGCGAGGACGAGCGCGAGCAGGTCTTTACCGATGTTCAACTGATCGAACGTGAGTCCGTCGCGCCGCCGCCCGCGGCCGGCCGGCCCCGCAGCACAAGAAAAACCAAGCCCGAGAAGGCAGCCACATGACGACCGTTTTCGTGACGCATCCAGCCGACAAGCTGGCGCAGTACTTCGGCCCCAAGGCCACCCGGGCGCTGGAGGCGATCGTCGAGGTGCGCTTCAATCCCGAGCCGCGCGAGCTCTCGACGCCGGAGCTGGTGGCCGCGGCGCAGGGCTGCGACGCGCTGATCGCCTACCGGCAGACGCCGGGGCCCGAATCGCTGTTCCGCGACTTGCCGCGGCTGGCCGCCTTCGTGCGCTGCGCGGTCGACATCCGCACCGTCGACGTCGAGGCCGCGAGCCGGCACGGCGTGCTGGTGACGCAGGCCAGCCCGGGTTTCGTGCCGGCGGTGGCCGAGTGGATCGTCGCCGTGATGGTCGACCTCGCCCGCGGCATCGGCCGCTACACCCATGCCTATCACCGCGGCGAGCCGCCGGCGCCCTTCATGGGCCGGCAGTTGCGCGCGTCGACCTTGGGCATCATCGGCTTCGGCGCGATCGGCCGTTATCTCGGCGACCTGGCGCAGGCCTTCGGCATGCGCGTGCTGGTCAACGATCCGCAGCCAATCGAGCGGCAGCCGATGCGCGAGCAGGTCGCGCTGCCGGCGCTGCTGACGCAGTCCGACTTCGTCGTCTGCCTGGCGCCGGCCAACGCGCAGACCGAGAAGCTCATGAACGCCGAAGCCTTCGCGGCCATGAAGCCGGGCGCCTTTTTCGTCAATGCCGCGCGCGGCGAGCTGGTCGACGACGAGGCCCTGCTCGCCGCGCTGGAATCCGGCCACCTGGCCGGCGCCGCGCTCGACGTCGGCCGCGCGCCCGACCAGATGCCCGCGCCGGCGCTGGCGCGCCATCCGCGCGTCGTCGCCACGCCGCACATCGGCGGGCTCACGCTGCCGGCGGTGGAGCACCAGGCGCTCGAGACCGTCTCCCAGATCGCCGCGCTGATGCGCGGCGAGATGCCGCCCGGCGCCGTGAATGCGGCGCATGCCACGCGGCTTGCGCAATGGAGGCTTGCCGCATGACGATCGACTTTGCCGGCGCCTGCGATTGCCACGTCCACATCTACGAAGACGCGTGGCCGCTCGCGCCCACCGCGACCTTCAAGCCGCCGCATGCGCCGGCCTCGGCCTACCGCGAGGTGCAGCAGGCGCTCGGCCTCACGCGCACCATCGTGGTTCAGCCCACGGGCTACGGCTTCGACAACCGCTGCACGCTGTCGGCGCTCGCGCAGCTGGGCCCTGAGGCGCGCGGCATCGCGGTGGTGCCGCCCGAAGTGGCCGATGCCGAGCTCGAGCGCCTGCACCATGCCGGCATGCGCGGCGTGCGCTTCATGATGTTGTCGGGCGGCCTCCTGCCCTGGTCCAGCCTGGAGCACATGGCCGCGCGCATCGCGCCGCTCGCCTGGCACATCGACCTGCAGCTCGACGGCCGCGAGCTGCCGCGGCACATGGCGATGCTGGAGCGCCTGCCGGGCCGCTTCGTCATCGACCACATCGGCAAGTTCCTCGGTCCGGCGCCGCTCGACGGCGAGGCCGTGGGCGCTCTCTGCCGCCTGCTCGACAAGGGCAATTGCTGGATCAAGCTGGCCGCGCCCTACGAGACCTCCAAGAGCGGCCCGCCCGCGTATGCCGACGCGGTGCCGCTCGCGCGCCTGCTGGCCCGGCGCTATCCGCAGCGCTGCGTCTGGGCCACCAACTGGCCGCATCCCAACGTCAAGCCCGAGCCCTCCAACCCGGCCCTGCTCGACTGGGCGCTGGCGCTCTTCGACAGCGAGGCCGCGCGCCGCAAGCTGCTGGTGGACAACCCGGCCGAGCTCTACGGCTTCGCCGCGTAGAGGCGCAGCCCTTACGACGCGCGACGCCGCGTTCCTACATGCGGCGCCGGCAGGCCGCCCTACGGTGGCCGTCCGGAGGATCGTCGTCATGCCCGCATCCAAAGCCCCCGCGCCGCGCGTCCTGTGGAAGGGCGCCATCAGTTTCGGTCTGGTCCACATCCCGGTGGCGCTGTACTCGGCCACTGTCGACCACGGCATCGACTTCGACTGGCTCGACAAGCGCACCATGGACCCGGTGGGCTACAAGCGCATCAACAAGAAGACCGGCAAGGAGATCGCGCGCGAGCAGATCGTGAAGGGCATCGAGTACGAGGACGGCGAGTACGTGGTGTTGAGCGACAAGGAAATCGCCGACGCCTATCCCAAGACCACGCAGACCATCGAGATCGAGACCTTCGTGCCGGCCGACAGCATCCCCTTCGTCTATCTCGAGCGGCCTTACTACGTCGCGCCGATCAACCGCGGCGGCAAGGTCTACGCGCTGTTGCGCGAAACGCTGAAGCGCGCCGGCCGCATCGGCGTGGCGCGGGTCGTGATCCAGACCAAGCAGCATCTCGCGGCGCTGGTGCCGGTGGGGCCGGGGCTGGTGCTCAACCTGCTGCGCTGGGGTGCCGACATCCGCCCATGGAAAGAGCTGCCCTTGCCGTCGGAAAGCGTCAAGCAGGTGGGCCTGTCGGAGCGCGAACTCAAGATGGCCGGCGAACTGGTCAAGGACATGAGCTCGGACTGGGACCCCGATGAATTCAAGGACTCGTTCAAGGACGAGATCATGCGGCTGGTCGACCGGAAGATCGAAGCGGGCCAGACCGAGGAGGTGACCAAGCTCGAGCCGGTGGAAGAGCACGAAGGGCGCTCGAGCGCGAAGATCGTCGACCTCACCGAGCTGCTGCAGCGCAGCCTGCGCAAGGGCGGCAAGGCGGCGGCTGAAGACGACGAGGAAGAAGAGCCGGAAGAAAAGCCGGCCAGGACCGCCCGCAAGCCGGCTGCCAAGGCCGCGGCACGCAAGCGCGCGCCGGCCCGCAAATCCGCATCGCGCCGCAAGGCGGCCGCCTGAGGCAGCGCGTGGCGAACAGACCGAGTGCGCGCGAGGCGCTGGCGCGCTATCACGACAAGCGCGACTTCAAGAAGACGCCGGAGCCGCGCACGGCCGGCCGCGCCGGCCGCGGCGGGCATTCCTTCGTGGTCCAGAAGCACCATGCGAGCCAGCTGCACTACGACTTCCGGCTCGAGCTCGACGGCACACTGAAGAGCTGGGCCGTGCCCAAGGGCCCCTGCCTCGATCCGAGCGTCAAGCGCATGGCGGTGCACGTGGAAGACCATCCGGTCTCCTATGCCGACTTCGAAGGCACCATCCCGCCCAGGCAGTACGGCGCCGGCACCGTGATCGTCTGGGACCGCGGCGAGTGGGAGGCCGAGGGCGACGCGCGCCGCGGCCTTGCCGAGGGCAAGCTCAAGTTCGAGCTGCACGGCGACAAGCTGCGCGGCCACTGGACACTGGTGCGCATGCGCGGCAAGGGCGAGAAGCAGGAGCCCTGGCTGCTGATCAAGGAGAACGACGAGGAGGCGCGCCCGCTGGCCGACTTCGACGTGGTCGAAGAACTGCCGGACAGCGTGCTCAGCGGCCGTGGCGTCGACGACCCGCCTCAGCCGCCGCCTGCGAAGAAGAAGGCATCGTCCGCGGCGAAGAGGGCGCCGGCTCTGCCCAAGGCCGCATTGCCCCACAGCTTCGAGCCCCAGCTCGCCACGCTGGTCGCGGCGCCGCCGGCCGTGGCCGAGGAATGGCTCTACGAACTCAAGTTCGACGGCTACCGCCTGCTGGCGCGCATCGACGGCGACCAGGTGCAATGCGTCACGCGCAACGGCCACGACTGGAGCGCGAAGCTTCCCGGCCTCGTGAAGGCGCTCGCCAGGCTACCCACGCGCTCGGCTTGGCTGGACGGCGAAATCGTGGTCCATGGCGCGAATGGCGCGCCCGACTTCCAGGCGCTGCAGAACGCCTTCGACCGCCATGCGACCTCGTCGATCGTCTACTGGCTCTTCGATGCGCCCTTCCTCGACGGCCGCGACCTGCGCAAGACACCGGTGGAAGAACGCCGCGGACTGCTGGCCAAGCTCTTGGGCAGGAAGCCGCCGGCCCCGCTGCGGCTCTCGCAGGCCGTCGATGCCGCGCCGCGGGATCTGCTGGCGTCGTCCGCGCAGCTCGGCTTCGAAGGAATCATCGGCAAGCTCAAGGGGTCGGGCTATGTCTCGCGCCGCTCGCCGACCTGGATCAAGCTGAAGAACCAGCAGCGGCAGGAGTTCGTGATCGGCGGCTATACGGCGCCCAAGGGCGCGCGCGCGGGTTTCGGTTCGCTGCTGCTCGGCGTGTACGACGAGCAGGGCGCACTGCAGTACTGCGGCAACGTCGGCACCGGCTTCGACGCCGACCGCCTGGCGGACGTCAAGGCCAGGCTCGACAAGCTGGCGACCGGCGACTGCCCCTTCGACAGACGCCCCGCCGGCGTCAAGGCGCAATGGGTCAGGCCGAAGCTGGTGGCCGAGGTGGCGTTCGGCGAGTGGACGCGCGACCACCGCATCCGCCATTCGGTCTTCCAGGGCCTGCGCGCCGACAAGCCGGCGACAGAGATCCGCCGCGAGAAGGCGCAGGCGCCCCCCAAGCCGGCGGCAGCCGGAAACAGCAGCAAAGGAGCGAGCCGCACCATGGACCTGCGCATCACCAACGCCGACCGCGTGATCGACGAGAAGAGCGGAACCACCAAGGGCGAACTCGTCGCCTTCTATGACGGGGTGTCGGAGCTCCTGCTGCCGCATCTGAAGGGCCGGCCGGTGGCGCTGGTGCGCGCGCCCGAGGGCGTGGGCGGCGAATTGTTCTTCCAGAAGCATGCCAACCAGAGCGAAATGCCGGGCGTCAAGCTGCTGGACCCGGCGCTCGATCCCGAGCACGAGCCGCTGCTGCAGATCGACGCCGCCCGCGGCGTGCTCTCGGCGGCGCAGATGAACGTGATCGAGCTGCACACCTGGAACGCCACCTCGAACGCGATCGGCAGGCCCGACCGCATGACCTTCGACCTGGACCCGGGGGAGGGCGTCGAATGGCCGAAGATGCTGGACGCCACCCTGCTGGTGCGCACGCTGCTCACCGAGCTCGGCCTGCCGGCCTTTCTGAAGACCAGCGGCGGCAAGGGCCTGCACGTGGTGGTGCCGATCCGGCGCCACTACAGCTGGGATGCGGTCAAGGGCTTCTCGCAGGCGGTGGTGCAGCACCTGGCGCAGACCATTCCCGACCGCTTCGTCGCCAAGAGCGGGCCGCGCAACCGGGTCGGCAAGATATTCGTCGACTATCTGCGCAACGGCTTCGGCGCCACCACGGTCAGCGCCTGGTCGGCGCGTTCGCGGCCGGGGCTGGGCGTGTCGGTGCCGCTCGAATGGGACGAGCTGCCCGAGCTGAAGAGCGCAGCGCAATGGACGGTCGGCAACATCGGCGAGCGCATCGCCACCGGCAACAAGCCGTGGGCCGCGATGGAGAAGAGCCGCAAAGGCCTGGGCGCGGCGATGAAGACGCTGGGCTACACGCCGCCGCCGGCCTGACGCTTCAGACCACCTCGTCGGTGGTCACCTCGAAGCGCTGCAACGTGTTCTCGCCGAAGATCATCGTGATCGGCACGTCGGCCGCGTCGCGCCCGCGCGCGATCGTGATGCGGCCGATGCGCGGCGTGTTGTGGCGCGCATCGAAGGTGTACCAGCGCTCGCCGAGGTAGACCTCGAACCAGGCGCTGAAATCCATCGGATAGGGCACGGGCGGAATGCCGATGTCGCCGAGGTAGCCGGTCACATAGCGCGCCGGGATGTTCATGCAGCGGCACAGCGTGATCGCCAGGTGGGTGAAGTCGCGGCACACGCCGACGCGCTCGCGCCAGGCTTCCAGCGCGGTGCGCGTGGCGCGGGCGCGCTGGTAGTCGAAGCGCAGGTGCTGATGCACGTAGTCGCAGATGGCCTGCGCCAGCGGCCAGCCCTTGGGCACCTGGCCGAAGGTGTTCCAGGCGAACTGCAGCAGCTCGCTGTCGACTTCGCAGTAGCGGCTGGGCAGCAGGAAGGGCAGCGTTTCCACCGGCAGGTCGGCCGGCATGTGCTCGACCGCGCCCAGGTCGACCGGATCGGCCCAGCCGGAGTCGAATACCACGGCCTCGTTGCGAAGGCGCACGCTGCTCACGCCGGCGGGCACCCGTACGCGCGCGCAATGGTTGTCGAAGGCGTCGCGGTAGTGGTCGGTGTGGAGCGGCGGACTGATCGTGATGTGCTCGCCGTCCGCGATGTCGGCAGCGCGCGAGGGGTGCACCTGCAGCATGTAGATCAGCGCCGTGGGCGCCGTGACGCCGAGTTCGATGTCGAAGCCGATTTGGATGAGCATGGTGGCGCGGGCCGGTTGAGAAGGTCGGAGGTGTGATACCGCACAAGCAGTTTTGGTGCCGAGCGCAGCCGCTTCATCCTATATAGATCGCCGCGGCCGGCGGACGTGGACGGGTACGCGAAGCGGCGTAGGCACGCCCACAGAGCCGTCAGTGCGGTCCTACCGTGTACTCCTCGCCGCTCCCACACGCCGGAGCGCGCGGCCACTACGGGGTTTCGGCGGTGCCAAATCTAAGCTCATGGCTTGCTCGCAGCCGGCATGCAGTGCCTGCCGAACCGTCCCGCAAAGTTGATCTGGAGCGAATCATGGAGCTTTCCACATTGTTCGGCGCGCTCGGAAATGGCTGGATCGACGATGTCCTGTTCTGGGCCATAGCGGCTGCGGCCGCCATCGTCGGACTCGTGGCGGTGGTCAGCGCATTGGACGTGTTCTTCGACGCGGAGACCGGCTGATCCGCGGCGCTTCGAGGCGCCGCATTCTTAAAAGAACGAAGGAATCTCGATGACGGCACAGAACAAGGCGGCCGCCGCCCGTCGCCCGAAGCCGGGCGCCGGCAGCAATGCCAAGCAGGAACAACTGGCCGCCTTCACGAGCGACAACACGCCGCAGCTCAGCACCAATCAGGGCCTGCAGATCCCGGACAACCACAACTCGCTGAAAGCGGGCGCGCGCGGGCCGTCGCTGCTCGAAGACTTCATCCTGCGCGAGAAGATCACGCACTTCGACCACGAGCGCATCCCCGAGCGCGTGGTGCACGCGCGCGGCGAGGCGGCGCACGGCTACTTCGAGGTCTACAAGTCGATGTCGCAGTTCACCTCTGCCGATTTCCTGCAGGACCCGGCGGTCCGCACGCCCGTTTTCGTGCGCTTCTCGACCGTGGCGGGATCGCGCGGCTCGGCCGACACGGTGCGCGACGTGCGGGGCTTCGCGGTCAAGTTCTACACGCGCGCGGGCAACTACGACCTGGTGGGCAACAACATCCCGGTGTTCTTCATCCAGGATGCGATCAAGTTCCCCGACCTGATCCATGCCGTCAAGCCCGAGCCGCACCACGAGATGCCGCAGGCGGCGAGCGCGCACGACACCTTCTGGGACTTCGCCTCGCTGATGCCTGAGACCACCCACATGCTGATGTGGATCATGTCGGACCGCGCGATCCCGCGCAGCCTGCGCATGATGGAAGGCTTCGGCGTCCACACCTTCCGCTTCGTCAATGCGCGCGGCGAGAGCCATTTCGTCAAGTTTCACTGGAAGCCCAAGCTCGGCATCCACGGCCTGGCCTGGGACGAAGCGCAGAAGATCGCCGGCAAGGACGCCGACTTCCACCGGCGCGACTTGTGGGAGGCCATCGAGCGCGGCGATTTCCCCGAATGGGAGCTGGGCGTGCAGTTGATTCCGCAGGACAAGGAGCATGCCTTCGGCTTCGATCTGCTCGACCCGACCAAGATCGTGCCCGAGGAGATGGTGCCGGTGCAGCGCATCGGCCGCCTGGTGCTCAACCGCAACCCCGACAACTTCTTCGCCGAGACCGAGCAGGTGGCCTTCCACCCGGGCCACGTGGTGCCGGGCATCGATTTCACGAACGATCCGCTGCTGCAGGGCCGCCTGTTCTCCTACACCGACACGCAGATCTCGCGCCTGGGCGGCGCCAACTTCCACGAGCTGCCGATCAACAAGAGCGTCTGCCCCTTCCACAACTTCCAGCGCGACGGCATGCACCGCCAGAGCATCGCGCGCGGCCAGGTGGCCTACGAACCGCACTCGCTCATCGACGGCAAGGAGTTCCGCATCGACGGCGCGAGCGGCGGCTTCCAGTCCTTTCCCGAGGAAATCGACCCGCCCAAGCTGCGGCGCCGCAGCCCCTCCTTCGACGACCATTTCACGCAGGCGCGGCTCTTCTTCAACAGCCAGAGCGTGGCCGAGAAGGAGCACATCATCGCGGCCTTCCGCTTCGAGCTCTCGAAGGTCGAGGCGCCGGCGATACGCCAGCGCATGGTGGACAACCTCGCTCACGTCGACGAGAAGCTCGCGCGCCGCGTGGCCGAGCCGCTGGGCATCAACGCCCCCGATGCGAAGGCGGCCGCGGGCCGGGCCGGCTATCGCGAGCACCGCATGACGCTGCCGATCGAGGAGTCGCGCGCGCTCAGCATGGCCGACACCGGCGACGGCTCGATCAAGACGCGCAAGGTGGCGATCCTGGTGATGGACGGCATCGACTCGGCCTCGCTGAAGCCGATCCGCGAAGCGCTCGAACAGGCGGGCGCGCAGTGCAAGGTGGTCGGCCCGCGGCTCGGCACCGTCGCGAGCGCGTCGAGGCGCCAGCTGGATGTCGACGCCACCTTCGCCAACATGCCTTCGGTGATGTTCGATGCCGTACTCGTGCCCGCCGGCGCGCAGGGCGCGGAGGCGCTGGCGCGCAGCGGCGATGCGCTGCATTTCGTGCTCGAGGCCTACAAGCACTGCAAGGCCATCTGCACGGTGGGCGAGGGCGTGAAACTGCTCGCGACGCTGGGCGTCGGTGCCGATCCGGCCAAGGCGCCGGCCGGCGTGGTGGTGGCCGCGACGCCCGCCACCAACCTCGGCGACACCAGTGCCGCCACGCAGATCGCGCAGGATTTCATCGCGGCGATCGCTAAGCACCGGCACTGGGACCGGCCGAACATCGACGCCGTGCCGGCCTAGGGCCGGAGCACCGCCGGCAACGCCTCTGCCGCACTCAGCTTCTGCGTGACCAAGCCGATGAACGCCGACACCGCCCGTGGAAGCTGCCGCCGGCTCGGATAGAGCACGTTCAATCCGTGGCCCCGGCGCTGGTATTGCGGCAGCACCGGCACGAGCAGGCCCGCCCGAATGTCGAGCCCGGCCATGCTCGGTGGAAGCAGCGCGATGCCGAGGCCGGCTAGGGTCGCCTTGCGCAATGCCTGCGCCGTGTTCCCGCAGAAGCGGCCGGCCACCTGCACTTCCTCTTCCACCCCCTCGGGTCCGGTCAGCCGCCAAACAGCGCGGCCGCTGGGATGGGCGGAAGTCACGCAGTCGTGGCTCGCCAACTCTTGCAGCGTGCCTGGCCTGCCGCGCGCGGCGATGTAGGCAGGGCTGGCGACCATGCCGTCGCTGCGGACGCCGAGAAGCTGGCGACCGACGTAGCCGGAGTCGCGCAACGGGCCGCCGCGAAACGCGACGTCGATCTGCTCGGCAATCAGATCGGCCTTCGCATCACTGAGCACGAAGTCGATTCGCACCCGCGGATGCGCGGCCAGAAATTCAGCCACCCATTCCATCGGAAAGAAGTCGAAGAAATCGGCCATCGCCGCAACGCGCACCAGGCCGCTGGGTTCCTGGCTCCCCGTCATCAACTCCTGTCCGGCCTCGAACAGTCCGTCGACCGCACCTGCGCAGCGCTCATGGAACGCCTGCCCGGCGCTGGTGAGCGTGAGCTTGCGCGTGGAGCGTTGCAACAGCCGCGTGCCCACCCGGGCTTCGAGCTGCTGGATGCGCCGGCTCAAGGTGTTGGACGGCACGCCCAGGCGCCGCGCCGCCTCGGCAAAGCTGCCGCAGCGCACCACCTGCACAAACATGGCGATGTCGTTCAGGTCGAGCACGAGGAAATTCCTTCTGTTCTTGGATGAGTGCAATCCGATTGTGCCGTCTAGTCGATGAATAGCTGCGGCCCTAATCTTCTGTGCATGACTCTTTCTCCCCTTTCCCCCACGCAGCGCCGCATCGTCTGGGGAGTTCGCATTCTTCTGGCGCTGGCTTTCGGCGCGGCAGGCATCGCCAAGCTGGCCGGCGTGCCGCAGATGGTCCAGGTGTTCGATGCCATCGGCTTGGGCCAGTGGTTTCGCTACCTGACGGGTGCGGTCGAAGTCGTCGGCGCCGTGCTACTGCTCGTACCTGCAACCGGCTTCTTCGGCGGCCTGCTGCTCGGCGCCACCATGGTCTCAGCGGCGGCCACGCACGTGCTGCTGATCGGCGGCAATCCTGCGCCGGCTTTGGTGCTCGGGGCGCTCGCGGCCTTTGTGGCCTGGCGGCTGCGGCCCGTCTCGCTCCCGGCGCCGGACTGAGGGAAATCGCATGACCACCATCGTCGACACCAAAGCCCGCGCCATCGTCTACCGCACGCGCGGCAGCACGCATGGGCCGATCACGCGGCTCGTGAGTCCGAGCGATCTGGGCGAGGTTCTCAAGCCCTTCGTCTTTCTCGACCTCTTCGGCTTCCGGCCCGAGCCCGGCCACAAGGGCTTCGGCATGCCCCCGCACTCGGGCATCGCGACGCTGACTTTCATGATCGAAGGCGACGTCGGCTATGAAGACACGACCGGCAAGAAGGGCGTGCTGCCCGCCGGCGGCGTGGAATGGATGCGCGCCGGCAACGGCGTGTGGCACACCGGCGCGCCGGTCGGCGACTCGCCGGTACTGGGCTTCCAGCTCTGGGTGGCGTTGCCCGCTGCGGAAGAAAACGCGCCCGCCCAAAGCCTTTACCTCGCGCCCTCGCAGGTGCCGCAGGAGGGCCCGGCACGCGTGCTGCTCGGGCGCCACGGCACGGCGCAAAGCGTCATTCCCGCGCCGGCGTCGATGAACTATCTGGCCGTGCGCCTGAAAGACGGCGAGCGCTGGCGCTACACGCCGCCCGCCGGCCACACGGTCGGCTGGGTCGCGGTCAACGCCGGCCGGCTCGATGCGGGTGGACCGGTCGTCGCCGGCGAGCTCGCGATCTTCGAGGAGTCCGGCGCGGCCATCGACTTCGTGGCCCACGGCGACACGGCCTTCGTTCTGGGCTCGGCCGTGAAGCACCCGCACGAACTGGTGGTGGGGCGCTACTCGGTGCACACGAACAAGACGGCGCTCGATCAGGGCGAGGCCGAGATCCGGCGCATCGGCGCGCGGCTGCGGCAAGCTTTTTTTGAAGCAAGGAAATAGACATGGCATCCGACGATAGAAAACTGATCGCCGTGATCGGCGCAACCGGCCAGCAGGGAGGCGCAGTCAAGCGCGCCCTGCAAGCCAGCGGCCGATTCAAAGTACGCGCGCTGACTCGCAATCCGGACCGGCATCGCGGACTTGCCGATGAAGTCGTTGCAGCGGACTTGAACCGCCCGGAAACCCTTCAAGCTGCATTTGAAGGAGCCCATGGCGTCTTTCTGGTCACGAACTTCTGGGAGCAGGGCACCGACGAGCTCAAGCAGGCAACGGCAGCGGTACGCGCGGCCAAGGACGCCGGCGTCAAACACTTTGTCTGGTCGACGCTGCCCAATGTGGAAGCGATCAGCGGCGGCAAGTTCGACGTGGCGCACTTCACCGGCAAGGCCAGGATCGATCGGATCGTCCGGGAGGCCGGGTTCGCGAATCACACCTTCGTCGTCGCGCCCTTCTTCTATCAGAACCTCCCCGGCGTCCTTTCGCCGCAAAAACAGGCAGACGGATCCTTGGCCTGGTCCCTTCCCCTCGACCCCGACGTGCGCTGCATCCACATGGGCGACATCGGCGAACTCGGCAACATCGTTGCCGGAGCTTTCGTGCAACCGGACCAGGCGGGCCATGGCGAGTACCTGCCGCTGGTGGGCGATTTCCTGAGTTTCAACGAGATCGTCGACACGCTGAACCGGCAGGGCCACAAGTTGTCATTCAAGCAAGTGCCAAGCGAAGTCTTCGCCGGTTTCTTTCCCGGAGCCGCCGAAGTGGCCGAGATGTTCGGGTACTTCCAGGCCCATACCTACCTGGGTTCGGATTCACAGGACCGGATTGCGCTCGCCAATAGAGTGGCAGGTGTGGAACCGAGCAAGTTCTCGACCTGGTCCCGGGCGAACTTTCCGATCCATGCGGACTGACCATCCCCAGCTCTGACGCAGCCCGCCCGGCAGCAGGTACCTGCCCATCCGGGCAGTGGCTTCAGCTCTTGTGGCTTCACACAATGAAGCCATCTGAAGCCATGCTCAACACGGAAGGCATCGGCCCCGAGCCGACCGAGGATGCCCTGATCGACGCCTATTCGCGCGCGGTGGCGGCCGTGGCCGACAACGTGGGGCCGGCCGTGGTGCGCGTGCAAAGCGCAGCGCCTGGCCGGCGCGGCGGCGGGTTCGGCTCGGGCGTGGTCGTCGCCGGCGACGGGCTGGTGCTCACCAACAGCCACGTGGTGGCCGGCGCGCGCCGCGTGCGCATCGGCCCGGCGGACGGCGAGAGCAAGGAGGCCGAAGTGATCGGCGACGACCCGGCCACCGACCTGGCGTTGCTGCGTGTCGAACTCCCGCGCGGGGCCGCGATGGCGATGCTGGGCGACTCCAAGCTGCTGAAGCGCGGCCACCTGGTGGTGGGCATCGGCAATCCGCTGGGCTTCGAGTCGACCATCACGGCGGGCATCGTCTCCGCGCTCGGCCGTTCGCTGCGCTCGCAAAGCGGGCACTTGATCGACGACGTCATCCAGACCGACGCGGCGCTCAACCCGGGCAACTCCGGCGGCGCGCTGGTGGCCGCATCGGGCCTGGTGGTGGGCATCAACACCGCCATGATCGCCGGCGCGCAGGGGCTGGCCTTCGCCGTCTCCAGCAACACGGCCCGCTTCGTGATCGGCGAATTCATCGCCCATGGCCGGGTTCGGCGCGCGCACCTCGGCATCGCGGCGCAGACGGTGCCATTGGCGCGGCGCGTGGCCCTGGCCATTCAGGCGGGGGCCAACGCGGTGCGCATCGGGGAAGTGCAGGCCGGCGGCCCCGCGGACTTGGCGGGCCTGAAGGTGGGCGACATCGTCGTCGCGCTGGACGGCGTGGCGATCGCCGGCGCGGACGATCTGCTGCGCCTGCTCGATGCGACGCGCATCGGACGGCCGGTCGAGGTGTCGCTGCTGCGGGAAGGGCGGCTCGTGACGCGCACGGTCACGGCGCAGGAGCGCGTGCAGCCGGCGGCCGTGCGGCGCTGAGGGAGTCGGAGGGCTCAGGAGCGCGCGACGGAAAGCAGGCCGTCGATCGCGCGCACCACGCCCTGCTGGGCATCCTTGCTGGGCGGACCTTCGGCGAGCATCTTGCGCACCAGGCTCAAGGTGTTGAGCAGTTCCGCTTCCATGTCGGTCAGCAGGGGAATCATCTCGTAGTCCGGGTATCTGCCTCGCGCGCCCAACGGCCGGCCGGGTCCGGACAGATCGACTTCGTAGCCTTCGCGAATGGCTTCGGTCTGGGTCTTCATGGCACGCCTCAACTCAGTTGCATCAGTTGCGAAAGCCGCTTGCCCATCGCCTGGATCCGCGCGCCTTTTTCCCGCGCGCGGCGCGTGGCGATGTACTCGAGCGCGGCCGCGACGGATTCTGCCCCCTCGTCGCCCTCCGCAGAACGCTTGCGCCACGCGCTGGCCGCCTCGGAAAGCTGGCGGCTGTCGAGGCGCGCCGGCGGTGGAGGAAGCGCGGCCGCCCCGGGTCCCGCTGGCGGCAGGCTGGCGCGCAAGAGACTGAGCAGTCCCTCGGGGGACCACCGCGGTTGGGAGGGGTTTTGACGTTCCATGTAATACATTGTGCCTAGCATTGCACAACGTAACAAGTCGCAAACCAACCTTTTTACTTACTTTTTTAACGAAGGCTCGCGTCGTCGCCTCTCACGTTGCGCCGTGCGTTTCGACGTAGAGCGCGTAAAGCGAGTGGCAACTTGCCATGTAGAGCCGGTTGTTCTTGGCCCCGCCGAAGCTGAGGTTGGCGCAGCGCTCCGGCAGGCGGATGAATCCGATGGCCTTGCCCTGCGGGTTGAACACCATCACGCCGTCCAGATCCGCGGAGTTCGCGCCGGGCGCGCCGTTGCTGCCCCAGCCGCACCACAGGTTGCCGTCCACGTCGACCTTGAAGCCGTCGATCGAACCGGGTCCATTGGCGTCCACCAGCCGGGTCTTGTTGGACAGGCTGGCGACGCTGCCGACGTCGTAGCTCCAGATCACGCGGTGGGGCTGGGCACGTCCCTCGACGATGTAGAGCTTCTTCTCGTCCGGCGAGAAGGCCAGGCCGTTGGGGCCGTTCAGGTCGGCGGTGACAAGGGCGATCTTGCCGTCGGGCGCGATGCGGTAGACGGAGTGCGGCAGCTCGGAGGCCGCCTTGTCGCCCTCCCAGTTGCCGGCGATGCCGAAGGGCGGATCGGTGAACCAGATGGAGCCGTCGGACTTGCAGACGATGTCGTTGGGCGAGTTGAGCTTCTTGCCGTTGAAGCTGTCGGCCAGCACGGTGATCCTGCCGTCGTACTCGGTGCGCGTGATGCGCCGGGTCAGGTGTTCGCAGGCCAGCAGCCGGCCCTGCCGGTCGCGCGCCAGGCCGTTGGAAAAGTTGGACGGCGGGCGGAACACGCCGAAGCTTCCGGTGGCCTCGTCGAAACGCATGATGCGGTTGTTGGGGATGTCGCTCACCAGGAGGTAGCGTCCGTCGCCGAACCACACCGGGCCTTCGGCCCAGCGCATGCCGGTGCCCAGCTGCTCGACCGTGCTGCTGTAGATGCGGTACTTGCCGAAGCTCGGGTCCAGCACCTGCACCGCCGGGTCGGGGTAGCGCTGGCTGGGCTTGAAGTCGAAGGCCTGCGCGGCAGCAGTGCCGCCCAGCGCGGCCAGTGTGCCGCCCGCGGCCGTCTTCAGGAAAGCGCGGCGCGCGCTCGCGCCTTGTTGCTCTTGCATGCTCGTCTCCAGGGTTGTTGTTCTTGTCGGCGGCGCGATGCGGCTTCAGGCCGGCGGGTTGGCCACCTCGTGCGCCGCCATCTGCTCCAGCGCCTTGACCAGCGCCGAATGATCGAGCTGGTCCCAGCCGTGGGCGGCGCAGGACTGCATCAGCTGCGCGGCCGAGGCCGTCTGCGGCAGCGCGACGCCCATCGACTTCGCACCGGCGAGCGCGAGGCTCAGGTCCTTCTGGTGCAGCGCGATGCGGAAGCCCGGGTTGAAGGTGCGCTTGATCATGCGTTCGCCATGCACTTCGAGGATGCGGCTGGCCGCGAAGCCGCCCATCAGCGCCTGCCGCACCTTGGCCGGATCGGCGCCGGCCTTGCTCGCGAACAGCAGCGCCTCGCCGACCGCCGCGATGTTGAGCGCCACGATGATCTGGTTCGCCACCTTGGTGGTCTGGCCGTCGCCGTTGCCGCCGACCAGCGTGATGTTCTTGCCCATGGCTTCAAGCAGCGGCTTCACCTTGTTGAAGGTGGTTTCGGAGCCGCCGCACATGATGGTCAGGCTGGCGGCTTTGGCGCCGACTTCGCCGCCGGAGACCGGCGCGTCGAGGTACTCGCAACCGAGCGCGTTGATCTTGCTGGCGAAGGCCTTGGTCTCGATGGGCGAGATGCTGCTCATGTCCATCACCGTCTTGCCGGCGCTCAGGCCGTCGGCGACGCCGTCCTTGCCGAACAGCACCGACTCGACATCGGGCGTGTCCGGCAGCATGAGCACGACGACATCGGCGGCGCGCGCGACGTCGGCGTTGGTCTTGCACTGCGTGGCCTTGGCCAGCGCCTCGGGCACCTTGCTGCGCGTGCGCACGAACATCTCGTGGCCGGCGGCCAGGAGGTTCTGCGCCATCGGCGCGCCCATGATGCCGAGGCCGATGAATCCAACTTTCATTTGAATATCCTTTCAGTAGGTAGAGGGGGGAGCCGCCGGCGCCGGCGCGGCCCGCATCGCCGCCAGCATCTGCTGCGCGCCCGCGGCCATGAGCCGTGCGTCCGAGCTCACGGTGACGAACTGGAAGCCCTTGGCGATGCGCGCCAGCGCCACGTCGGGCCGGCCGTTGTGGATGCCGGCGACCAGGCCGTGCGCCTTGGCGCGTTCGAGAATGTGGTCGATGGCCTGCGCGACCGGCGGGTCCACGTCGTCGAAGACGGGACGGCAGCCGAGCGCGAGCGAGAGGTCCGACGGGCCGATGTACACCGCGTCCAGGCCTTCGACCGAGAGGATGTCGTCCAGGTTGTCGAGTGCCTGCGCGGTCTCGATCATCGCGAAGGTGACGATGGTGTCGTTGGCATGCTCGGGATAGTCGGCGCCGCCATAGAGCAGCGCGCGCACCGGGCCGAAGCTGCGCGTGCCGCGCGGCGCGTAGTGCGTCCAGGCCACCAGCCGCTGCGCGTCTTCGCGCGTGTTGACCATCGGGCAGATCACGCCGTAGGCGCCGGCGTCCAGCGTCTTCATGAGGATGCCGGGCTCCAGCCAGGGCACGCGCACCACCGGCACCGTGTTCGTGGTCGAGATCGCCTGCAGCATCGGGAGCATGGCCTGGTAATCGACCACACCGTGCTGCAGGTCGATGGTCAGCGAATCCCAGCCCTGGTGGGCCATGGTCTCGGCCGAGAAGCTGTTCGGTATCGCGAGCCAGCCGTTGACGGCAGCCCCACCGGATTTCCACAGCGTGCGCAGGCGGTTTTCTCTCATGGGGCTTCCTTGGTTGGTGTTGCTATCGGTCGAAGGCCGGCCGCTTGGGGTCGAATTTCCAGCCGGGAATCAGCGCTTGCATCGCCACCGCATCGTCGCGCGAGCCCAGGCCGTGCTGCTGGTAGAGCTGGTGCGCCTTCTCGACCTCGGCCATGTCGAGCTCGATGCCTAGGCCCGGCTTCTTCGGCACCTGCACCAGGCCGCCCTGAATCTGCAGCGGCTCCTTGGTGAGGCGCTGGCCGTCCTGCCAGATCCAGTGCGTGTCGATCGCGGTCACGCGGCCCGGCGCCGCGGCGCCGACGTGCGTGAACATCGCGAGCGAGACGTCGAAGTGGTTGTTCGAATGCGAACCCCAGGTGAGGCCCCAGTCGCGGCAGGTCTGCGCCACGCGCACCGAGCCGGCCATGGTCCAGAAATGCGGATCGGCCAGCGGAATATCGACCGACTGCAGCGCGAGCGCATGGCTCATCTGGCGCCAGTCGGTGGCGATCATGTTGGTCGCGGTCGGCAGGCCGGTGGCGCGCCGGAACTCGGCCATCACCTCGCGGCCGGAGAAGCCCTCTTCGGCGCCGCACGGGTCTTCGGCATAGGCGACCACGCCGCGCATGTCGCGCATGAGGCGGATCGCGTCCTTCAGCAGCCAGCCGCCGTTGGGGTCGAGGGTGACGCGCGCGGTCGGAAAGCGCTCGTGCAGCGCGGTCACGGCCTCGATCTCTTCCTCGCCGCGCAGCACGCCGCCCTTCAGCTTGAAATCGTTGAAGCCGTAGCGCTCGCGTGCCGCCTCGGCCAGGCGCACGATGGCCTCGGGCGACATCGCCTTCTCGTGGCGCAGGCGGAACCAGTCGTTGCCGGCATCGGCTTCGCGCGCGTAGGGCAGGTCGCTCTTGTCGCGATCGCCGACGTAGAACAGGTAGCCCAGCATCTCGACCGCCTCGCGCTGCTGGCCCTCGCCGAGCAGCGCTGCGACCGGCACCTCGAGGTGCTGGCCCAGCAGGTCGAGCAGCGCCGATTCGACCGCGGTCACCGCGTGGATCGTGGTGCGCAGGTCGAAGGTCTGCAGGCCGCGGCCGCCGGCATCGCGGTCGGCGAACTGCTTGCCCATCTGCTGCAGCACGCGCTGGTGCGCGCCGATCGGCTGGCCGACGACCAGCGGCCGTGCGTCTTCGAGCGTCTGGCGGATCTTCTCGCCGCCGGGCACCTCGCCGACGCCGGTGCGGCCGGCGTTGTCGGTCAGGATCAGCAGGTTGCGCGTGAAGAAGGGGCCGTGCGCGCCGCTCAGGTTCAGCAGCATGCTGTCGCGGCCGGCGACGGGGATCACGCGCAGGTCGGTGATCAGGGGGGTGGTGTTGATGGGCATGGCTGGCTCAGTCGATGGTTATCTTGCCCGTCTCGATCACTTTCTTCCAGCGCGCATATTCCTGCTGCTGGAAGCTCGTGAACTGCGCCGGCGTGTTGCCCACCACCTCGAGGCCGATGGAAGTGAACTGCTGCTTGACGGCCGGGTCGTTGAGCGCGGCCACCACCGATTCGGCGGCCTTGGTACGCACCGCCGGCGGCAGGCCCTTGGGCGCGACCACGGCCTGCCAGGAATAGACCTCGACGTTCTTCACGCCGGCTTCGCTCATCGTCGGCACCTCGGGCAGCACCGGCGAACGCTTGTCGCCAGTGACCGCGAGCGCCTTGAGTTTGCCGGACTTGATGTGCGGCACCACCGCGTTGATGTTCTGGAACGAGGCATCGACCTGGCCGCCGAGCAGGTCGGTCATGGCCGGCGCGCCGCCCTTGTAGGGCACGTGCAGGCCGGTGGTGCCGGTCTGCTGCCAGAACAGCTCGGCCGTGAGGTGGTCGCTGGAGCCGTTGCCGGAGGAGGCGAAGCTCATCTTGCCGGGGTTCTTCTTCTCGTGCGCGATCACCTCGGCCACGGTCTTGTGCGGCGAGGCGGCCGGGACCACCAGCACGTTGGGCGCCTGCACGGCCACCGTGATCAGGTCGAAGTCCTTCAGCGCGTCGTACTGCATGCCCTTGATCAGGTGCGGCGCGATCACCAGCGGGCCGAGCGAGGTGACGAGGAAGGTGTAGCCATCGGGCGCCGCGCGCTTGACCAGCGTCGTGCCGATGGTGCCGGTGGCGCCGGCCTTGTTGTCGACCGGGAAGGGCTGGCCCAGCTTCTCGGTGAGCTTGGGGCCGATGGCGCGCGCCACCATGTCGGTGGAGCCGCCGGGCGGGAAGGGAACGACCAGCGTCACGGGTTTTTGAGGCCAGTCCTGGGCGTGGGCGCCCGCACTGACGGCAAGGCCGATGGCGAGGACGCCGAGCAGCTTCTTCATTGGGTTGTCTCCTTGAGATTTTGACAGGGGTGGCGGTAGCCAGGTAGCGCTACCATCTGATAGCACGAATGATAGCGCTACCAGTTGAAGCGTCAAGCGGCCCGGAGCTAGGGGTTTGTACGGATCAGGCGCTGTCGCGATCGACGATCGAGAAGCCAATGTCGACCACGCGCGGGTCGACCTGCCGTCCTTCCGCACGGTCCACGATGAAGCGCGCGGCCTGCCGGCCGATGGCCTTGCTATCGATGCGCACCGTGCTCAGCGCCGGGTTCAGGTCGGCCGCGAACTCGAGATCGCCGAAGCCGACCACCGCCAGCTGCGCCGGCACCGCGATGCCGAGCGCCTGCGCCTCGGTCATCACGCCGAGCGCGAGCAGGTCGGAACTGCAGAACACGGCGTCGATGTCCGGCGCGGCCGCGAACAGCTCGGCCAGCGCGCGGCGGCCGCTCTTCATCGTGGTCGGCGCCGGCACGTAGATCAGCCGCACCTCGCGCAGGCCGGCGGCGCGCGCCGCGTCCTGGAAAGCCTGGTGGCGCCGCCGCGAGCGCTCGTCGTCGCCGGCCACCACCGCGAGCCGGCTGCGGCCCTTGCTGCGCAGGAAGTCGACCACCGCGCGCCCGACCTCGGCGTGCGAGAAGCCGACCAGCATGTCCAGCGGCGTGGGTGTGAGGTCCCAGGTCTCGACCACCGGAATGCCCGCGGCCAGCAGGCGCTTGCGTCCCTCGGCCGAATGCATGATGCCGGTGAGCACGATGCCATCCGGCCGGCGGCCGATGATAGCCTCGAGCAGCGCATCCTCGCGCGACTCGGCGTAGCCGCTCTGGCCCAGCATGAGTTGGTACCCGCTCTCGGCGAGCGCCTCGGTCAGCGCCTGCACGGTCTGCAGGAACACCGGCCCGGCGATGGTCGGCACCACGGCGGCCACCAGCCGGCTGCGCGTCGAGGCCAGCCCGCCGGCCAGGCCGTTTCGCACGTAACCCGTGCGGGCCACCGCGTCGGTGACTTTCTTCAGCACCTCGGCCGACACCTGCGCCGGCGTATTGAGCGCACGCGAGGCGGTGATGGGCGCCACGCCGGCGAGCTTGGCGACGTCGTGCAGCGTGACGGCGCCGCTGCCGCGGCGGCTGCGGCGTGCCGGGAGGGCCTCGGGGTTCATGAGTTGGATTCTAGCGGGGAGATAGCGCTACCAAAAGAACGCTGGCTGAGCCAGGGCGCGGCGCGGCATACTGGCGCTCCCCACCTCCTCCAGCCCGCCCAGCATGACGCCCGGAACGCAAAAGATCTCCATTCCCGTCGGCGACAGCGTGAGCGTCTCCGCGCTCGCGCAGGTGCCGGCCGATCCGACGGCCTGCTACGTGTTCGCTCACGGCGCGGGGGCGGGCATGGCGCATCCGTTCATGAGCGCGGTATCGGAGGGCCTGGCCGCACGGAAGATCGCGACCTTGCGCTACCAGTTCCCGTACATGGAGCTCGGCAGCAAGCGTCCCGATTCACCTCGCGTTGCCCATGCCGCGGTTCGCGCCGCTGTGGCGCGGGCCTCCGAGATGTTCGGATCGCTTCGCCTGTTCGCCGGCGGCAAGTCATTCGGCGGCCGGATGAGCTCGCAGGCGCAAGCGCTGGCGCCGCTGCCCGGCGTGGCCGGCCTGGTCTTTCTGGGTTTTCCGCTGCATCCGGCCGGCACGCCTTCGACCGAGCGCGCTGCGCATCTGTCCGACGTGCAGCTGCCCATGCTGTTCATTCAAGGCACCGAGGACAAGCTCGCAGAGCTCGGCCGGATTCGCGCGGTGGTCGAGGCACTGGGAGACCGCGGGTCGCTGATGGAGGTCGCCCATGCGGACCATTCCTTTCACGTGCCGCGGCGCTCGGGCCGCAGCGACGACGAGGCGATGGAAGAGCTGCTCGACGGCATGGCGCTCTGGATGCACGCGGGGCACGTGGCCACGCCGTAGTCTTTCAGGATGCGCTCAGCGCAGCGCGCGCAGCCCCGCGAAGGGGGTGGCCGCGCAGAGGCCTTGCCCGTCCTGCACCCAGCACAGCGGCCCGTCGCCGTGCTCCAGCAACAGCAGCCTGGTGCCCGGTGCAAAGCGGCCATCGGGAGCCGCGTCGGCCTGCGCCGCGGCGTAGTAGAACGGCTGCTCGGCCACCACCTGGTGCGTGAACCGCTTCGGCGGCGGCTTCAGGTTCGCGTCCGGCACCAGCGCGGAATCCGGCAGCACCGCCGCCTTCGGACGCAGCATTCGCGGCATCGTCGGCCTCTCAATGGTCTATCAGGCTGCCTTCCGGCAGGACCTTCGGCGCGAAGATCGGCAGCGCGTGCGGATGCTCTTCGTCGGCATGCACGGCCATCAATCCTGCTTCGGCCATGGCCTGAAGGTCGGGCAGCGAATACGGCTCGGCGGCGCCCAGGTCGACCACATAGCCCAGGTCCTGCAGGCTCGCCACCGTGAGCCGGCTCAGCGGGTTGTTCGTCGCTGCGATGAAGCCGGACATCAACTCGTTCTTGAACACCGTCTCGCGCCAGTGGCTGTCCACCGTGCCGGGGCCGCCGGTGTTCTCGACCGGCACCGGCGTCGGCCCGGTGCCCTTGAGCGCGCCGTATTCCTTCTTCGCCGTCGTGCCGGTGAAATGCGGGTTGATGGTACTGGCGCCGGTCAGCAGGCCCTTGACGGTCCAGATCGTGCCGATGCCGATCACGTGGCCCATCTCGTGGGTGATCACGTCGACCAGGGTACCGTCGGCCTGCATCTTCGCGAGGTCCGCGGTATCGAAGGACATGAGCCCCTTCGCCGGCAGGAAGGCGTTGGCGCCGGCCGAGGCCGGGCGCAAATGCGTGGGGCCGGCCTGCCCGAGGATCTTGCCCGGGCCGTCGATCGGAACGCCCTGCGCCATGATCAGCAGGTCGTCGATCACCTCGCCGCTCACGATCACGCTGGGCAGGTCGCCGACAATGACCTTCGACCATCGTTTCGCGGCCGTCTTGAATGCGTTCTTCTGCGTCGCCGTCAGGCCGCCGACGAAGCGCACCTCGATCTCGTAGGCTGACTTGATCGCCGCCGCGCTGGCATTCGCCTTCACGCTGGCGTGTGCAATGAAGGTCTCGATCGCCCCCGCCTTCTTCCTGGTGGTTGCCATCGTTCGCCTCTTGGAGGGCCTGTTCGCTCAGGCGTACCGCACGGGCGGATTGGAGCGCTTCACCAGCAGCTCGTCGGCGACCTCCACCGCGCGGTGGCCCATCACCGCGACCGGATAGCTGCCGATCATGACGTTGTCGAAGGTGATGGTCGCGTAGCGGAATTCGGCGCCCAGCGCGGCCGCGGCGTCCTGCAGGCATTCGGCCACCGAGGGCAGCCCTTCGCGCTCGTAGCGCCGGGTACCGTCGCCGATACCGACATACGAGTTGAAGTTTCGTTCGCCGCACTTGGTGATTTCTACGGCAGGCTCCATCGCTTTCTCCCAGAGTTCGGGGGCGATTGTGTTCAGGCCCGCCTGCGGCCGGTAGTAGCCATTGGTATTACCCGGCCGTCCGTCGTACTCAGGCCGACGCGTCTTTGCGCTATTGACGCGGGCAGGGCACCGGCGCGGCAGCACGCCGCGCCGGCAGCACATCCGTCAGCTGCGCGTGCGCGCTTCGTCGCGCAGCAGCTTGATCTGGTCGTGGTTGCGCTGCGCGCCCTCGGCCTGGCGTTCGACCACCGCGCGCACGTCGGCCGGCAGGTTCTGCTTCAGCGCCTTGCGGTAGCGCGCCATGGCTGCGTCTTCGCCGCGCTCGCACTCCTCGAGCATCGAGAGCTCGCTGTTGGCGCCCACCATGCCCTTCACATGCACCCAGCCGCGGTGCACCGCGCCGGCGGCGGTGCCGCCTTCGGCCGGCTTGCCGCCGTAGCCCAGGATCAGCTGCGCCAGTTCGCTGGCCGCCTGGCCGCAGGACGCGGCGCGGTCGTTGAACAGCTGCTTCAGGTTGGCCGATTTCACTTCCTCGGCGCAGGTGCGAAAGCCGTATTCGCCGTCGCGCGAGTTCTCGAGCAGATCGTTCAGCACGTCGACGACGTCGTCGGCGGCCAGAATTCCGGTGTCCGTTGCCATGATGAAAATACTCCTTGGTTGCCTCCGCGAGGAGGGTTGCTGGAGTTCTCATGATTGCGCCGCACCGGGCCCGGAACGTCAGTGCCGCCTGACGGCGCGTGTAGGGTTTCGTCGCCCCGGGGCGGGCCGCTGCTCAGGCGAGCATGAGGTCGTCGAGCAGCCGATAGTCCGGCAGCGTCGTGTCGATCTCGCGGCCGGCGCGCAGCACGGCACGGTCGAACTGCGTGCGCGCAAGCATCTCGGAATAGCTGCGCGCCTTGAGCACCAGCAGGTCGGCCATGGCGCCGGACTTCAGCACGCCGTGGGCCGTGCCCATGATCGCGGCCGGCGTCTCGGTGGCGGCGCGGATCCAGTCGGAAAGCGGATGGTCCAGGTGCAAGATCTTCACCGCCTGGGTGAAGGTGTCCAGCATGTCGTGGTCGCCGTAGGCGTAGAAGGGATCGCGGCAGTTGTCACCGGCCACCGCCACGCGCAGGCCGCGCGCCTTCATCTCATGCAGTACCGTCACGCCGCGCCAGCGCGGCGTGCGCGCTTCCTGGCTGCGGTCCTGCAGGTACATGTTGACCGTGGGCAGGCTCACGATGTCGATGCCGGCGTCCTTGCAGGCGGCGATGGTTTCTTCGATGAACTCGTCGGTCTGCAGCGCAAGTGCGGTGCAGTGGCCGCACAGGATGCGGCCGGCGAAGCCCTGCGCCACCGCGGTGCGCGCGACGCGGATCAGCGCGCGCGAGCGCGGATCGGTGGATTCGTCGACGTGCAGGTCGAGGTCGAGCCCGCGTTCGGCGGCGAGCTGGAACACGCGCACCAGCGCATCGTCCAGGTCCGGCGGCATCGGGTCGCCGGGGTAAGCGCCCGAGCGCGTCACGCAACCCAGCCGGCCGCCGCTCTCGGCGACGATGTCGGCGAGCTGGCGCCCTTCATCGGTCAGGAAGATGTCGAGCGGCGCGATCGACGACACCTGCAGCTCGATGCGCCCGGCCCAGCGCTCGCGCAGCGCGCGGAACACGGGAAACGAGATCGCGGCCTGCGGCGCCAGCGAGTCGAGGTGCGTGCGGATCGCGACCACGCCCTTGGCATAGGCGGTCGCGAGGCCGAACTCCATGCGTCGGTGCACGTCCTCGGCGTTCCAGTGCGCGTTGCGGTCGCGCTGCGTGGCCATCGAGGCGCCGGCGCCGTCGCCGGTCGGGTTGGCCTGGCGCGGCCAGATGTGGCCCTTGTCCAGGTGCGTGTGGCAGTCGACCATCCCCGGCAGCAGCATCGAGGCGTCGAGGTCGGGGCCGAGCTCGGCCGGCAGCGTGCCCGCGGGCTCGATGGCGGCGATGCGGCCGTGGTCCACCAGCAGGTCGATGGGCGCGAGTTCATCGTCGGCGCCGGTCGGCACATCGGCCTGGACGAGGCAGCGGGGCGCACGCAGGTTGCGCAGCGCGAAGCGGGGGCTGGCGGGCGGATGAAAGAAGGCGTGCGTCATTGCAAGAATCGTAACGAGCTCCGGCCGTCGCAAGGAGCATGCCGAGGGTCGTGCCGTCGAACTGTCCGACAGGCAGAGCCGATGCGTACCGATCCGGCGGGCGCGTGGCGGCGCTAGCTTGGAGAGCCGCAATCCATGGAAGGATCTCCCCATGCCCCATACGAAACTCAAGGGAATGAAAGTCGCCATCCTCGTCGCCGACGGCTTCGAGCAAGCCGAGATGACCGAACCCCGCAAGGCGCTCGATGCCGCCGGCGCCGACACCCAGATCGTCTCGCCGGCGAACGGCGGCGTGCGCGGCTGGAAGCACCATGACCCGGCCGATGTGTTCGAGGTCGACGTGCCGCTTGCGCAGGCGGCCGCGCACGAATTCGATGCGCTGCTGCTGCCCGGCGGCGTGATGAATCCGGATGCGCTGCGCATCAACGAGCAGGCCGTGGCCTTCGTTCGGGATTTCGTCAAGGCCGGCAAGCCGGTGGCCGCGATCTGCCACGGACCCTGGACGCTGATCGAGGCCGACGCGGTCGAGGGCCGCACGCTGACGTCCTGGCCCTCCTTGCGCACCGACCTCACGAATGCCGGCGCCAAGTGGGTGGACCGCGAGGTCGTGGTCGATGGCAGCTTGATCACGAGCCGCAAGCCGCAGGACCTGCCGGCCTTCGACCGCGAGATGGTCAAGCTGTTCGCCGGGGCGCGGGTGCACGCCTGAGCGGCCGCGCGCCTGCAGCCCTACCGGTAGCTGCGCGCGTCCTCGATCACCTTGCCGTCGTTCGGCAGGCTGCCGGGCGCCACGAATTCGACGGCACCGCGCAGCTTGGTGACGTCGCGGATCGCTTCGGCGATGCGTTCCGCCAGGCCTTCGGCGGCCGCACCACATTCAAGCCTGAGCGTCATGCGGTCGTCGCCCATCTCGCCTTCGACCACCAGCCGCGCGCGCTGCACTTCCGGAAAGCGCCGCGCGATCTCGGCCACCTGGCCGGGATGCACGAACATGCCGCGCACCTTGGTGGTCTGGTCGGCGCGGCCGAGCCAGCCCTTGATGCGGGTATTGGTGCGGCCGGTGGGGCAGTGCCCCGGCAGCACGGCCGAGAGATCGCCGGTGCCGAAGCGGATCAGCGGGTAGTCGGGGTTCAGCGTGGTGACGACGATCTCGCCGACCTCGCCCTCGAGCACCGGGTCGCCGGTGCCCGGGCGCACGATCTCCACGATCACGCCCTCGTCGAGCACCAGGCCTTCGCGCGCCGAGGTCTCGTAGGCCACCAGGCCCAGGTCGGCCGTCGCATAGCACTGCGTGCCGGCCACGCCGCGCTCGGCGATCCAGTCGCGCAGGCTGGGCGGAAAGGCCTCGCCCGACACCAGCGCCTTGGTCAGCGAGGGCAATGCGATGTTCTTTTCCGCAGCCTTCTCGAGGATGATCTTGAGGAAGCTCGGCGTGCCCGCGTAGCCGGCGGGCTTGAGGTCGGCGATGGCTTCCACCTGCTGCTCGGTCTGGCCGGTGCCGCCCGCGAACACGGTGCAGCCGAGCGCGTGGGCGCCGCTCTCCATGAGCGCGCCGGCCGGCGTCATGTGGTAGCTGAAGCAGTTGTGCACCAGCTCGCCGCCGCGAAAGCCCGCGGCATGCAGCGCACGCGCGGTGCGCCAGTAGTCGCGCGCTTCGCCCTCGGGTTCGTAGATGGTGCCGGGGCTGGCGAACACGCGCGTCATGCGCGGGCCGAAGTGGATCGCCGCGAAACCGCCGAAGGGGTCGTTCGCACGCTGGGCCTTCTGTCGTTCGAGCAGCTCGGATTTGCGCGTGACCGGAATCTTCGCCAGCGCCTCGCGGCTCGTGATATCTTGGGCCTTGACGCCATCGAGGATCTTGGCGAAGGCCGGCGCCGCGGTCTGCGCCTGCCCAATTTGTTTGGGAAGCGCCGCCAGCAAGTCCTGCTCGCGCTCCGCGGGGTCGCGCACTTCCAGCTTGTCGTAGAAATCGGTCATGCGAGCCACCTCTTGCGCCGCTTGTAGCTTTTGACGTCGCGAAAGCTCTTGCGGTCCGCGCCGCCGACGCCGAGGTAGAACTCCTTGACGTCCTCGTTCTCGCGCAAGCTCTGCGCCTCGCCGTCCATCACGATACGGCCGTTCTCGAGGATGTAGCCGTAGTCGGCATAGCGCAGCGCCATGTTGGTGTTCTGCTCGGCAAGCAGGAAGGTCACGCGTTCCTTCTCGTTCAGGTCCTTCACGATGCCGAACACCTCTTCCACGATCTGCGGCGCCAGGCCCATCGAGGGCTCGTCGAGCAGCACCATGGTCGGGTTGGCCATCAGCGCGCGGCCGATGGCGCACATCTGCTGCTCGCCGCCCGAGGTGTAGGCGGCCTGCGAGGTGCGCCGCGTCTTCAGGCGCGGGAAGTAGGCGTAGACCTTCTCCAGCGTCTCGGCGACGGCGGCCTTGCCGTCGGTGCGCGTGTAGGCGCCGGTCATCAGGTTGTCCTCGATCGTCAGGTGGGCGAAGCAGTGGCGCCCCTCCATCACCTGGATCAGGCCGCGCTTGACCAGCTCGGCCGGCGTGAGCGCCTCGATGCGCTCGCCGCGCAGCTCGATCGTTCCCTTGGTCACGGCGCCGCGCTCGCCGGCCAGCAGGTTGGAGACCGCGCGCAGCGTGGTCGTCTTGCCCGCGCCGTTGCCGCCGAGCAGCGCCACGATGCCGCCCTCGGGCACCTGGAGCGAAACGCCCTTGAGCACCAGGATCACGTGGTTGTAGATGACCTCGATGCCGTTGACGTTGAGGACGATGTTGGCGCTGCTCATGGGCGTGACCGTTTCCAGATCAGGATTGGCAATCCTCAGGGGGGCGGGCAGTGAGCTTCTTTTCGGCCGCGTACTTGGCGGCGGTGCTCTTGACCATGGGCTTGATCACCTGCTCGTCGCCCTGCAGCCAGTCGGAGGTGAACTTCCATTCCTTGCCGTCCCAGGTGTGGATGCGTGCCCACGATGCGCCCATGTGGTCGACGCACGAGGTGCTGATCGGCCGCATCACGCCCGCAAAACCCAGCGCGTCGAGCTTGGCCTGTGTCAGGTTCAGGTTCTCCAGGCCCCAGCGCACCTGTTCGCCCGTCATCACCTTGCCCTTGCCGAAGCGCTCCTGCGCCGCACGGATGCCTTCGATGCCGATCATCGCGCTCATCGCGCCGCGCACGTAGAGCACCTGGCCGACGTCGGCCTTCGGCCCGGTGCCTTGGCCCTTGTCGTGCACCATCGCGAGCGCGTCCTTGACGAACTTGGCCTGCGGCTCGGCGCCGTGCTGCATCGTCACGGCGTTGTAGCCCTTGGCGCCGTCGCCGACGTCCTTCACGTCCGGCTCCGCGCCCGCCCACCAGACGCCGTACATCTTCTCGCGCGGGTAGCCGGTGGCTTGCGCTTCCTTCAGTGCGGTCGAGTTCATCACACCCCAGCCCCAGAGCAGCACGTAGTCGGGCCGGGCCTGGCGGATCTGCAGCCAGGTCGCCTTCTGCTCGACGCCGGGCGCGGTGACTGGCAGCAATTGCACGTCGAAGCCATGCATCCTCGCGCGCTCCTGCAACAGCGGGATCGGCTCCTTGCCATAGGGGCTGTCGTGGTAGACCAGCGCGACCTTCTTGCCCTTCAACTTGTCCAGGCCGCCTTCCTTCTTGCCGATGGCCTGGACGATCGCGTCGGAGGCGACCCAGTAGGTGCCGGCGATCGGGAAGTTCCACTTGAACACCGTGCCGTCGGCGCTCTCGCTGCGGCCGTAGCCGACCGTGAGGACCGGAATCTTGTCTGCCGGCGCTTTCTCGGTGATGGCGAAGGTGGCGCCGGTGGACAACGGCTGCACGAACGACGCGCCCCGGCTCTTGAGGCGCTCGTAGCACTCGACACTGCGCGCGGTGTCGTAGCCGGTCTCGCACTCCTCCCAGGCCACCTTCACGCCGTTGATGCCGCCGCGCGCGTTGACCAGCTTCAGGTAGTCGACGAAGCCGTTGGCCCAGGGTGCACCGTTGGGTGCGAAGGCGCCGGTGCGGTACGACAGCACGGGAATGAACTGCTCCTTGGCCTGCGCGGAGGCGCCTGCGCTTGCAAGGCCCGCAAGGCCCGCGGCCAGGGCGATCAGGGGTTTGCGAAGTTTCATGGATGTCTCCTTGTCAGTTGGATGGAACACGGCGAGAAACTCAATGCGGGAAAGGCCACAGGCGCAGCTTCTGCTTGGCGGTCGACCAGAGCTTGGCCAGCCCGTGCGGCTCCACGATCAGGAACCAAACGATGAGGCCGCCGAAGATCATCAGCTCGGCATGCGCGATGCCGGCGGTGGAGATCTCGATGCCGAACAGGCCGGCCAGCACCGGCAGGAACTGGTTGAGGGCGATGGGCAGGATGACGATGAAGGCGGCGCCGAAGAAGCTGCCCATGATCGAGCCCAGCCCGCCGATGATCACCATGAAGAGCAGGCGGAACGAGTAGTCCACCGAGAAGGCCGAGGGTTCCCAGGCGCCGAGGTACACGAAGGCCCACAGTGCGCCGGCCAGGCCGATGATGAAGGAGCTGACCGCGAAGGCGCTGAGCTTGGCGTACATCGGCCGGATGCCGATCACCGCGGCGGCGACGTCCATGTCGCGGATCGCCATCCATTCGCGGCCGATCGCGCCGCGCACCAGGTTCTTGGCCAGGATCGCGATGATCACCAGCGCCACCAGGCAGAACCAGTACTTGCTCAACGCGCTTTCCAGCGGCAGGCCGAACACCTGCAGGTTCGACACCGCGACCGAGCCGGAAGGCGTGTCGAGCGTGAACCACTTGATGCGCAGGAACATCCAGTCGGCGAAGAACTGCGCCGCCAGCGTCGCCACCGCCAGGTACAGGCCGCGCACCCTGAGGCTGGGCAGCCCGAACAGGATGCCGAAGGCCGTGGCGCAGAGCCCGCCGAGGATCAGCGCGGGGATCAGCGGCATGCCCGGCACGCGGACGAAGAAGTTGTAGGCGCCGTAGGCACCGACGGCCATGAAGGCGCCCGAGCCGAGCGAGATCTGGCCGCAGTAGCCAACCAGGATGTTCACGCCGACGGCTGCCAGCGAGAAGATCAGGAACGGAATCAGGATGGCGCGGAACAGGTAGTCGCTCGCCATCAGCGGCACGCCGACGAAGGCGATGGCCAGCACCAGGGCAATGAAGACGCGGTCCTGCAGGATCGGGAAGACCTGCTGGTCGGCGCGGTAGGTGGTCTTGAACTGGCCGTTTTCTCTGTAGAGCATGTTCAGACCCGATCGATGATTTTTTCGCCGAACAGCCCCTGCGGCCGGAACAGCAGGAACACCAGCGCCAGCACGTAGGCGAACCAGATCTCGATGCCGCCGCCCACGTAGGGGCCGAGGTAGACCTCGGACAGCTTTTCGCCCACGCCGATGATCAGCCCGCCGAGGATCGCGCCCGGCACCGAGGTCAGCCCGCCGAGGATGACCACCGGCAGCGCGCGCAGCGCCACCGTCGCCAGCGAGAACTGCACGCCCAGCTTGCTGCCCCAGATCATTCCGGCCACCAGCGCCACCAGGCCCGCCACGCACCACACGGTGACCCAGATGCGCGCGAGCGGGATGCCGACGGATTGCGCCGCCTGGTGGTCGTCGGCCACGGCGCGCAGCGCGCGGCCGGTGCCGGTCTTCTGGAAGAAGAGCGACAACAGCACCACCAGCGCAGCCGCGATGACCGCCGCGATCAGGTCTTCCTTGTTGAGCAGGATGCCGCCCTGGAACACCGTGTCGAAGGCGAAGATCGGATCCTTGGGCATGCCGATGTCGATCTTGTAGATGTTGCTGCCGAAGATCGTCTGGCCCAGCCCGTCGAGGAAATAGGCGATGCCCAGCGTGGCCATCAGCAGGGTCGCGCCGTCCTGGTTGACCAGGTGGCGCAGCACCAGCCGCTCGATGGCCCAGGCGAGCGCGAACATCAGCGCCCCCGCGAGCACGAAGGCCGCGATGTTGGCGAACCAGGGGTTGGCGATGCCGCTCCAGACCGGCACCCATTCGGCGAAGCGCGCCATCGCCAACGCGGCGAACAGCACCATCGCGCCCTGGGCGAAGTTGAAGACACCCGAAGCCTTGAAGATCAGCACGAAGCCCAGCGCGATCAGCGCGTAGAGCATGCCGACCATCAGGCCGCCGAACAATGTCTCGAGGAAGAAGGCCATGCTAGTGCTCCGTCCCGAGATACGCCCGGATCACGTCTTCGTTGCTGCGCACCTCGTGCGGCGTGCCGTCGCCGATCTTCTTGCCGTAGTCGAGCACCACCACGCGGTCGCTGATGTCCATCACCACGCCCATGTCGTGCTCGATCAGCACGATGGTGGTGCCGAACTCGTCGTTCACGTCGAGGATGAAGCGGCTCATGTCCTGCTTCTCCTCCACGTTCATGCCGGCCATCGGCTCGTCGAGCAGCAGCACCTGCGGCTCCATCGCGAGCGCGCGGCCGAGGTCCACGCGCTTCTGCAGGCCGTAGGGCAGGCGGCCCACCGGCGTCTTGCGGTGCAGCTGGATCTCGAGGAAGTCGATGATGCGTTCGACGAACTCGCGCTGCGCGATCTCCTCGCGCTCGGCCGGGCCCCAGCGCAGCGCCTGGGCGAACAGGCCGCTCTTCATCTTGAGGTTGCGCCCGGTCATGATGTTGTCGAGCACGCTCATGCCCTTGAACAGCGCCAGGTTCTGGAAGGTGCGCGCCACGCCCATCTCGGCCACCTGGCGCGGGTTCATGTGGTGGAAGGTCTGGCCGCGGAAGGTGATGGAGCCCTGCTGCGGCTGGTAGACGCCGTTGATGCAGTTGAGCATCGAGCTCTTGCCCGCGCCGTTGGGGCCGATGATGGCGCGCACCTCGTGCTCGCGCACGTCGAAGCTGATGTCGGCCAGCGCCTTGACGCCGCCGAAGCTCAAGGAGATGTTCTGCACGTCGAGGATGACCTCGCCGATCTTGCGTGCGCTGCTCACTGGCTGACCTCCGCGCCATGCGCTGCGGTGCTGTTCGACTTGGGAGCGGCCCGGCGTCTCATGCCGCCGCCTTCAGGGTCGGATACGTCTTCGCTTCCACGATCTTCAACGTGGCATTCACCACGCCCGTGCGTCCGTCCTCGAACTTGACCTGGGTCTCGATGTACTGCTCGGCCTTGCCGCCGTAGAGCGCATCGACCAGCACGCGGTACTTGTCGGCGATGAAGCCGCGCCGCACCTTGCGCGTGCGCGTGAGCTCGTCGTCGTCGGGGTCCAGTTCCTTGTGCAGCACCAGGAAGCGGGCGATCTGAGTCTCGCCCATGCCGTCCTCGCTCGCGAGATCGGCGTTGACCTTGGCGATGCATTCGCCGATGAGCGCCAGCACCTCGGGCTTGCCCGCGAGGTCGACGTAGCCGCCGTAGGCCAGGCCGCGCCGCTCGGCCCAGTTGCCCACCGCCTCGTAGTCGATGTTGACAAAGGCGCAGACCTCGTCGCGCTCGTTGCCGAAGCACACCGCTTCCTTGATCTGCGGGAAGAACTTGAGCTTGTTCTCGATGTAGTTGGGCGCGAAGATCGCGCCGCCGGCGAGCCGGCCCACGTCCTTGGCGCGGTCGATGATGCGCAAGTGGCCTTCGGCATCGATCACGCCGGCATCGCCGGTGTGGAAGTAGCCCTCGGCATCGAGCACCTCGGCCGTTGCGTCGGGGCGCTTGTAGTACTCCTTGAGCACCGACACGCCGCGTACCAGCACCTCGCCGTCGTCGGCGATCTTGAGCTCGATGCCAGGCGCCGCGCTGCCCACGGTCTGCAGCTTGACCTTGCCGTCCTGCTGCAGGCACACATAGGCGCAGGTCTCGGTCTGGCCGTAGAACTGCTTGAGGTTGACGCCGATCGAGCGGTAGAAGCGAAACAGGTCGGGCCCGATCGCAGCGCCTGCGGTGTAGGCCACGCGGATGCGGCTCATGCCCAGCACGTTGCGCAGCGGCCCGTAGACCAGCAGGTCGCCGAGCGCGTACATCGCCCGGTCGCCCAGGCGCACCGGCGCGCCGTTCAGCAGGTCGGCGCCCACGCGCTGCGCCAGCGCCATGAACTTCGCATAGAGCCAGCGCTTGGGCGCGGCCGCGTCCTCCATGCGGATCGAGACTGCGGTCAAGAGGCCTTCGAAGGTGCGCGGCGGGCCGAAGTAGTAGCTCGGCCCGATCTCGCGCATGTCGTTCATCACCGTCTCGCTCGACTCCGGGCAGTTGAGCGTGAAGCCGCCCACCAGCCATTGCGCCACCGAGAACAGGTGGTCGCCGACCCAGGCCATCGGCAGGTAGCTCATGAGGTTGTCGCCGGGGCCCAGCTTGTCGGTCTCGACGCCGCCGCGGCCTGCGGCGATGAAGCTCGCATGCGTCTGGCACACGCCCTTGGGCCGGCCGGTGGTGCCCGACGTGTAGAGGATCACGGCGACGTCACCGGGCTCCACGCTCGCCGCGCTTTCGTCGAAGAAGCGCGGGTGTGCGGCATCGAAGGCGCGGCCCAGTTCGCGCAGCTTGTCGTAGCCCAGCAGGCCGGGCTGGTCGTAGTGGCGCAACCCGCGCGGGTCGTCGTAGACGATGTGGCCGATGCCCGCACCCTGCTTCTTCAGCTCGCGGCATTCCAGCAGCTTGTCGACCTGCTCCTGGTCCTCGGCGATCACGAATTCGATCGATGCATCTTCCAGCATGAAGACCATCTCGCCGGCCACCGCGTCCTGGTAGAGCGGCACCGGCACGCCGCGCAGGCTCTGCGCGGCGAGCACCGCCACATAGAGATGCGGCCGGTTGGCGCCGACGATCGCGAGGTTGTCGCCGGCCTTGAAGCCCAGGCTGGCGAGCCCGCAGGCGATCTCGCGCACCTCGCGGGCCACCATCGCCCAGCTCCAGGTCTGCCAGATGCCGAGGTCCTTTTCGCGCATGGCGGGCGCGTCGGGCTGCTGCGCGGCGTGGGCCAGCAGCAGGCGGGGGAATGTGTTGACTTTGGTCTGCACGATGGGGCGGACTGTAGAACCAAGCTTGTCGTTATCTTGTCGTTTCAACGACAATCCTAGGGACACCCCTCCCCGGAGTTTCCCGATGACCCTAGGCAGTTCCAGCGGCACTTCGTCGATCCGCGATCGCGTGCGGCCGGCCACGCTCGAAGAGCTGGCCAACATTCCCTGGTTGCGCACGCTCACGCCTGTCGAGCGGCGCCGCGCCGAAGCGGCCGTGGTGGTCGGCGAGGCCGAGCCCGGCGACCTGGTGTGCCGCATCGGCCGGGCGCCGACCTACTGGTTCGGCGTGGTCGAGGGGCTGCTCAAGATGAGCAACGACAACGCCGACGGCACCTCGATGACCTACAGCGGCCTGCCGCCGGGCGGCTGGTTCGGCGAAGGCACTGCGCTCAAGCGCGAGCCCTACCGCTACAACATCCAGGCGCTGCGCCGCAGCGTGGTGGCGGGCCTGCCGATCGACGACTTCCACTGGCTGCTCGACCACTCGATCGGCTTCAACCGCTTCGTGATGAACCAGCTCAACGAAAGGCTCGGCCAGTTCATCGCCGCGCGCGAGGCCGACCGGCTCAACAACCCCGATGCGCGCGTGGCGCGCAACCTCGCGGCGCTGTTCAACCCGGTGCTGTTCCCCGGCGTGGGCGAGCTGCTGCGCATCACGCAGCAAGAGCTGGCCTACCTCATCGGCCTCTCGCGCCAGCGCGTCAACGAGGCGCTGCGCACCTTGCAGGCGCAGGGCGCGATCCGTGTCGAATACGGCGGGCTTCGGGTGCTCGACCTCGCGGCCCTGCGCGTGGGGGCTGTGGGAGGCAGGGGCGGCGCTTGAGGCTTCAGGCGGCGGGCGCGCGCTGGGGCAGGGGAATGCTCGGGTCGTGCAGGAGGGTCCGGCGCACCAGCTTGTCCTGGGCATAGGGCCGAAGGTAGGCGGCCGTTTCCTCGACCGGGCAGTGCAGCCAGTCGTCGATCCACGCCTCGCGGAGAAAGACCACCCAGCGCTGCTCGCGCTGATCCATGGCGGGCAGCGTCAGCAAGGCGAAGCTTTCCACGCACTCGCCCTCCGGCGAGCGCCATCCGTTCCACAAACCCGCCATCGCCAGCGGCTGGCCGTCGACACGCGAGACGCGCACCACGGCCTCATGGTGCTCGCCGCGGCGAAACAGCGCGTCGGCCAGGACTACGCAGCGATGCCCGCGCTTCCACGGCTGGTGGAAGTTGCGCTCGCTGGCGGCGGTCTCGCCGCGCGCTTCGAAGGTGAAGGGGTATTCGCGCTCCTTGGCGAAGAGGGGAATCAGGCCCCAGCGGCCCGGGGCGATCTCGAAGCGGGCCGCGGCGGCGCTGCCCTCGCGGTCGGCGCGCGGCCGGCGGATGAAGAGTCCCTGCTCGCCCGGCCGAACCAGCGGCGCCTGCGCAGCACACGCGAGGCCGAAGAGCTCGGCGTAACGGCGCTGATCGCGGGTGGGCTCGTATTGGATCGGCATCGGCCGACTTTAGAAAGCCGACTCGCGTTTCGTCAACTCGCCTTTAGCATCAGTGCCGCACGGCGCATCGCCGTCAATGAACCATTTCACGAGATCGCCCATGAATTCATCCCAGCTCACCGTCATCACCGGGGCTTCCCGCGGCCTCGGCCGCGCCATGGCCGAACAATTGCTGCAGCCCGGGCAGCGCCTGCTGTGCATTTCGCGCCAGGCCGACGAGCAGCTCGCCGCGCGCGCCCGCGAAGCCGGCGCCGAGCTCGAACAGTGGCAGCAGGACCTGGCCGAGCCGGTCGCGGCCGCGGCGCGGCTCACCGCCTGGCTGCAAGGCCTGGAGCCGAAGGCCTTCGAGCGCGCCACCCTGATCAACAACGCCGGCACCATCGGCCGCCCGCGCCCCTTGTCGCAAGCGGTGCCCGCGGAGTTGGCGCACGCATTGCGCGTCGGGCTGGAGGCGCCGATGCTGCTGAGCTCGGCTTTCCTCGCCGCCACCCGGGGCTGGCGTGCCGAGCGCCGCGTGCTCAACATCTCCTCGGGGCTCGGGCGCAATGCGATGGCCAGCCAGGCGCCATATTGCGCGGCCAAGGCCGGCATGGACCACTTCTCGCGCGCGGTGGCGCTGGAAGAGGCGGCGCTGGGCGGCGGCGCGAAGATCGTCTCGCTCGCACCCGGCGTCATCGACACCGACATGCAGGTGCAACTGCGCGGGGCGGAGGCCGAGATGTTCCCGGACCGCGCGCGCTTCGAGCGGCTGAAGGCAGAGGGCCAGCTCGACACGCCGGCCACCGCGGCGGCGAAGGTGCTCAAGTACCTGGCGCGTGCGGACTTCGGTACCCAGCCGGTGGCCGACGTTCGGGACGCGGGCTGATTCGCCGATTCCGCTTTCAGCCGGGCAGCGCGAGGCGCGGTGCGGCGCGGCTCAGCAGGCTGCACGCCTGGACCGCGCAACCGGCATCGACGAGCGCGCGCGAGAGCACGTCCTTCAGGCGCGCGATGTCCGCGCCGGCCGACGCGTGGACGGCCTCCGCCACGATCAGCACCTGCCGCGTCTCGCCACGCACGGCCGAACGCGCGCTCTGGCGGTGGCACCAGCGCCGCGCGTGCGCATGCGAATGCGCGTCCGCAAAGATGATCTCGCCGCCGGCGGGCGCCTCCTGCACGCCGGCGAAGTCCTCATGGCTTTCGCTGCCGTTCGCGAAGCGCACCTCCAGCGATCCGGCGATGTGCGCGAGGTCGAAAACCGCGATCGGGGTGGCGAAAGCCATCGAGTGCGCATTGCAGAGGTCCACCAGCGGATGCAGCGGCGGCAGGGCGTCCTCCTTGCGGAAGCGGCGCAGCAGCGATTCCGCCGCGCAGCGCACCTGGGTGGGCTTCTGGCCCATGGACGAGAACACGCGCCGCCAGGCCTGGATCTCCGGGAACTCGCCTTCCGGGCCGGCGGCCAGGCGCGCACGCGCGATCGACTGCTGCGCCTCGACTTCGGCGGCCACGGCCAGCCGGGGCGTCACGCCCTCGGCCACCCATGCGCAAGGCACCAGCGCGGGATGCGCGGACCAGATCTCGTCACGATGAAAGAAAACACTCGGCACGGCGCTTGTCCTGAGTTGATCAGCCGCCGAGTCTCGAACAGCGCGCCCGCTCGCGTCTTGAACGTTATTGCAGCCGGCCCGTGGAGGCGGCGCGCTGCCAGGCACCCGGCGTGAAGCCGAATTGCCGCGCGAAGACGCGCGTCATGTGGCTCTGGTCGGCGAAGCCGCTGGCTAGCGCCGCCGCGGCCAGCGTGTCGCCTTCGCGGATGCGTCGCCGCGCACGCTCGGCGCGCTGCTGCAGCAGCCACGCGTGCGGCGGCATGCCGTAGGCGGCGGCGAAGCGGCGCAGCAACTGGTACCTGCCGAGCCCTGCCATGGCCGCGAGCTCGGCGAGCGAGGGCGGCGCGAGCAGCTCGTCGGCGATGCGCTCGCGCACCTGCGCGAGGTCAGGGTTCACATCCGCGGACGGCGCGGCGTTGGCGTGGTGCGCGAGCATCAGGCCGCAGGCCTGCACCAGCGATTCCTCGCACGCCAGCGCATCCGCATCCGTGCGCCGGCCCGCGTCCCAGTTCTCCAGGCGCCGCAACAGGCGGACCAGCACCGCGCGCAGCCGCGCATCGCGGATCACGGGGTGCGTCCATTCCACCTCGCCGGCCGGACGCTCCGGCCCGGTCATCGAGGCCAGGACCTCGGTTTCCAGGTGGACCATGTGCCAGCGCCGGGACGCCAGGCCCTGCGCGGGCCGCCCGTCATGCACTTCGCCGGGATTGCTCGCGAGCAGGTCGCCCGCGCAGGCCTCCACCTGGCCGCGTCCGCTGGCGGACTTGTGCGCCCCCTGCGCCAGCACGCCGACGCCGAAGCTCGCATGCGAATGCCTGGCGAAGCTGCGCGCGCTGTCGGTGTGGACGCTGTGGACGCCCGGCCAGGGCGAGGCGATCACGCGGCACCGGTGGCGGGGCGCGGAGGAGGACATCGCTACTCGATCGTCGCGCCCGAAGCCTTCACGATGTCGCGCCACTTCAGGTAGTCGGTCTTCAGCAGCGTGCCGAACTGCTCGGGCGTCATGCCTTGCGGCTCGGCGCCCTGGGCGATGATCGCGGCCTTCATTTCCGGCGTGGCCAGCAGCTTATTCACCTCGGCGTTCACCGTGACGACGATCTCCTTCGGCGTGCCGGCCGGCACGAAGAGCCCGTACCAGGTGCTGACGTCGAAGTCCTTGTAGCCCAGCTCGGCGACGGTCGGCACCTCGGGCAGCGAGCTGCTGCGGCGCGCCGAGGTCACGGCCAGCGGGCGCAGCTTGCCGGCCTTGATCTGCCCCATGGCCGAGGGCAGCGAGGACACCATGAGGTCGACATTGCCGGCCAGCACGTCCATCAGCGCGGGGTTGGAGCCCTTGTAGGGCACGTGCCGCATCTTGATATTGGCCGCGGTCTTGAAGATCTCGCCGGCCAGGTGGATGGTGGTTCCGTTGCCGGGCGAGCCGTAGGTGATGCTGTCCGGCGCGCCGCGCGCGGCGCTCACCACGTCGGCCAGCGTCTTGAACTTCGACTCGGCGCGGGTGACGATCACGACCGGCGTATAGGCCACGTGGGCCACGGCCGTCAGGTCCTTGGTGGGGTCGTAGCTGAGGTTCTTGTAGAGCCAGGGCGCGACGACCATGTTGTCCTTCTGGCCCATCACCATGTCGTAGCCGGTGGGGGCGGCGCGCACGGCCTCGGCGATGCCGATGGTCCCGCCGGCGCCCGCGCGGTTGTCGGGCACCACCGTCCATTTGCTGACTTCGGTGAGCTTGGTCGCCACCAGCCGCGACAGGATGTCGGTGCCGCCGCCGGGCGGGAAGGGCACGATCAGGCGCACCGGCTTGGCGGGATAGGGCTGGGCCTGCACGGCGGCGAACGCCAGTGCCAGGACGGCGGAGGTCAGCAGCTTTCGGATCATGGGGTTGTCTCTTCGTTTCAGGCGCAGCCTGAATGCCGCGCGATGGGCCGGCGAGTGTGCCGGATCGGGAGCAACGGAGGGTACGCGATTCGAGATGGCCGCCTTATCGAATCGCGAATTCCCGCGTGCGCGGCGCGGGAAGCCGAGGCTCAGTGCAGGGTCTGCGCGCCGGGGTTGGTGCGCGCATCGCTGCGGCGCTGCAGCGCGGCGATGCCGGCCATCATGGCCGCGCCGTAGGTCGGCATCGGCCCTTCGGCGGCATCGATGGGGCGGCAGTCCGAGCCGTCCTGCTTCTGCAGCACCCAGTAGAAATGACCGGCGATCGGCTCGTCGACGATCAGTGCAATGGCTTCCGTGTCCATGGTGTCCTCTTCCTTCCATCCAAGCATCGGGTTGTACGCAGGCAGAGGACGAATCGATAGCAACGAATTCACAGGAAGACACTCGAGGTCGCAAAAAGCCGGCGCGTGTGTGCAATACGCACGGGCAGTGCCTTCATTCATATTTGCACTCGCGTCCCCAGTTCGACCACGAGGTTGTGGGGGAGTCGAAAGAAATCCCCGACGCTGCCGGCATTGCGTGACATCGTGGCAAACAACGCCTCGCGCCAATGCACCATTCCGGCTCCGCGTGTCGGGATCACGATCTCCCGGCTGAGGAAGTACGAAATCGCAGCCTCATCGACCTCGAGCCCTTCATTCATGCAAAGGCGCAATGCGCGCGGCACGTCGGGCTCGTCCTTGAAGCCGTAGTTCACCTGCACCCTCCAGAACCCGTCGACCAAAGGCTCCACCTTCAGGCGCTCCTGTTCTGGCACCCACGGCACCTCCTCGAAACGCACCGTGAGGATCACGTTCTGCTCGTGCAGCACCTGGTAGTGCTTGAGGTTGTGCAGCAGCGCCTGTGGCACCGTGTCAGGATTGGCCACGGCATAGACCGCGGTTCTGGGGGTGCGGCGCACATGCTCGTCGACTGCCAGCTCCCTGATGAAGGGCAACAGATCCGGATCGTCCTTTTGAATGTGTTCGATCAGCAGTTCGCGGCCACGCCGCCAGGTCGCCATCACCGCGAATATGACGCTGCCGAGGACGATCGGAAACCAACCGCCCTGCCAGAACTTGAGCGCACACGAGACCACGAGCACGGCATCGACCAACAGAAATGCGCCGGTCGCCGCCCAAGCGAGGGGCAGCGGATACCCCCATGCATGCCGGACAACGAAGAAGGTGAGCAAGGTGGTGATGAACATCGTGACCGTGACCGCAATTCCATACGCGGACGCGAGCGCAGAGGAACTTCCGAAGCCCACCATCGCGAGCAGTACCGCAACCATCACGACCCAGTTGACGAAAGGCACGTAGATCTGCCCGAATTCCTTCTCTGAGGTGTGCAGCACCTGCATGCGTGGAAGCAGGCCCAACTGGACGGCCTGCTTGGTCAGCGAATAGGCTCCGGAGATCGTGGCTTGCGACGCGATCACCGAGGCCATGGTCGCGAGCACGACGGCGGGAATCAGCAAGAAGGTCGGGAAGAGCCGGAAGAACGGGTTCTCGAGCGCGCTGGCATCGCTGAGGAGCAAGGCCCCTTGTCCCATGTAGTTGAGTGCGAGGGCCGGAAGTACGAAGGTGTTCCAGGCCAAGCGAATCGGCTTCTTGCCGAAGTGCCCCATGTCCGCGTAGAGCGCCTCCGCGCCCGTGAGCGCCAGGACGATTGCACCCATGACGACGAACAGATGCCACCCGCGCGCCTGCATGAATTCGATGGCCCGCAACGGATTGAGGGCCGCCAGGATGGCCGGATGCTCGACGATCTGCGCCACGCCGGTGATAGCGAGCACGGTGAACCACACGACGACGATGGGGCCGAACAGCTTGCCTACCGCCGCGGTGCCAAAGCGCTGGCCAAGAAACAATCCGATGATCACGGCCGTCGAGATGGGCAGCACATACGGTTTGAGCGCAGGCGTGATGGTTTCCAGTCCCTCCATCGCACCCAGGACGGATATGGCGGGCGTGATGACAGCGTCGCCGTAGAAGAGTGCTGCGCCGAGCACGCCAATCAGGAGGAGAAGCGTGTGACGCTTGGGCGTGCTCCCCGCCGCCTTCGCTGCGAGAGCGGTCAGCGCCATGATCCCGCCTTCGCCCCGGTTGTGGGCCCGCAAGATCAGCACCACGTACTTCAGCGTGACAACGACCATCAGCGCCCACAGGATCGTCGAAACAGCACCGATGACGTTCGCAGCATTGAGGGCGAGCGAATGGGCCGGGTTGAAGACCTCTTTCATCGTGTACAGCGGGCTTGTCCCGATGTCGCCATAGACGACCCCCAGCGCGCTCAGTGTGAGGATTCCGAGGCCTTGCCGAGGTGGATGCATGCGCAGATACCGTTTGTTGTCGAGACCGCGGTTATAGGCCGGCGCTCGGCATACGCTGACGGAGGGTGGAAATTTTTATACTTTCTTTACGCCCCTCCGCGCACTCTGTTTCCCGCTTTTATGCACCCGTGCGGACACTGACTGCATTGTTTCTCGATGCAGGAGTGGTGAATGGACTTCATATGGATTGCCGCCATTGCGGCACTGTGGGTCGTGATGGCCGAGGCCGTGCGCGGGCTGTGCAAGCTCGACGCACCCAAGGGGGAGCGCACATGATCGGCCTCGACGCTCTCTATGGATTCGCAGGCCTCATCGCCGTGATCCTGTTCGCCTACCTGGTGTTTGCGCTGATCTGCGCCGAGGAGTTCTGAGATGAACAGCTCGGCCTGGGGCCTGCTGGCCTTCTTTCTCGCCGTGCTGGGCCTCTTGGCCTGGCCGCTCGGCCGCTATCTGGCGGCGCTGTGCGAAGGCCGCCTGCCGCGCTGGACGCAGCGCGTCGAAGCGCTGCTCTACAAGCTCGCCGGCGTTTCGCCCGAGCAGTCGATGCACTGGCGCAGCTATGCGCTGGGCCTGCTGGCCTTTAATGCCATTGGTGCGCTCGCCGTCTATGGCCTGCAGCGGCTGCAGGCCGTGCTGCCGCTCAACCCGGCCGGCATGGGCGCCGTCTCGCCCGACTCGGCCTTCAACACCGCGGTGAGCTTCGTCTCCAACACCAACTGGCAGGGCTATGCCGGCGAATCGACGATGAGCTACCTCACGCAGATGCTGGGGCTCACGGTGCAGAACTTCCTCTCGGCCGCCACCGGCATCGCGGTGGCCTTCGCTCTGGCGCGCGGCTTTGCGGCGCGCAGCACGGACGGCAAGGGCTTTGTGGGCAACTTCTGGGTCGACGTGACCCGCATCACGGCCTGGCTGCTGCTGCCGATCTCATTCGTGATCGCGATTGTGTTCGCGGGCCAGGGCGTGATCCAGAACTTCGATGCCTACAAGACGGTCACCACCGTGGAAGCCGGCGCGAGCAGCGCCACGCAGACGCTCCCGATGGGCCCGGTCGCTTCGCAGGAAGCGATCAAGATGCTGGGCACCAATGGCGGCGGCTTCTTCAACGCGAATTCGGCGCACCCGTACGAGAACCCCACGGCGCTCTCGAACTTCGTGCAGATGATCGCGATCTTCCTGATCCCGGCCGCGCTGTGCTTCGCCTTCGGCCGCCTGGTCGGCGACCAGAGGCAGGGCTTCGCCATCCTCGCGGCGATGACCCTGATGTTCGTGCTCGCGGTGGTCGCGGTCATTCCGCCCGAGCAGGCCGGCAATCCGCTCCTGCCGCCGCTCGGCGTCGACCAGGCCGCGAGCGCATGGCAGGCCGGCGGCAACATGGAAGGCAAGGAAGTGCGCTTCGGCATCGGCGCCTCGGCGTTGTTCGCGGCCATCACCACCGCCGCTTCGTGCGGCGCGGTGATCGCCATGCACGACTCCTTCACGCCGCTGGGCGGCATGGTGCCGCTGGTGCTGATGCAGCTCGGTGAAGTGGTGTTCGGCGGCGTCGGCACCGGCCTGTACGGCATGCTGATCTTCGCGGTCCTGGCGGTGTTCATCGCCGGCCTGATGATCGGCCGCACGCCCGAGTACCTGGGCAAGAAGATCGAGGTGCACGAGATGAAACTGAGCTCGATCGCGATCCTGGTCACGCCGATCCTGGTGCTGGCCGGGACGGCCGTCGCTGTGATCGCGGGCGCCGGCAAGGCGGGCATCGCAAACCCGGGTGCCCACGGCTTCTCCGAGATCCTCTACGCGCTGAGCTCGGCCGGCAACAACAACGGCAGCGCCTTTGCCGGCCTTGCGGCCAACACGCCTTTCTACAACGCGCTGCTCGCGATCGCGATGTGGTTCGGCCGCTTCGGCGTGATCGTGCCGGTGCTCGCCATCGCCGGTTCGCTGGCCGCCAAGAAGCGCCTGCCGGTCACGGCCGGCACCATGCCCACGCACGGCCCGCTGTTCGTAACGCTCTTGATCGGCACCGTGCTGCTGGTCGGCTTGCTCAACTATGTGCCGGCACTCGCACTCGGTCCGGTCGTCGAGCACCTGATGCTTTGGAAATGAGCCCGCAGACCATGAAAAACAACGTCTCTCCTATCTCCCTGGGCGAGCCCGCCCAGGCGGCGGTCGTGATCGAAGCCAAGGCCTTGGCCAGGCAAAAAAAGCACCTCTCGCTGTTCGATGCCGCGCTGGTCAAGCCCGCGCTCTGGGGCGCCTTCGCCAAGCTGAGCCCGCGGGTGCAGTGGCGCAATCCGGTGATGTTCATCGTCTACATCGGCAGCATCCTGACGACGCTGCTGTGGGTGCATGCGCTGAGCTTCCCGGGCGACACCGGGATGCCGCCGGCCTTCGTGCTCGCGGTCTCGATCTGGCTGTGGTTCACCGTGCTGTTCGCCAATTTCGCGGAAGCGTTGGCCGAGGGCCGCAGCAAGGCGCAGGCGGCGTCGCTGCGCGGCCTGCGCAAGGACACCTGGGCCAAGAAGATGGTCGAGCCCTCACACGGCGGCAAGTGGCTGCCGCTGCAGGCACCCGAGCTGCGCCGCGGCGATGTGGTGCTGGTCGAGCCGCATGACGTGATCCCGCTGGACGGCGAGGTGATCGAAGGCGTGGCCTCGGTCGACGAGAGCGCGATCACCGGCGAATCGGCGCCCGTGGTGCGCGAATCGGGCGGCGACTTCTCGGCCGTCACCGGCGGCACGCGCGTGCTGTCCGACTGGCTGGTGGTGCGCATCACTGTCAACCCGGGCGAGTCCTTCCTGGACCGCATGATCGGCATGGTCGAAGCCGCCAAGCGCCAGAAGACACCGAACGAGATCGCGCTGACCATCCTGCTGGTGGCGCTGACGCTGGTGTTCCTGATGGTCACCGTCACGCTGCTGCCGTACTCGATCTTCAGTGTCGATGCGATGGGCGCGGGCACCGTGGTCTCGCTCACCGCGCTGGTGGCGCTGCTGGTGTGCCTGATCCCGACCACCATCGGCGGCCTGCTGTCGGCCGTCGGCGTGGCCGGCATGAGCCGCATGATGCAGGCCAACGTGATCGCCACCTCCGGCCGCGCGGTGGAAGCCGCGGGCGACGTCGACGTGCTCTTGCTCGACAAGACCGGCACCATCACGCACGGCAACCGCCAGGCGAGCGCTTTCCTGGCTTCGCCCGGCGTCCCGCAGGGCAAGCTGGCGCGCATCGCGCTGCTCGCTTCACTGCCCGACGAAACGCCCGAGGGCCGCAGCATCGTCGAGCTGGCCCGGCGCGGCGGCACCGACGACCGGGGCGTGGAAGGCGCGCACTTCGTGCCTTTCACGGCCCAGACCCGCATGAGCGGCGTCGACCTGCCGGCGGCGCCGACGAGCCTGGAGGCCGATGCGGTCCCGCTGCGCAAGGGCGCGGTCGATGCGGTGCGCCGGCATGTGGAAGCGCTCGGCGGCTCGATGGCGCCCGAGGTGCTGCGCGCCGCCGACGAGGTCGCGCGCCGCGGCAGCACGCCGCTCGCGGTGGCCGAGGGTTCGCGCGTGCTCGGCATCGTCGAGCTCAAGGACATCGTCAAGACCGGCATCCGCGAGCGCTTCGCCGAGCTGCGGGCGATGGGCATCAAGACCGTGATGATCACCGGCGACAACAAGCTCACCGCCGCCGCGATTGCGGCCGAGGCCGGCGTCGACGATTTCCTGGCCGAGGCCACGCCCGAGGACAAGCTGGCGCTGATCCGCCGCTATCAGGCCGAAGGCCGCCTGGTGGCGATGACCGGCGACGGCACCAACGACGCACCCGCGCTCGCGCAGGCCGACGTGGCCGTGGCCATGGGCACCGGCACCCAGGCCGCCAAGGAGGCCGGCAACATGGTGGACCTTGACTCGAACCCGACCAAGCTGCTCGAAGTGGTCGAGACCGGCAAGGCCCTGCTGATGACGCGCGGCTCGCTCACCACCTTCTCGATCGCCAACGACGTGGCGAAGTACTTCGCCATCATCCCGGCGATCTTCGTCTCGACCTACCCGCAGCTCGGTGCGCTCAACGTGATGCGGCTCGCGAGCCCCTCGTCGGCCATCCTGTCGGCGGTGATCTTCAATGCGCTCGTCATCGTGTTCCTGATCCCGCTCGCGCTGAAGGGCGTGCGCTACCGGCCGGTGGGCGCCGCGGCGCTCCTGCGCCGCAACCTCGCGATCTACGGCCTGGGCGGCCTGGTCGTGCCCTTCATCGGCATCAAGCTCATCGACTGGCTGCTGGTCGCCGTGCATCTCGTCTGAGGACCCCATCACCATGACAAGCATTCTTCGTCCCGCGCTCGTGCTCTTCGTACTGCTGAGTGCGCTCACCGGCGTCGTCTACCCGCTGGCCGTGACCGGCGCCGCGCAGTCGGTGTTTCCGGCGCAGGCCACCGGCAGCCTGGTCGTGCGCGACGGCAAGACCGTCGGTTCCACGCTGATCGGGCAGAACTTCAGCGACCCGAAGCATTTCTGGGGCCGCCCGTCGGCCACCGCGCCGATGCCCTACAACGCGGGCGCATCCGGCGGCTCCAACCAGGGGCCGCTCAATCCCGCGCTGACCGATGCGGTCAAGGGCCGCATCGAGGCGCTGCACGCGGCCGACCAGGGCAACACGCAGCCGGTGCCGGTGGACCTGGTCACGGCCTCGGCCAGCGGGCTCGACCCGCACATCAGCCCGGCCGCGGCCCGCTACCAGGCGGCGCGCGTGGCGCGCCTGCGCGGCATGCCGGCCGAGCATGTGGCCCAGCTGATCGAGGACCACACCGAGACGCCGCTGTGGGGCCTGCTCGGCGAAGCGCGCGTGAACGTGCTTCAGCTCAATCTGGCCCTCGACACCGCACGCTGAGCAAGGAGCATCCGCCATGCCCGATGAGCTGCTCCATGCGCTGTGCGCGCTCGCGGCCTTCTTCATCCCGATGGGCTTCGCTTGGTTCATGGTGTCGCGCACCGCGCGGCGGCACGCCCGTCGCGATGGTCGCAAGGAGCGGTCGATGCGATAACCTGCAATGCACCCCATGAACGAGATCGCACGCCCCGACCCCGACGCACTGCTGGCCCAGCTGCGTGCCGACGAGGAGCGCGCACGGCGCGGCAAGCTGCGCATCTACTTCGGCGCCAGCGCCGGTGTCGGCAAGACCTGGGCCATGCTGAGCGCCGCGCAGCGCGAGCGCGCGGCCGGCCGCGACGTGGTGATCGGCGTGGTCGAAACGCACGGCCGCAGCGAGACCGCGGCGCTGTTGGCCGGCCTCGAAACGCTGCCGTTGCGCGACCTGCCTTACCGCGGCCGCCTGCTGGCCGAATTCGATCTCGACGCCGCGCTCGCGCGCAAGCCCGCCGTGCTGCTGGTCGACGAACTCGCGCATTCCAACGCGCCGGGTTCGCGCCACGCCAAGCGTTGGCAGGACGTGCAGGAATTGCAGGCTGCGGGCATCGAGGTCTGGTCAGCGCTCAACGTGCAGCATCTGGAAAGCCTCAACGGCACGGTCGGCGCGATCACCGGCGTGCGCGTGCACGAGACCGTGCCCGACACGGTGCTCGACGAGGCCGACGAGGTGGTGCTGGTCGACGTCACCGCGGACGAACTCAGCGCGCGGCTGGCGGCCGGCAAGGTCTATATGCCGCAGCAGGCCGATCGCGCGGCGCAGAACTTCTTCCGCAAGGGCAACCTCATCGCGCTGCGCGAGATCGCCTTGCGCCGCACCGCCGAGCACGTGGAAGACGACGTGCGCGGCTGGCGCATCGAGCAGTCCGGCCGCGAGGGCGAGGTCGGACCGCCGGCCTGGAACACCTCGGGTGCGCTTCTCGCCTGCGTCGGCCCGCACGAGGGTGCGGGCCAGACCGTGCGCACCGCGGCGCGCCTGGCCGGCCAGCTCAACGTGCGCTGGCATGCGGCGTACGTCGAAACCCCGCGCCTGCAGCGGCTCGCTGCGCCGCAGCGCGACCGCATCCTCGGAGTGCTCAAGCTGGCGGAGGAGCTGGGCGCCGAAACGGCGGTGCTGACGGGCGTCGACGTTGCCGAGGAACTCGCCGCGCAGGCCCAGCGGCTGAATTGCGCGACGCTGGTGGTGGGCCGCGCCGAGCCGGCGCGCGGCTGGCAGCGCTGGTGGCCGCGGCGCGTACTCAGGCGCGAGCTCGCGCGCCATGCGCCGGGCATCGACATCGTCGAGGTCGCGCGCGCCGACAGCGCGCGCCGCATCTCTCATTTGCGCCCCGGCGGCCGCCGCGGTGATCCCGAGGTGGAGGACAGCGACCGCCCACATGCACGCTGGCCCGGCTATGCCTGGGCGGCTGCCAGCAGCGTCGCGATCACGCTGCTCGCCGCGCCGCTGGTCGGCGTGCTGGAGCTGGCCAACATCGTGATGCTGTTCCTGCTCGGCGTGGTCGGGGTCGCGATGCGCTTCGGGCGCGGGCCGGCCGCCCTCGCCGCGCTGCTCAACGTGGCGGCCTTCGACTTCTTCTTCGTCGCGCCGCACTTCTCCTTCGCGGTCAGCGATGCGCAGTACCTCGTGACCTTCGCCGTCATGCTCGGCGTCGGCCTCCTGGTCGGCCAGCTCACCGCGGGCCTGCGCTTCGCGGCCGGCGTCTCGACCAGCCGCGAGCGGCGCGCGCAGTCGCTGTTCGAGCTCACGCGCGAGCTCTCGGCGGCGCTCGAAACGAAGCAGGTCGCGGCGCTCGGCGCGGCCGCGGTGCAAGGCCACTTCGGCGGCCATGCGCTGGTGCTGGTGCCCGACGCATCCGACCGCCTGGTGATGCCCGCGGCGCCGCCGGCCGGCTTCGATGCCAGCGTGGCGGACTGGACCTTCCGCCAAGGCCAGCCGGCCGGCCTCGCGACCGCCACGCTGGCCGCGCAGCCCTGGCATTACGTGCCGCTCAAGGCGCCGATGCGCGTGCGCGGCGTGCTCGCGCTCGAGCCGGCGCAGCCGCGCTGGCTGATGATCCCCGAGCAGGCGCAGCAGCTCGACACGCTGGCGCGGCAGATCGCGATCGCGCTGGAGCGGGTTCACTACGTCGACGTGGCGCAGCAGGCGGTGGTCGAGATGGAATCGGAGCGCCTGCGCAACGCGCTGCTCGGCGCGATCTCGCATGACGTGCGCACGCCGCTTACCGCGCTGATCGCGCTGGCCGAATCGCTGCAGGCGCTGCCGGAGGCGCCCGGCGATCAGCGCCGCATCGTGCGCGCCATCGTCGCGCAGGCGCACCAGTTGCATGCGCTGGTCAGCAACCTGCTGGACATGGCGCGGCTCGAAAGCGGCATCGCCGGCGGCGCGGTCAACCTCCGGCGCGAGTGGCAGTCGGTGGAGGAAGTGGTGGGCTCCGCCATCCGCGCCGCGCGGCCCGCGCTCGGCGACATGGCGGTGCAGACCGCGCTGCCGGCGGATCTGCCGCTGGTCGAGTTCGATGCGGTGCTGATCGAGCGCGTGCTGGTCAACCTCCTCGAGAACGCGGTGAAGTACGGCGAGCCGCCGATCGAGGTCGGCGCGCGCGCCACCGAGCGCGCGCTGGTGCTCAGCGTGCGCGACCACGGCCCGGGACTGCCGGCCGCGCTCAAGGGCCGCGAGCAGACGCTGTTCGACAAGTTCACGCGCGGCCAGGCCGAATCGGCCACGCCGGGCGTCGGGCTCGGCCTCGCGATCTGCAAGGCGGTGGTCAGCGCCCACGGCGGCGAAATCGCGGCGGCCGATGCGTCCGGCGGCGGGGCAGAATTCACCGTCACGCTGCCGCGCCGGGAACCACCCGAGCCGCTGGAATCGAGCGACATCTGAACCCATGCCCAACCCCACCGCCATCGTGATCGAGGACGAGCCGCAGATCCGCCGCTTCGTGCGCGGCGCGCTGGAGGCCGAGGGCTGGCAGGTGCACGAGGCCGCGACGCTGCGCGAGGGCCTGGCGGCGGCCGGCACGCGCCAGCCCGACCTGCTGGTGCTCGACCTCGGGCTGCCCGACGGCGACGGCGTCTCGCTGATCCGCGACGTGCGCGGCTGGTCGGGCGTGCCGATCATCGTGCTGTCGGCGCGCAGCGACGAAGCCGACAAGGTTGCCGCGCTCGATGCCGGCGCCGACGACTACCTGACCAAGCCCTTCGGCACCGGCGAGCTGCTGGCCCGCGTGCGCGCCAACCTGCGCCGGCCGCGCACCGCCAACGGCGGCGAAGATCTCGAGCCGGTGTTCCGCTTCGGCGAGGTCGAGGTCGACCGCACGGCGCGGCTGGTGCGGCGCGCCGGCGCGGAGGTGCACCTCACGCCCACCGAGTACCGGCTGCTCTCGGTGCTGGTCGCCAATGCCGGCCGCGTGCTCACGCAGCGCCAGCTGCTGCGCGAGGTGTGGGGCCCCTCGCACGGCGAGCAGAGCCACTACCTGCGCATCTACATGGGCCATCTGCGGCAGAAGCTCGAAGCCGATCCGGCGCAGCCGCGCCATCTGCTGACCGAGACCGCCGTCGGCTACCGCCTGATGCCGTGACAATCGCCGGATGACCGACGCGCCCGCCCTCTCACGCCTCAACAAACGCATGGCCGAACTCGGCCTGTGCTCGCGCCGCGAAGCCGACGACTGGATCGCGCGGGGCTGGGTCAAGGTCAACGGCCGGGTGGCCGAGATGGGCGTCAAGGTCGGGCCGGCCGACCGCATCGAGGTCGACAGGAAGGCGCAGAACCAGCAGCAGCAGCAGGTCACGATCCTCTTGAATAAGCCGATGGGCTATGTGAGCGGCCAGGCCGAGGACGGGCACGAGCCGGCCGTGATGCTGATCAACCCCCGCAGCCACTGGCGCGAGGACCCGAGCAACCGCTTCTCGCCGCCGCAGCTGCGCGGCCTGGCGCCGGCTGGGCGGCTCGACATCGATTCGGTGGGCCTCCTGGTGCTCACGCAGGACGGCCGCGTCGCGCGCCAGCTGATCGGCGAAGACTCGGAGATGGAGAAGGAATACCTGGTGCGCGTTTCCTATGGGCCGGTGGCGCAGAACTCGCAGGCCGCGTTCCCGCGCGAGCAGCTCGCGCGCCTGCGCCATGGCCTGAGCCTGGACGGCCAGCCGCTCAAGCCGGCGCAGGTCGAATGGCAGAACCCCGAGCAGCTGCGCTTCGTGCTGACCGAGGGCAAAAAGCGCCAGATCCGGCGCATGTGCGAGCTGGTCGGGCTCAAGGTCGTGGGCCTGAAGCGCATCCGCATCGGCCGCGTGGTGCTGGGCAACCTGCCGGTGGGGCAGTGGCGCTACCTGGGGCCGCACGAGCGTTTTTAGGGCCTCATGACGGGCTAAGAAACCCGGAGTAGCCTTCGTTGGTTTCGCGATTGAACAAGGAGGCCCCGTGCGTGCGCTGCTGGTGGAAGATGACGAGATGATCGGCAGCAGCCTGATGCATGCCCTCGAGGGAGCGGGCTGGTCGGTCGACTGGGTGCGCGACGGCGCGCTGGCCCAGAGCGCCTTTGCCGACGGCGGCTACACCTGCGTGCTGCTCGACCTCGGCCTGCCCAAGCAGGACGGCACCGAAGTGCTGCGCCGCGCGCGCGAGCGCGGCGACACCACGCCGGTCGTGGTGCTCACCGCGCGCGACGGTCTCGAAGACCGCATCCAGGGCCTGGACCTGGGCGCCGACGACTACCTGCTCAAGCCCTTCGAGTTCCGCGAGCTGCTGGCGCGCATGCGCGCCGTGATCCGGCGCCGCGACGGCGCCGCGCATTCGGTGATCGGCAGCGCCGGGCTGCAGTTGGACCTGACCACGCGCGAAGTGCTGCGCAACGGCACGCGCGAAGCGCTGACGGCGCGCGAGTTCGCGCTGCTGCACGCACTGCTGGAACGCCCCGGCGCGATCCTCTCGCGCGAGCAGCTGGAAAACCGCATCTACGGCTGGGGCGAAGAAGTCACGAGCAACGCGGTCGACGTGCTGATCCACGGCATGCGGCGCAAGCTCGGGCCCGAGGCGATCCGCAATGTGCGCGGGCTCGGATGGCGGGTGGCGCCGGCATGAGAAAACTCAAGAACCCCGACTGCCCCTGGTACAGGCCCCACTCGCTGCGCGGCAAGCTGCTGCTGTGGCTGGTGTCGCTGCACCTGATCGCGGCCGGCGCGGCGGCCTGGACCTCGTACATGAGCTACGGCCGCATGGTCCACACCTTCATGGACGACCAGATGCAGCTGCTGGCCAATTCCTACGCGGCCAACGACAGCACGCCGGACCTGCAGCCGCTCGGCGACCAGAGCGTCTTCAAGTGGGGCGCCTTCATCGTCCAGATATGGAGTCCCGACGGCCGCCTGCTCGCGAGCTCGTGGCCCAAGCTCGCCGTGCCGCTGCAGGCCGAGCCCGGCCTGCGCGACGTGCGCACCGGTACCCGCCACGACGATGTCTGGCGCGTCTACACCGCGGCGCCGGGCGCGCGGGCCGGGCAGTCCCGCGTGCAGATCGCGCAGAGCGGCAGCTTCCTGCACCACGAGGTGAAGCACCGCGCCCTGTTCGCGGCCCTGCCGATCGTGCTCTTGCTGCCCGTCTCGCTGGCGGTGCTGTGGCTCGTGGTGTGGCTCACCTCGTACTCGCTGCATGCGGTGGCGCGCGAAGTGGCGGCGCAGGACGAGCGCAGCCTGTCGGAGCTCTCGCTCGCGCGCGTGCCGGACGAGATCGCGCCGCTGGTGAGCGCCTTCAACAGCCTGCTCGCCAGGCTGCGCGAAGCCTTCGCGACGCAGCGCCGCTTCGTGCAGGACGCCGCGCACGAGCTGCGCACGCCGGTCGCCGCCATCGGGCTGCAGCTCGAGAACCTGCGCGCGCACGTGCCGCCAGGCGATGCGTCCGAGCGCTTTGCGCAGCTCGAGGCCGGCGTCACGCGCGCCCAGCACCTGATCGAGCAGCTGCTGCGCCTGTCGCGCCAGGAGAGCGCGGCGCCAGCCGCGGCGCCGGAGCAGGTCGACGTGGCGGCGCTGCTGCGCGAGAGCCTGGGCCAGCTGATGGTGGTGGCCGATCGGCGCCGCATCGACGTCGGCTTCGACGGCGAGGTGGCGCCCGTGGTCACCGCCCCGGCCGCCGAGCTGCGCAGCGTGTTCGACAACCTGATCGACAACGCGCTGCGCCACGCGCCCGTAGGCGGCGTGGTCGACGTGCGGCTGCACGAGGTGCAGGGCCAGCCGGTGGTCGACGTGGTCGACAACGGGCCGGGCATCCCGGAGGAATTCATGGCCCGCGTCTTCGACCGCTTCTTCCGCGTGCCAGGCACTTCCGTCGGTGGCAGCGGCCTCGGCCTCGCGATCGCGCGCACCGCGGCCCTGCGCAACGGCCTGCGCATTGCACTCAGCAACCGCAGCGACGACGAGCGCGGCAGCACCGGGCTGGTGGCGCGCGTGTACCTGGGCGGCTGAGCTTTGCCATGCTGAAGACCCTGAAAGACCTGTTCGATGCGCTGCGGCCGCCGGAGGCCGCCGACTCGGCGCAAGACCAGCAGCACCTGCTGCAGCTGGCCACGGCCGTGCTGCTGGTGGAGGTGATGCGCGCCGAGCCCGAACTCGGGGCGGCCGAGCGGCGCGCCGTCATCGCCGCGCTGCGCGACAAGTTCGCGCTGGCCGACGACGAGATCCAGCGCCTGTTGGAGCTCGCCGAGCAGACTGCCCGGACCGCAACAGACCTCTTCAGCTTCACCTCGAGGATCAACGAGTCCTTCGAGATGGAACAGAAGCTGCGCATGATCGAGCACATGTGGCGTGTTGCCTATGCCGACGGCACCCTGGGCGCGCACGAGAACCACTTGATGCGCAAGGTCGCCGACCTGCTCTACATCCCGCACGGCGCCTACGTGCACGCCAAGATGAGGGCGCAGCAGGCGGCCGGCGAAGGCTAGGGTCACATCCATCACCCCCGCGCCGGGGCCTCCTTTCGGCTAGTGCTTCCGGTGAATGCTTTCGTACTCTGTGCGCAGTAGAGTGGGCGCTCACGACTGGGGGTCCTCCGTGATCACACTCGACATGCGCACCATGCCCGGCCCGGTGGCGGGCTTCGGCGCACACGACACGCAGGCGCCGGCCTGGGACGCGCCTGCCCGCGACACCGCACACACCCTGCCCGAGGGCACGCGGCTGCTCGACTACGAGATCGTCGGCCCCATCGGCGAGGGCGGCTTCGGCATCGTCTACCTGGCCTGGGACCATGTGCGCGAGCAGCATGTCGCGATCAAGGAATACCTGCCGGCCGTCCTGGCGTCGCGCGCCAGCGCCTCGCCCGGCGTGGTGCTCAAGTCGCAGCGCCACGGCGACAGCTTCCGCGTCGGCATGCGCAGCTTCGTCCACGAGGCGCGGATCCTGGCGCGCTTCGATCATCCGGCGCTGGTCAGGGTGCTGCACTTCTGGGAGGGCAACGGCACGGCCTACATGGTGATGCCGTACTACGCGGGCCCGACGCTCGCGCGCGCGCTGGCCGAGCTGGGCCGTGCGCCCGACGAGGACGAAATCCTCGGCTGGCTGCACCCGTTGCTCGATGCCCTCGGAACCATGCATGCACTGAGCTGCTTCCATCGCGACATCGCGCCCGACAACATCCTGCTCACCGACGACGGTCCCGTGCTGCTGGATTTCGGCGCCGCGCGGCGCGTGGTCGACGGCATGGGCGCGTCGCCGACCGTGGTGTTCAAGCCCGGTTTCGCGCCCATCGAGCAGTGCGGCGACGGCGCCTCGATGAAGCAGGGCGCATGGACCGACCTGTATGCGCTGGCCGGCGTGGTGTACATGGCGATCAGCGGGCGGCCGCCGGTCCCCTCCATCGAGCGCCTGATGGGCACGCCGCTGCAGCCGCTGTCCGAGCTCGCGCGCGGCCGCTACAGCGTGCCCTTCCTGGCTGCCATCGATGCCGCGATGGCGCTGCACCCGCACAACCGGCCGCAAAGCGTGGCCGAGTTCCGGGCGCAGCTGGGCGATGCGAAGGCCAGGTCTGCGCATCCGGCGCCGCAACCGGCGACGCGCCGCGGCAGCAGGATCCAGGTCGCTGCGCTGGCGGCGACGATGCTGCTGGTCGGCCTGGCCGCTGCCGGCTACTACCGCTTCGGCGATTCGGCAAGCACGGCACCGCAGGCCTCGCTGGCGGCCTCGCCCGCGAGCCTGCCGCAAGCGAGCGCCGCGCCGGCAAAGCCCGTGCGGGCCGGTCCCCGGCCGGCGGCGCCGGAGGCACCGGCGCCCGCGATCGCGGCATCGCCGCCGGTCCCGCGCGGCATTTCGCAAGAGCCGTCCGATGCGGCCCAAGCCGCGCTGCGCGCGTTGGGCATCCAGCCGGCGCCGACGCCGACCCCGGCCCCGACCATGGAGGCGAGCGTGTCCATCGAGCCCGCACCTCCGGCGCCGCGCGAGATACGTCGCGAGGTGCGCCGTGAAGCTCGGCGCAGCACGCGGCGCGAGACGCCGGCAGCGACACCCGAACCGGCGCTCGAGCAAGCCGCGCGGCCGGCCCCGGCACAGATCGCCCGAACCGAAGCCGTGCCGCAGGACGACCGCTGCGCCGAGATTCTTCAACGGGCCTCGCTCGGACCCCTGCTGCCCGGCGAGGCCGCCCTGCTGAGAAGAGGATGCGAATGAACACCACGACCTTCGCTCGCTGGCTGCCGGCCATGCTCAGCTCCGGCGCCGTGCTGATCGCCTGGGGGCTGGCCGGTTGCGCCGCGCCTCCGGCCGCGCCGGCCAAGGGCGAGGTGCCCTTCGAACAGGCCGTCGCGCAGGCCACTGACGGCCTCGTCGCGCAGACGCAGAAGCAGCCGGCCTTCATCGCCAGGATGGGCGCCAAGCGCGGCGTGGTGATCGACCCCATGATCGACGCCGGCAGCGCCCAGCAGACCGTGGCCACCCAGCTGCTGCAGGATCGGGTCAGCGAGCGCATGGGCTCGAAGCACGACGCGATCGAGATCCTGCCCTTCCAAAGCGCGAACCTGGGCAAGGCCCGCTACCTGCTCACCGGCACCATGACGCGGCTGTCGGTCAGCGAGGCGCGCAGCCCGCTGCGCATCGATCTGGCCCTGACCGAGCTGGCCACCGGCATCGTGGCCGCCCAGTCCTCGGCCGTGGCGCGCGACGACGGCCTGGACCACACGCCGCTGCCCTACGACCGCGACACGCCCGTGCCCACCAAGGACCTGGTCGTCGAGAGCTACGTGCGTACCACCGCCACGCCGCCCGGCCAGCGTGCGGACCCGTACTACCTCGAGCGCCTCGCGGTGGCGCCGCTGATCAAGGAGGCCACCACGCACTACAACGCCCAGCGCTACGAGGAGGCGCTGACCCGGTACAGCGCCGCCGGCGCAACGTCCAACGGCGAACAGCTGCGCGTGCTCAACGGCATCTACCTGAGTTCGGCGAAGCTGGGCCGCGCGGCCGAGGCCGAGCAGGCCTTCGGCAAGATCGTCGCCTACGGCATCGCCAACCGGCAGCTCGGGGTGAAGTTCCTGTTCAATCCCGGCGGCACGGTGTTCTGGTCGGACGCCAAGATCAGCAGTCCCTACGCCATGTGGCTGCGCGAGATCGCCAAAGCGAGCGCCGATGCCAGGGTCTGCATGGACATCGTCGGCCACACCAGCCGCACCGGCTCGGTGGCGTTCAACGACACGCTATCGATGCAGCGCGCGCGCTACATCCGCCAGCGGCTGGTCGGCGAATCCACCGCGCTGGGCGAGCGAACCATGCCCAGCGGCAAGGGCTTCCGCGAGAACATCATCGGCAGCGGCACCGACGACGCGGTCGATGCGCTGGACCGCCGGGTCGAATTCAGGATCGTGGGCTGCGGTTGATGCGCAGCGCGGGCGGGCCGCCGGCTAGGCGCGCGGCAAGATCAGCCGGAACGCACTGCCCCGCCCCGGCGGAGACTCGAGCAGCACCCTGCCGCCGTGGCGTTGCGCCACGGTCTTGACGAAGGCCAGCCCGAGTCCCGCTCCGTCGATGTTCGCCGTGGCACTTCCCCGAATGAACGGTTCGAACAACCGAGTCCGGAGTTCTTCGGCGATGCCGGGTCCTTCGTCCTTCACCAGCACGGCCCATGCGCGCGGCAGCGATTCGACCGCGCAGGTGATCGACGAGCCCGCCGGCGAGAACTTGAGCGCGTTGCCCAGGAGGTTGTTGATCGCGCGGGCCATGAGCTCGCGGTTGACCAGGCTGTAGGCCTCCTCCGGCGACGGCGCCATCGTCACGCGGATCCGGTGCCGGCGCGTCGCTTCCCATGCGTCGTCCACGCATTCGAGCAGCACATCCACCAGGTTGCAGCGTTCGAAGTGGTAGCTGTAGGACTGGGCACGCACCAGCTGCGTGAAGTCGTCCGCCAGGCCCAGGGCCTTCTTCGCGTGACGCTCGATGCGCTCGTGGAACTGCTCCTGCGGCATCGCGGAGGGGTTCTGCCGCTGCAGGCTCAGCAGCGTGAGGACGGAGGCCAGCGGTGCGCGCATGTCATGGCTGAGGAAGCGCATGGCGTGGTCGCGCTGGCGCTGCGCCTGGCGGATCTCGGTCACGTCGACGAGCGAAAGAATCCAGCCCAGGTGCTCGCCGGTGCCGCTGAACGAAGGCGCCCGCTTGACCAGCAGGTCGCGCTCGCGGCCATCGTGCGCCGCGGTGCTGCCCACCGTGGGTGGGCCGGCAAAGATCGCCGGAAGCACGATGGGTTGGCGATCCGCCTGCGACAGCACGTCGTTCATCAGGGTCGCGGCCTGCGCGCCTTGCAGCAGCTCGCCCGAGGCGACCTCGAAGTGCCGCGCCGCAGCGGCGTTGGCCAGCAGCACGGTCCCTTTCCTGTCGCATACGAGCGTCGCGTCGGGCAGGGCTTCCAGGCTGTCGCTCACGAAGCGGTGCAGGTTGCTCAGTTGCTCGGCGACCTGCCGCAACGCATGGATGCGGCGGCCCAGGAAGTCGCCCGAAGCGGCCGCGCTGCCTGTCGCGGCCAGCGTGCGGCCCTTGCCGTGCAGGCGGCTGAACTCGTCCATGAGGTAACGCGTGGCGGCGTCGAGCTTCCTCCAACTCCACAAGGCATAGCTCGCGCCCAGGGCGAGCATCCCCGAAGCCGGACCGAACTGCAGGCCGAAGCCCGCAGCAGCGGCCGCCGCCGCGGGCAGCGCCACCATCAGCCCGAGGGTCAGCAGCAGCGCGGGCAGCGGGCCGATGAAGGCCATGCCCATCAGGGCCAGCAGCGCGGGAATGGCGTTGAGGGTTGCGCCGAGCCATGCAGGCAGCGAGGTGATGCTGCGTTGGCTCTCCAGGCTGTCGAGCACGTTGGCAGAAAACTCCACTCCGGACATCAGCTTCGAGCGCCGCGCCGAGACGGGCGTGGCGTAGACCTCGCCGATTCCGGCGGCGGTGGCGCCGATCAGCACGTACTTGCCCTTGAACGTTCCCGGGGCGACGCTGCCGTCCAGCACGTCGACGTAGGACACCTGCGGGAAATGACCCGGCCGTCCGGCGAAGGGCACGATCATCTTGCGCGAACGGTGCCAGGTGGAGACGGCGTCCTGGCCTGCTGTTTCAGCGTCGGGCTCGCGTTCTGCGGGAACTTCTGCGTGTTCAGGCCCGGCCGCGCCGGCCGTGTGCATGGCGACGCTGAAATGGTCCCAGGCACGCTCGCCGAAGCCCTCGCGCAAGTACACGCCCCGCGCCACGCCGTCGTCGTCGACCGCGATGTGCACGTGCCCCAGGCGTCTTGCATGGCGCTTCAGCGCGGGGATCGGCTCGACGACGAAGGGCGCCCCGTTCAGGCTTTGCATCATCAGCGGCAGCACCACCTTCCCGCTGCGCGACAGGGCGGCGGCGAGCGCTGCGTCGTCCCCGGGGAAGCGCTCGTCCGCCTCGGTCAGCAGCACGTCCAATCCGATCGCCAGCGGCGCGTCCTTGTCGATGCGGTCGATCAGCTCGGCGTGGAAGGATCGCCGCCACGGCCATCGTCCCAGGGCGGCAATGCTCTTGTCGTCGATGCCGACGATGACCACGTCGCCGCGATCGACCTCGCGCTCCTGCATGAACATCAGCGTGTCCTGGAGCAGCCGGTTCGGTCCCTGCAGCCACCCGGATCGCTCCAACGCGAACACCAGGCCGATGGCGATGATCGAGAGCGTCAGCCATTCGACCCAGCGCGAGGGCAGGCGAAGACGTGCAGTGATGGGCTTGCTGGACACGACGTTACTGGCGGCCGACCGGACTGCCGCCCGCATCGCGGACGGCGGCGCCGCTGGCGTCGCGCAGCACCGCCTCGATCCGCACGACCTGCGGCGGGGAAAAACTGCCGGCCTCGCCTTCGGGGGTGATCGCCTGGATCCGCACGTGGTAGTTGCCCGGCGGCAGGTCCGCCAGACGCAGGGAGGCCTCGGACCGCGTGTCGGCATGCACGAGATCGGCGAAGCCGCCGTCACGCGCGACCTGCACGAGGTAGCGGTAGCCCGGCTGGGCGGACCAGTACAGCTGCAGCGTTGCGTCGTCGCTGCTCACCTTGGGCGGGGGGGCCGCCGGAGGCGGCTCGACCATCTCGAAGGCCCGGCTGCCGCTGAAGGGGCCCTGGTCCTGCGTGCCGTCGGGCGCCACGCCCACGGATGCCACGCGCCAGAAGTAGCGACCCGGCGCCAGCGTGGCCGAACGCCGGCATTCGGTGAGTGCCGCATCGTCGACCCATAGCGCCTGGAAGCCCTCGTCGCTCGCGACCTGCAGCCTGAAGCGGTGGACGCCGGCCGGCTGCGCGCAGCTGAACTCGACCGCGCTGCCGACGATTCTTTCTCCGGGCGCGGGGCGCTGGGAGAGCGGTGCCACCGGACGCGCCTTGACCCGCAGCGTGCGCGTGCTCTCGCGGCTCGACAGCCCCCAATCGTCCACGGCACGCGCGCCGACCATGTAGCTGCCGTCCTCGAGGCCGGCGAACTGCAGCTCGCCGCCCGCGGACACGCCGTTGCGCACGACCTGCTCCAGCGCCGGGTCCGTGGAGATCCGGACACGGTAGGCCGCAATGCCCGCGACGGCGGGCAGCGGCAGGCGGACGAAATCGATGTCGGTCACCGTGTCCGGCAGCCCCGCCAGGTCGGGCGCTTGCGGCAAGGTGCGCACCGGCCCCATCACGCCAGCGCTGCTCACGCGGGCGCCCTGTCCCTCGCGAAGCCGGTGCTGCCGGATGCCGCGCCCGCCAGGAGGGCGGCGGCCTCTCAGGTCGATGTTGCCCTGTGTGACCTCGCCGGTGACTGCGGCGTCGGCCTGGATGGCAACGCCGAACTCGGTGCCGCGCACGCTGGCCACCGCCAGCGGTGTCCGGATCTCGAAGCGGCTCGCCTTGTTGCGCTGCGGTTGCGCCGATGCGTCCACGCGGCCCGCCTCCAGCTGGATGAGCGTGTCGCTGGCCTGCGAGGCGTCCTGCCGCCGCACGCTGACCAGGCGGACCCGGGAATTGGCGGGTATGCGCACCGTCGAGCCGTCGCTCATCTGAAGCCGCACGTAGCCGTCGGCGCCCACCTCGATGCGCGTGCCTTCCGCCAGCCGTGCGCCCGGCTGCAGCGGCTGCGCCTGGACGTCTGGCGCAGCAAGCTGGCGAACGCTGCCCGTGACATGGCGCACTGTCGCAAAGGTCGGGGCGAAGCTCAGCAGCGCGGCGGGAATGCGCACCCGGGTGCCCGGTGCGATCCGATGCGGATTTGCAATCCCGTTGTGGTTGCGCAATTGAAGCCAGCGATCGGCGCGGCCCGTGTAGCGCTCGGCAAGACCGAAGAGCGTTTCGCCGGGCTGCACCGCATGCACCAGATCCGGCGACGAAGCCGGAGCCTGCGCGAGCGCCAACGCGGCATGCAGCGCCAGGTGAACGCCGACCGACCAGCGCGCGAAGCGCGCGCCTGCCCGACGGCTTGCGGCACCCGCCGCAGGCTCAGGCCGCGCTGCTCTCATCGCTCGCGATCGTCTCGAATCGATAGCCCTGCCCGTAGATCGAGGCCAGGCGGTAGCCGCTTTCCGGTCGCAAGCCGAGCACCTTGCGCACACGCGAGATGTGCGTGTCCAGGGAGCGCGACATCAGCTCGGTTCCCGGCGGATTGCTCGCGCCCCAGATCGTCTCCAGCAGGTGCTGCCGCGAAATCAGGCGCCCCGAGTTGCGAAACAGGAACAGGGCGAGATCGAACTCCTTCTGCGTCAGCGCAACAGGTCTGCCGTCGATCTCCAGTTGGCGGTTGGCAAGCACGAAGCGGTAGCGTCCCCAGACCTGCTCTTCCGGCTGCGCGTCCAGGTAGGCGCGCCGCAGCAGCGCACGCACGCGGGCGGCCAGTTCGCCGACACGCATGGGCTTGACCATGAAGTCGTCCGCTCCCGCCGCCAGTCCCTCGACGATGTCGCGCTCTTCATGGCGGTTGGTCACGAAAAGAATGGGGATGCGGTCCTGCAGATTGGCCCGGACCCAGCGCACGATCTCCGGTCCGGTGATGTCGGGCAGGTGCCAATCCAGGACGAGAAGATCGAAGGTCTCGCGCTGCAGCTCGCGGCGCAATGCGGCGCCTTCGGCGAACACATGGCAGTCATGCCCGATCGCCTGCAACGTGCACTTGACGAGGTCCAACTGATCGACGTCGTCGTCCAGTGCCGCAACTCGCATTTTCTTCTTCGACCTTCCAGTGAGCGCCCGGCGCCGACTGCCGGCTTCGTGAGGCAACGAAGTGTACGGGGCCTCCAGGGCAGGCCAGGGCAGGGAATGTCAAGCAATGTCAATTCGCTCTCGGTTTTCACCAAAAAAGACGCATACACGGCGCGGAGCTCGCGCTGCGGGGCCAGCTTGCGCGCGGCAATTCTCATGCATTGTCAAGTCGATTGCCGAGCGCGAATCGCGTCACTACATTCGCGCTCCACACGCATCGCGGCCCCAGTGCGCTCAGCACCGAAACCTGCCTGCCACAATCTCGACACAACGCATGAACCACTCATACAGAACGCCAAACGGGTCGTATCCGCAACCCATCGAACTGCTGCGCCGGCTGGCGAACGCGCGACTGCCTGTTCATGTCGTGGACCACGACGAGATCGAGACCTTGAGGATCCTGAAGCTGGGCGGCTCGATCAAGGCAGCCATTCCCGACGCTGAGCGAGTGCCGGGCGGACTTGACTCCTCGCATGGGCAGCTGCCTGCGACGGTCGACGAAATCACGCGAGTGGGACGCAGCCTGCTCGATCTTTTTGCAAGCCGCGGGACGCTGACGCATTCGGGCGCGCATTGCCTCTGAGCGCCAATCCAATGTCAACAAGTCCTTCCATGATGAGCATCTTCAATCAGCCGGTTGTCTCCCGTCGGCCAACCACGACGATGGACCTCCTGAAAATGGCGCTCGAAAAAGACAACCTGCGCGTGTGGGCGCGAAAGCTCGGCCTGTCGGAAGAGGCGCTGCGCACCGCACGCAGCAGGGGCCGGCTCTCGCCCGTGATTGCGGGTGCGCTGGCCGAAGATCTTCAGCAGGATCCTGCGCAATGGATCGTCATCGCGGCGCTCGAAACCGAGCGCGAAAGCGCATGTAAGACCCGGATGGTCCAGCGCTTCTCGGCCACGGAATCATGGCCGTCTCTTCGTGAACCGCAGGCGGCGATGAAGCCTTGATCGGCTGGCCGCATGCAGAGAAGGGCCGCAGGACTCGGCTAACCCTCGCCTAATTCTTCCCTAACGATCGGCTCAATCTGCCTGCCTAGAGTGAACCCCGGGTCAGCCGTGATGCATGCCGCATGCGGCGCGAGACCCGCCAGTCATCCCAGTCCCTGGAGTTCACCACCATGCAAGCAGCCTCCCTGAAGTTTCTCGCCGTCACTGTCTTCAGCGCCCTCGCCGCGCTGGGCTCGATCGCCGCCCAGGCCGAAAGCTACGACGGCGTGCACACCCACGCCTCGAGCCTGAGCCGCGCCGATGTGGATGCGGAAGCGATTCGCACCGCCGCCGCCCCCAACCAGAACGTGGTGCGCGGTTCGCGCGGCGCGGAACCCTTCAAGGCGGTCGCCGACCGTTCCGCCGTGGCGAAGGAAGCGATGCGCGCAGCCTACGCGCCGGACCAGAACGTGTCTTCCGGTTCGCGCGTCAACAGCAAGGTGATCTCGACGATGCGCAATCCGCTGGATCAGCGCACCGCGGCCGGCGCCGGCAGGCTCTGATTGGCAGCGCCCATCCACCGGGCGCGGCCGCTTGCCGCCGCGCTGTTCTTCCTCCTGATCGCCTTCATGACCACCCTCGGATTGAGCGCCTGCGGCACCGCCCGCCATGCCGAATCACCGCAGTTCCGCGACGGCAGTTTTCGCAACCCCGTGACGCCCCAGACCGTCGGCTGGCGCGAGATGCCCAGGGTCCTCTGGCGCTTCATGTTCGACAAGCCGGCCGAGGCCTCGCCCGCCGCGCCGCTGCCCGTGGCCAGCCTCACGCGCGAGCAGCTGCTGGCCGCGCCCGACCAGACGCTGGTGCGTCTCGGGCACTCGACCGTGCTGATGAAGCTGCAAGGCGCCTTCTGGCTGACCGACCCGGTGTTCTCCGAGCGCGCCTCGCCGGTGCAGTGGGCCGGGCCGAAGCGCTTTCATCCGCCGCCGATCGCTATCGACGATCTGCCGCCGATCCGGGGCGTGGTGCTGTCGCACGACCACTACGACCATCTGGACCGCGCCGCGATCCTGCAACTGGCGGCAAGAGTCGATCATTTCCTGGCGCCGCTGGGCGTCGGCGACCTGCTCGTCGGATGGGGCGTGGATCCGGCCAAGGTCCGCCAGCTGGACTGGTGGCAATCCACCACGGTGGACGGCATCCGCTTCGTCGCCACGCCGGCGCAGCATTTCTCGGGGCGCGGCCTGTTCGACGGCAACGCGACCTTGTGGGCCTCGTGGGTCATCGAGGCGCCGTCGTTCAAGCTGTTCTTCAGCGGCGACGGCGGCTACTTCGACGGCTTCAAGGCGATCGGCGAGAAGTACGGGCCCTTCGACGTCACGCTGATCGAGTGCGGCGCCTACGACCGCCAATGGTCCGGCGTCCATATGCAGCCCGAAGAGACGCTGCAGGCCCACCTGGACCTGCGCGGCAAGCGGCTGCTGCCGGTGCACAACGGCACCTTCGACCTGGCGCTGCACGACTGGCACGACCCGCTGGCGCGCATCACCGCCCTCGCCGCGGCGCGCGGCGTGGACCTGATGACGCCCGGGATCGGGCAGGCGGTCGACATGAAGGCGCCGCCGGTGGCGACCGCCTGGTGGGCGCGAGCCGACTGAGGAACGCCCAAGTCATGTCGCAAGCGAACTGGGACCGCAGCACGATCGGCCGCGCGGGCCGTTTCGAAGGCAAGCTGATCGTCGTCGACGGCGGTGCCTCGGGTATCGGCCGCGCCGTGGGGGCTGCTTTCGCGGTCGAAGGCGGCCGGGTGATCTTCTGCGGCGGTGGCGAAGCGCCGGGGCCCGAGATCGAGGCCGCCCTGCGCGCGGCCGGCGGCGAGGCGCTCTGCGTGCGCGCCGACGTGCTGAGGGAAGACGCGCTCAAGGCCTTCGTCGAGCGAGGTCAGCTTGTTCTAAGCGTGGCTTCCTAGAGTCCTCGAAGGTCGATCCGGCGCAGCGCATGTCGCACCGCGGCGATCGGCCATTCTTGTCGAGGAGACAACCATGCACGCATCCACACGCATGATGGCGCTCGCAGCCGCGGCCGCCATCGCATCCTTCGGCGCTGCGCTCGCGCAGGCGCAGGAGATCACCGACGGCTCCGACTACCACCCGCTGCAGATGAATTCGCCGGTGAGCGCCGAGGTGGGTGCCGGTGCCGTCGCTGCCGCGCATGCGAGCGGTACCGAATCGATCGGCCAGTCGACCGCGGCGCCGATGCCGGTTTCGACGATGTCGAGCGACGATGTCTACGCGGGCGCCGTGGCCGCCGCCCATGCAACCGGCACCGAACTGCCGGGCCAGTCGACCGCGCCGATGCCGACGTCCGGCAGCAGCCACTGAAGGACGCTGCTCAGAGACCGTGCACCAGGAGCAGGCGCTGCGGCGGCGTCGGAATCTTCAGCGTCGTCTCGCCGACGCGGTGGAACCGGTATTCGCGGCCGTTGAGCATCACGCTGGGCTTGTTGGTCCAGACGCGGTATTCGTAGCCGTCCGTCACCGGCGTCACCTGCAGCACGCGGAACACGGGCGGAATGATCACCGTGAAGTTCAGGGCGCCGGTCGCGCTGTTCACGCCGACGGCGGTCTCGGCTGTGCAGGCCAGCGGCAGCAGCAGCAGGGCGGAGAGGGCGCTTTTCATGCAAACCCCCGATGAGAACGCGCTTCCGTACATATGGCGGCACCCAAGAAAAAGCAGGACAGCCAGGCGTCGCATCGACGACCGGTCCCTTGGATATCGGCGGAGTCACGGAAAAATGAAGGGTCGGCGGGATCCGTGGCCTCCGTTGCCGGCCAGTAAATACCATGCTGCAGTGCAGCGCAACCGACTTAGGTCGTAGGACGCGTGCGAAACGCGCCGCCGCGAGACAAAGGCCGCGCTTCAGCGCTCTTTATGGATCGGAAAATCGGCCGAGGCGGTGTCGCGCACGTACACGTCGACGCGGCGCGAAGCCGAGCCCGCGCTGCTCCAGGGCAGCGGCAGGTTGTCCTGGATCAGTTCGATCTCGTGGCTGCCGGCCGCCACGGACGGGAAGCTGTAGAAGCCCTGGGCGTCGGTGCGCGCCACGTAGCGGCGATCGAGCACCACCGTCACGCTGGCGACGCCGCCCTCGTTCGCTTCGCGCCGGCCGTTATTGTCCTGGTCGAAAAACACGTGGCCTTCGAGCCGGCCCGCGCCGGTGCCGGGCATGCCGCCGATGGGCGCGCTGGCCAGGCCGGCCCGGTTCTCGTAGCGCAGCGCCACCATGAAGGCGCGGCTGTAGGGCGTGACCAGCACCGGCTGCAAGGTCGCCGCCGTCAGCGCCGAGACCACTGCCGGATTGAGCGACTCCTGCCCGCGCGCCGCGGTGTACTGGGCGATGAAGGACCAGCCCAGGCCGAGCGGCCAGGACAGGCGCGCATTGGCGCTCAGGAAGCGCGATTCGTTGCCGCCGATGCCGTTGCTGCCGCGCAGGCTCAGGTCGAGGCGAGCGCCCGCGACCAGGGGCGTGGTGCCGAGCACGCCCCAGTGCACGGTGCGCGCGCTGTTGCCGGCCTCGCGCGACTGCTCGAGCGCCAGCGAGGTCGAGAGGGTCTGCGTCTCGCCCACGTTCCAGGCGTGGTCGACGCCGCTGCGCAGCACGCGCAGGCCGGTGCCGTGAGCGATGTCGGTGCGCCATTGCGTGTAGCCCCAGTCGGACTTGTGCTCCCAGGTCAGCTGGGCCGATTGCGCGGCGAAGGTGCCGGTGCGCGCGGCGAGGGTGGCCGAGAGCGCGTCGCGCGAGTCGAAGCGATAGCGGCCGAACAGGTTGCCGAACACCGAGCCGCGCTGCTGGCCGCTCACGCTGTCGCTCACTTCGATGTTGGTGCCGAGCTGCCATTGGCGCGTCGAGATGTCGCCGCGCCAGGAGGCGCCGCGCAAATCGCTCGGCAGCGAATCGCCGCCCCAGCGCAGCGAGGGCTCGAAATAGAACACCGAGGCGGCCTGCTGCAGCAGCTCGGTGCGCCAGGCGGCATCGATCCAGCCGCCGCTGGCGGAATCGCGCGGGGCGAAGGATGATGCGTCCGAAGGCCGGCCGGCGCTGTGCGCCAGGTTGGCCTGGACGCGCAGGCCGCCCACTTTGTCGGCGACGCCGCCGAAGCCGCTGCCCAGCGAATCGGCCCAGGGCGCCAGGCCCTGCCAGGACACGGCGGTCCAGAGCGAGCGCGTGTTCTGGGCGAAGCCGGGCACGCCGTTGGCGTTGAAGTCGCGCGTCTCGATCAGTTGGACCGCCGCGTCGGTGCGGCCCGGCGCGAGCGGGCCGTCGCCGCCCGTCAGCTGGGTCTGCGCACCGGCGCTCGCGGCCGTGCCGCGGCCGGCCGAGAAGCCCTGGAAGGAGAGCCCGTCGAAGTAGCCGAGGCGGCCGGCCGAGGCATTGAAGGTGGTCCGGCCCGGCTGTTCCAGGCTGGCGGCAACGCCCTCGATCGGCAGGCTGGGCAGGTAGACGCGGCCGACGCCGCGCGCCAGCGGCGTCGCCGCCATGTTGATGTTGCCGACGCTGTTGTTGCCGAACCAGCCGCCGTCGAAGGGCATGCCGCGCTGGTCGATGCGCCAGGTGCTGCCGGTGCGGTAGCTGTAGGGCACCACGCTGTAGGGCGTGCCGGTGCTGCCCACCAGGCCGAGGCCGTTCACCGGCGCGGCGTCGCGGTTGAGGTTGGCATTGGCCGAGAAGGTGCCGTAGTTCGGCGTGTCCAGGTAGCCGGAGAACAGCAGCGACTGGCTGCGCTGGCGCACGACGCCGCTCTGCTGGGTCGACTGGCCCTCGATGCTCCAGCCGCGCGGCCAGCCCGTGTCGCGGACCTCAGGCTCGGCGGCCGGCTCGGCTTGCGGGCTGTCGTCGAGCACGCGGTCGGCATAGCCGGCCGCCTCGGGCTGCGCCACCGTGGCGGCGGGCGCGGCCTGTGCCCATGCCGGCGCGCCGGCCAGCACATGGCCCGCGCCGCACAGTCCGAGGGCGCTGCATCGGAGCCAGCGTTTCATCGGGTGAAGCGTTGATTGATCGGCAGCGAGCCGTTCTTGCCCCACTCCAGCTTGCCGGTGACCGTGATCGGGAAGCGCACGGCGACGGCCGTCTCGGTGTCGCCGGGCTTGTTGGCCACGAGCGCGATGTCGCGCGTCTCGCCGGCCATGATGGGGGTGGTGCTGGCCTGCAGCTCCAGGGCCGTGCCGCTCGCATCGGTGCCGGAGAGGAAGCCGGCCAGCCGGCCGTGCGCGGTGCCGGTGTTGCGGATCTTCAGCATCGGCGTGGCCTGGCCATCGACCGTCTGGACCGAGCTGCCCGCGAGTTCCAGCTGCGGCGCCACGTCGCCCACCGCCACATAGACGATGACGCCGATGCGCGCGCCCAGCGCGACCGGAACGCCCGGTGCCGCCGCGGGCTGCTGGCCTTCGATCATCACCGCGAAGCGGCACTCCGTCGGCGGCGTATCGGCCGGCGGCGTCACTTCGAAGCGGAAGCGGTAGGGGCGTCCGGGCGTGATGCTGAGATCGCGGCGCTCGATCGCGACCCAGGGCCGGCAGCTGCCGGTCAGCAGCTCGTCGCTGAAGTCGACCGAGGCGTCGGGCCTGAACGTCCAGTCCGCGGTCTTGAGCTTGTAGGCGCCGGTCTGTGTGTCGCGGTGTGTGAGCTCGATCACCTCGCGCACCCGCTCGCCGGGCTTTGCCGACAGCTCGAAGCGCGGCGGCGACACGGCAAGCGAAAACTGCGCCTGTGCTGTAGCGCCGATGGTCGACGCGGCGATGCCGGTCGCGAGAAGAAAGGCCGCGGAGTGCCCGCGGCGGAAAGGTGCGGCTCGGCGCGTCACGGCGATACCTCGATCTCGAAAAAGAATTGCAGGGATTGCGCGCGCTCCACCTTGCGGCCGTCGGCCGTCAGATCGAGCACCAGGCTTTCCTGCAGGAATGCCTCGCGCACCACGCCCTCGAACACCAGCGTGCGGCTGCCGCCGCGGACCGTGCCCGGCAGCAGCCGGCCCTGGGTGCGCCACGCGGCGACCAGTTGCTCGCCTTCGGTCGGTGCCAGGGACATGTAGATGCGCGCCGGCCGGTGGAGCCAGGGCGACAGGTTGAGCCGCAGCGCCACGGCCACGCGGCCTTCGATCGTGTGGTCGCCCGCGCGGCCAGGTGCCAGCTGGCGCCAGCGCATCGGCGTGACCGGCTGGCTCACGTAGGTGCCCGTGTCGTCGACCCTGAAGGTCGCGGCGCCGGCCGGCAGGCCCGCGGCCATGGCTAGCAGGCCGGTCAGCATGGCAAGCGACGCGCGGCTCTTCATGGTGCGGTGAGCGTGTAAGTGGCTGTGCCGGTGAAGGTGCCGGCGGGGACCAACTGGGTATTGAGGTAGCGAAAGGCCAGGCAGCTCTCGAACCAGTTGTTGCGGGTGACCGACAGCAAGGTCTGGGCGCCGCCGGTGAATGTGGCGCTGGGGATCGTCGTCGTCGTGTCGTTGTTGCCGGATGAGGTCCAGGCGATGCTGCTGAAGGGGATGGTGTTGCCGCCGCCGGTCAGGCTTGACGGCGTGGTGACGGACAGCGTCGCCGGGCCGGCGTTGCTGGAACCCGGCACCCGGTAGAAGCCGCCCACGTACACCTGCCCCGTGGTGGCCGGCGAGGTGCAGAACGCGAAGCCGTCCCAGGGACTGGCCGTGACGGTGCTGTCGGTCGTCATGGCCTGGGCCGTGCCCGAGCCGAGCTGGCCTGCGGGAACGGTGACCGAGACGGTGTTGACGGTCGTGTTGTTGCCGGGCGTGCCGCGATTGTTGAAGGTCCCGCCCGTCATCGTGCCGACACCCACCTGAAGAAACAGCGCGCGGGTGCCCGGGGTGATGGCGACCGTGAAGCCGTGCGCCGCGGGCAGCCAGCCGCCGCCTAGCACGGCGAGCGCCAGTGCGGCGCGCCGGGCGCGAAAAAGTGGTGACAACGCAGCGATCAGGGAGCGGTCGCGGTGTAGGTCACGCGGCCGTTGTTGCCCACGGTGTCGCCGTAGGTGCCGGCCGGCAGCGTGGCCGTGTTGGCATAGGCGAAGGTCCAGCTGCCTTCGCGGCGCACGAGGCCGGCCGAAGCGGCCAGCGTGGTGGCCGCCGCCGAAGCGCCGCCGCCGGCTGCGTTGTTGAACGGCGGGTGAGCGATGGCCGCGTTGGTGTAGCCGGTGGTGGTCGTGGCCAGTGCGCCTGCGGTCACGACGATGTCGGTCCACGGCACGGTCGGGTTGCCGGCGACGCCGCTGCTCAGCTGGCCCGAGGTCGCGTTGGTCAGGCTGACGGTGCCGCTGTTGCCGAGCACACGGACCGTGACGCCGCCGCCGGCCAGGTCGCCGCCGGTACCGGCCACGGCAGTGCCGTTGCCGATGGCGCCGGCCGGCACGTCGAAGCTGACTTTGTCCACCGTCGCGTTGTTGGCGAGGTTGGTGCCGGTACCGACTTGCAGGAAGAGCACCTTCGGAACGACGACCCTGAAGTCGAGCTTGGCGGCGGCGCTCTGGGCGCCAGCGGCGGTGGTGAAGTTCGACTCGGCGTGAGCGGCCAGGGGTGCGATCGCGGCAAGCGCGGTGACCAGAAGAAGTTTTTTCATGTGCGGTGGAGTAAGTGGTTGGTTTCGGTGCCGGGTGAAATGTAGGCGATGGCCTACAAGTTGAGACGGCATTTAGTTCTCTTCCATAACGAGAAGAGAACTTTCGTTAAATAGTTACGAAGTAGTACTTTGTAATCTGTCGCGCCTTTGCCACGCAGCCTGCGGCGGCCCGTCGGCGAAGGCGGGCATTTCTTTCGGATGGCTCGCGGCGGCGGGGTCTTGTAAAGTTGTCGATTCGCCTGAGGCGACGTCTTTTTTCTTCGTTCTTCTCGTTCCATGACTCTCTCCAAGACCAAACTCCCTTTCCAGGCCGAAGTCGCGCAGCTGCTTCACCTGGTCACGCATTCGCTCTACTCCAACAAGGAAATCTTCCTGAGGGAGCTGATCTCGAACGCGTCGGATGCCTGCGACAAGCTGCGTTTCGAGGCCATCGACCAGCCGGGCCTCTATGAAGAGCAGCCCACGCTGGAGGTGCGCGTCTCCTTCGACAAGGAAGCCAAGACGATCACGATCGCCGACAACGGGATCGGGCTGTCGCAGCAGGAGGCCATCGACCACCTGGGCACCATCGCCAAGAGCGGTACCCGGGAGTTCATGAGCAAGCTCTCGGGCGACCAGAAGGCCGATGCCCAGCTCATCGGGCAGTTCGGCGTGGGCTTCTATTCGGGCTTCATCGTGGCCGACAAGATCACGGTCGAGTCGCGCCGCGCGGGCCTGCCCGCCGAGGAAGGCGTGCGCTGGGTCAGCGCCGGCGCCGGCGATTTCGAGGTCGACACCATCGCGCGCCCGCAGCGCGGCACCAGCGTGACGCTGCACCTGCGCGAGGATGCCGAGGAATACCTGAACCTGTGGAAGCTCAAGTCCATCATCTCCAAGTACTCCGACCACATCTCCCTGCCCATCCTGATGGAGAAGGAAGAGTGGAAAGAGGGTGAGGAGAACAAGGGCGGCCAGATGGTCAAGACCGGCGAGTGGGAGCCGGTCAACCAGGCCAATGCGCTGTGGAGCCGGCCGAAGAAGGACATCGACGAGGAGCAGTACGTCGAGTTCTACAAGAACATCAGCCACGACTTCGAGGCGCCGCTCGCCTGGAGCCACAACCGCGTCGAGGGCACGACCGAGTACACGCAGCTGCTCTACATCCCGTCCAAGGCCCCGATGGACCTGTGGAACCGCGAGAAGAGCGCGGGCGTCAAGCTCTACGTCAAGCGCGTCTTCATCATGGACGACGCCGAAGCGCTGCTGCCGAGCTACCTGCGCTTCGTCAAGGGCGTGATCGATTCGGCCGACCTGCCGCTCAACGTGAGCCGCGAGCTGCTGCAGGAAAGCCGCGACGTGAAGGCGATCCGCGAAGGCAGCACCAAGCGCGTGCTCGGCATGCTGGAAGACCTGGCCAAGAAGCAGAAGGCGGCCGGCCAGAGCAACGAAGGCAAGCTCGATGTCGGCTCCGGCGAGAGCGTGCCGGCGCCCGAACCGGGCGAAGGGGTGACTGATGCGGTGGACAAGAACGCGGCCGACACCACGCTGGCCGCGCAAGCCGCGGCCGAGTACAGCGACGAGTCGGGCAAGTACGCGAAGTTCTATGCCGAGTTCGGCGCCGTGCTCAAGGAAGGCCTGGGCGAGGACTTTGCCAACCGCGAGCGCATCGCCAAGCTCCTGCGCTTCGCCTCCAGCACCAGCGACACCGTGAGCGTGAGCTTCGCCGACTACAAGTCGCGCATGAAGGAAGGCCAGGAGGCGATCTACTACATCACGGCCGACACCCTGGCCGCGGCCAAGAACAGCCCGCAGCTCGAGATCTTCAAGAAGAAGGGCATCGAGGTGCTCCTGATGACCGACCGCGTGGACGAATGGGCGCTCAACTACCTGACCGAGTTCGACGGCACGCCGCTGCAGAGCGTGGCCAAGGGCGCGGTCGACCTGGGCAAGCTGCAGGACGAGGCCGAGAAGAAGGCCGCGGAAGAAGCGGCCGAATCCTTCAAGCCGATGCTGGAGCGCCTCAAGGAAGCCCTCAAGGACAAGGCCGAGGACGTGCGCGTGACCACGCGCCTGGTCGATTCGCCGGCCTGCCTGGTGGTGCAGGACGGCGGCATGAGCACCCAGCTCGCGCGCATGCTCAAGCAGGCCGGCCAGCCCGCGCCGGAACTCAGGCCGGTGCTGGAAGTGAATGCCGAGCACCCGCTGGTCAAGAAGCTCGACGGCTCCGAGCACTTCGAGGACCTGGCCAACATCCTGTTCGACCAGGCGCTGCTGGCCGAGGGCGGGTTGCCGGCCGACCCGGCCGCCTACGTGCGGCGCGTCAACGCGCTGCTGGTGTAGCGATGAGTGCGGGAGAGTCTTCGCAACGGCCCGACGTCACGGGTTTCGACCTGCGCAGCCTCGGCCCGGACTTCTACGAGAACCCCTATCCCTGGTACGCCGCGCTGCGCGAGGCGACGCCGGTGCGGCGCATGCCCGACGGTTCCTTGCTGCTCACGCGCCATGCCGACTGCGTGGCCGTCTACAAGGACACCCACACCTTCAGCTCCGACAAGCACGCCGAGTACGCGCCCAAGTACGGCGCGGGCAGTCCGCTCTACCAGCACCACACGACCAGCCTGGTGTTCAACGACCCGCCGCTGCACACGCGCGTGCGCCGGCTGATCGCCGGCGCGCTGACGCCCAAGGCCATCGAGTCGCTGGAGGACGGGCTCGTGCACCTGGTGAACGGCCTGCTCGACCGCATGGAAGAGCGGCAGCGCGCCGGCGGCGAGGTCGACCTGATCGAGGACTTCGCCGCCGCGATTCCCGTGGAGATCATCGGCAACCTGCTGGGCGTGCCGCGCGAGAAGCGCGAGCCGCTGCGCAACTGGTCGCTCGCGATCCTGGGCGCGCTGGAGCCGCGGCTGACCGAGGCCCAGATGGAAGCCGGCAACCGCGCCGTGACCGAGATGGTGGCCTACCTGCGCACCCTGGTGGCCGAGCGGCGGCGCCATCCCGGCGATCCGGCGCACGACGTGCTCACGCGGCTGATCCAGGGCGAGGAGGACGGCGGCGACAGGTTGAGCGAGAACGAGCTCTACCAGAACTGCATCTTCATCCTCAACGCCGGCCACGAGACCACCACCAACCTGATCGGCAACGGCCTGGTCGCCCTGCTCGAATGGCCGCAGCAGAAGCAGCGCCTGCTCGACGACCCGTCGCTCATCAAGACCGCAATCGAGGAGTTCCTGCGCTTCGAGAGCTCCAACCAGCTGGGCAACCGCATCACCCGCGCCGCCGCCAACGTGGGCGGCGTCGAGGTGCCGGCCGGCACGTTGATCACGCTCGCCATCGGCGCGGCGAACCGCGATCCGGCGGTGTTCGACGCGCCGGACCAGCTCGACATCACGCGCTCGCCGAACCGGCACCTGGCTTTCGGCTCGGGCACGCACCAGTGCGTGGGCATGAACCTGGCGCGGCTCGAAGGGCGCATCGCGATCGCCGCCTTCCTCGCGCGCTTTCCCGACTACCGGCTCTGCGGGCCGGTGGTGCGCGGCGGCCGGGCGCGCTTTCGCGGCTACCTGCACGTGCCCTTGAGCCTGGGCCTGCCGATCGAGTCCTGAATCCCCTCGAGACCACGACAAGGAGATGGTATGGACGCCTCCCCCTCGCTGATCGACTGCGGTAGCGGAGGTACGGGGGATGAAGGGGGCCTCGCAGTCGACGGCATCGAGTGCCAAAGTGGAAGTTCGATTGGCAACCACTTGCAGACGGAGGCCCCGAAATGAATCGTACGACGTATGGCTTGGACATTGCAAAGAACGTGATGCAACTTCATTGGGTTGATGGCGAGACAGGCGAGATCGGGCGCAAGAAGCTCGCTCGGGCCAGGCTGGGCGAAGTCTTCGCCCAGTTGCAGCCGGCGCGCGTGGCGATGGAGGCGTGCGGCAGTGCGCACCACTGGGCGCGGGTGTTGGGCAGTCTCGGACACCGGGTGGAGTTGCTGCCGGCGCGCCAGGTGCGCGCGTTTGTGCGCAGCAACAAGGACGACGCTGCCGATGCACGCGCGATCTGGCTGGCG